>NZ_CP014145.1:0-307477 GCF_001542775.1 Microterricola viridarii
AAGTTGCCGTTGGACTCCACCCGGCCGTCCAGCGTGAGCACGGGGTTGTCGACGGCGCTGGCCAGCTCGGCGTACGCGACGTTCGTCGCATGGGCGACGGTGTCGCGGGCGGCGCCGTGCACGATCGGCGCGCAGCGCAGCGAGTAGGCGTCTTGCACGCGCGTGCACTCCGGCCCCTTGTGGCTGGCAACGATCGGCGAGCCGGCCAGGAGCGCGCGGAAGTTCGCGGCCGAGACCGCCTGCCCGGCCTGCGGCCGGAGTTTGTGCAGGTCGGCGGCGAAGACGGCATCCGTGCCCATCAGACCCTCGACGCTCATCGAGGCGGCGATGTCGGCAGTCTGCAGCAGGGCGGTCAGATCGTGGATGGCGAGGGAGAGCATGCCGAGCATGCCGTCGGTGCCGTTGATGAGGGCGAGGCCCTCCTTCTCGCCGAGCTGCAGCGGGGTGATGCCGGCGGCGGCGAGGGCGGATGCCGCGCTCATCAGTTCGCCGGCTTCGCTGCTTGAGCCGGCCCCGCTGGTTGAGACGGCCCGGCCCCCCGGTTGAGCCGGCCCCGCTGGTTGAGCTTGTCGAAACCCGCACCTCGCCCTCGCCCATGCTCACCAGTGCACAGTGCGCCAACGGCGCGAGGTCGCCCGAGCAGCCGAGCGAGCCGTATTCGCGCACGATGGGGGTGATGCCGGCGTTCAGGATGGCGGCGTAGGTCTCGGCGGTCGCCCGGCACGCCCGTGCGGCCTGTCATCAGCGTGCTGAGGCGCAGCAGCATGGGGCGCGCACGACTCGCGCTCGACCTCGGCGCCGGAACCGGCGGCGTGCGAGCGCACGAGGCTGACCTGCAGCTGGGCGCGGCGGTCCGCCTCGATGTAGGTGGTCGCGAGGGCCCGAAGCCGGTCGAGATGCCGTAGTGGGCGGCCGGGTCGGCGGCGAGGTCGTCGATGATGCTGCGGCGGCGACGGCATCCCAGCGCGGCAGGGTCGAGCAGAATGGCGGCGTCGTGCCGGGCGACGGCGACAACCTCAGCGTCTCAGCGGCCCCTGTCCGACGGTCACACTGGAGATGCTGGGGGCTGCGGTATCTACTGGTGCTCATCTTTCCAGCAGACATCACGCCGCGGGCTCGGGCAACGCGGTTCGCGTCACACCCGTCTGGTAACCCAGACGCGCCTGCCGTGCGGCGTCGCAGCCGCCGCCCGACGGCGCGAGACGAGAGCCGAGATGCGGTCGATCGCGATGCCGACGACCAGAGCGATGGCCGCCCGATCACGGCGCCGAGCACGGGCTGGTCCGCGGCCCAGCTCCGGCGATGACGCCGATCAGCACGGTTAGACCGCCCAACAGGCGCCGGCCACCAGGGTGAGCGGCCAGAGCGGCGGTACGAGATCGGGTCGCGCCGGCCGTCATGTTCACCGCGATGCGCCCGACCGGATGTACGGGCCACGGAGCATGCCGCGGCCCGCGGGCGAGCCGCGTTCGGCCGCCGCGAAGGCCGCAGACCCGGGCCTGCGAGACCAGGCCGTGCGCTGCGTGCCGATGCTTCGGCCATGTAATAGGCGATGTGTCACCGACGGCCGCGCCAGCGCCGCGAGGGCAACGATCACATCGGGTTCGGGCGCCGGTGCTGACACCGATCGCGGCCGCGACCGTCACGACGATCTCGCTCGGCACCGGCGGGAAGAAGCCGTCGACCACCACGGCCACGAAGATGACGAGGTAGACCCAGGGTGAGCTCACCGCTGAGATGAGGAAGTCTGTGAGGGGTTCCATATGCGCGATCCGATTCGTTTCGTCTGTAGTGTTCGTGCGTTCCTGAAGTCTGTTTTCAGGTTAGGAAACGGGGAGCGCGCTGTCGTCGGCCGGGAGGCCCTGCTGCGTCATCCAGGCGGATGACTCTGTGCGCTTCCGCCGTATGACACCGGCAGCACGGGCGACTCGGGCCGTTCCGATCAGCGCCCAGCCGAGCAGCAGCAGGCCGATGGATGCCGGCAGCACGCCGAATCCGGCCACGAGCACGGTCGCGACGCCGCCGGCGCCGAGCACCGTGTCGACGGCGACCGATGCACTAGGGGCGGCGCCCTGCGGCGTGCGCTTGCCTCGTTCGAACCGTGCAAGCACGGCGACGACGGGGGTGACCGCGACGGCGACGAGGAACAGCCAGGCGGGCCGCGTCGCCCACCAGGCCGCGCTCAGCGGGTCCGGCAGCGGCAGGCCTGCCACGGCGTTCAGCGCCAGGAGCACGGCGGCGAGCGCGATCAGCACGGGCATGTGCCAGATGTAGACGGTCATGCTGCGTTGGCCGAGCGCCTGAACCACCCGGTGCACCACTGGACGCTCGGCGGCGTGCGCGATGCGGCCGCGCAGCAGCGAGAACACCATGAGCTGGGCGACGCCGAGCAGCACGAGAGCGACCGTCGGCGGGTTGAGGTTGACGTACATGTCGGGGGAGTAGGGCCCGGCGGAGCAGAGCACGACCAGCGTCGCGAGCGAGGCGGGGATCAGGGCGATGCGGGTGCGCCGGGGCAGCGCCTCGACCGCGCCGTCTGCGAGCCAGAATCCGAGCTGCTGCACCAGCAGCCAGACGAAGAGGAGGTTGAGGAATCCGACGGCGTCGCTGCCGGTGGCGAAACGGACGGCATCGACGGCGATGACTGCCGTAGCGAGCACCGCCGGCGTCGTGCGGCGGGCCCGCTCGTGGGCGGCGACCATCAGAGGTACGAGGGCCGAGCAGAGAATGTAGACGGCGAGGAACCACAGCGGCTGTCCGATGCGAAAGCTTGCCGTGGCCACGAGTTCGGCCGGAACGCCGACGGCGAGCATGCCGAGCAGCACGGCCCCGACCACAGCGACGAGCACGATGGCCGGCCTCACCAGGCGGTCGATGCGCCCGCGCACATAGGCGGGTGCCGAGACACCGGTGGCGCGCAGCCTGCGCCACTGGGTCACACTCGCGAAGCCGCCGATGACGAAGAACAGCGGCATGACCTGCAGCACCCAGCTCACCGGGGCGAACCAGGCCTGCTCCTCGAGCGCGTTCTGCAACACGGGGCCGGCGGCGCCGACGCTGACGCCGACCATCGTGGAGTGCAGCGCGACCACGACCAGCAGAAGCAGGGTGCGCACGGCGTCGATGCTGCGATCACGAGGTGCGGCGGCGGGTGTCGCCGCAGCCGGCGCTCGCCGGGGAGCGGGGTGAACGGTGCGTGCACGCGCGGGTGCGAGAGTCACGGTCTTCTCCTTGCCGCAGGCGGTGGATCCGCCGGCGGGCTCAGGTTAAGAAGACGGTGTGCGGCGGGGCATCACCCGGCGGAGCCGTTCATCACCCCTACTCGGGTAGGGGGTGCAGGCTCAGCGGCGCGCGCCGGGTGACTCCTGGCCGCCGCCCGGCTGCACGAGCGCCACGTCATAGGCGAACACCACGGCCTGCACGCGATCGCGCAGGCCCAGCTTGCCGAGAACCTTGCTGACGTGGGTCTTGACGGTCTGCTCGGCGATGAAGAGCGCCGCAGCGATCTCGTTGTTGGAGAGACCTCGGCCCACGAGCGTGAGCACCTCGATCTCGCGCTCGGTCAGGTCTGAGAGGCGCGCGGTGTCTGTGCGGGGAGGCGGGCCGGAGCGCGCGAAATCCTCGATGAGGCGTTTTGTCACCCCGGGCGCGAGCAGCGCGTCGCCGCCGGCGACGATGCGCACGGCGGCGATGAGGTCTTCCGGCAGGGCGTCCTTGAGGAGGAAACCGCTGGCGCCGGCGCGCAGCGCCTCGTACACGTAGTCGTCGATGTCGAACGTTGTCAGCATCAAGACGTGAGGAACGTAGTCGCTGCTGCGCGGCGGGGTCTGCAGCGCGCGGGTGGCCTCGAGCCCGTTCATCAGCGGCATCCGCACGTCCATCACGACGACGTCGGGGCGCAGCGCGTGCGCGAGCTCGACGGCCTCCTGCCCGTTCGTGGCCTGGCCGAGCACGGTGATGCCCGGCTGGGCGGCGAGCACGGCGGCGAAGCCGGCCCGCACCATGGCCTGGTCGTCGGCGATGAGCACGGAGATCGTGTCGGCGGGATTCGTCACGGCTGGCTGGGTTCCTTGCTGTTGTCTGTCACGAGAAGGCTACGCGGCCGAACCCGCGGGGAGGGAGCGGATGCCGCGAGCGGCAGCGTGGCCAGCACGCGGAATCCGCCCTCGGGGTGGGCGCCGCGTGCATGGTGCCGCCAAGCATGGAGCAGCGCTCGCGCATGCCGACGAGGCCGTGGCCGCCTCCCGCCGCCGGTGCCGACGGGGTTCCGCCCGGAGGCGCATCGTTCTCGACGCACAACACGATGGCATTGTTGACGAGCTCCGCCAGCACGCGAGCGTGCGAGTCGGGGGCATGGCGCACCACGTTGCTCAGCGACTCCTGGGCGATCCGATAGGCCGCGGTGCTGGCGATGCCCTCGCCGGGTAGCTCCGGCGCAATGTCGACGGTCACGGTGACCCCGGCCCGCTCGACCGCGGGAACGAGGTCGACGATCTGCGGCAGTCCCGGCTGCGGCATCGCCTCGCCGGCCGCGTCCTCGCTGCGCAGCACGCCGAGCAGGCGGCGCATCTCGTGCATCGCCGAGCGCGCGGAGGCCGCGATCTCGGCGAACTCACCGCGGGTGGCGTCGTCGAGCTGCGGCAGCCGGTAGGGCGCGCTCGAGGCCTGCACTTGGATGACGGACATGCTGTGCGCGACGACGTCGTGCAGTTCGCGGGCGATACGGGTGCGCTCCTCGACGAGCACACGGCGCTGCTGCTCTGCCGCACTCTGCTGGCGCTCGGCGACGAGCTCGCCGCGCATGTCCTCGCGCTGGGCGAGGAGGTAGGCGAGCAGGAGCGCGACGGCCGAGACCGCGGTGGAGGTGACGAGGTTGGCGACGATGCCGTCAACGGTCGCGATCTTGGCCGCGCCGAATCCGGCGTAGAGCAAGACCTGGAGCGAGGCGACGGCCGCGAGCGCCCATGCCGCGATACCGACGACGATCGGCTGGCGCAGCCCCAGCAGAATCAGCAGTGCGCACAGGCCGAGCAGGCCGGGAACGGCGAGTGGCCACGGTGCGCCGGGCGCCGCGGTTCCGAAGGCGATGAAGGCGCTGGTGCCGGCAATCCAGCTGGCGGTCGCCCAGCGTGGGGCGATGATCGACAGCGGCAGGCTGCCGCACTGCAGGATCCCGACGCCGAAGGCCGCGAGTACGGGCAGCCGATAGATCGTCGCCGAGAGCGGGACGCTCACACAGAACAGCACGATGGCAACTCCGGATGCCGCGGCCCACCACGCGAACTGCTCCTGTTGCGCCGTGAGTGGTCGTCGAGGCGCCCGCGGTGCGGATGGTGCCGTCGCCTGTGCCGGAGCGTGTGAACGTCGTACTCGGAGCTTCATGGTGTTGCCACTCTGGCACGGCGGCGACGCGGCGGCATCACACCGTGGAGCGGTTTCACCCCCTACCGCGGTAGTGGGCCTACCGCGGTAGTGGGCGTGAGCGGCCGGGTCGCGAGCCGGAGCCGCTAGCGGGCGGGAGCCAGCCAGCGGCGCAGCGCCCGGGTGATCGCCGGCAGCAAGAAGTAGGTCATGATCGGCGTGAGGCAGAGGGTGGTGATGAGCACGCGCGGCAGTATCGCCAGCGCGTCCCAGCCGGGCACGAGCCAGGTGACCAGGTAGGTGAACACCAGGTTCAGCGGGAAGAAGCCGAGCCAGATCGTGGTGGCCTGCTTCCAGCGCGGCGGTGCCTCTGACACGGCTCCGGCGAACTCGACCATGACCTCGGTCGGCTCGTCGAACCAGCCCTCGATCCCAGTGCGGCGTTCGGTCTTCTGCTCGCTGACGAACCCGCTCCCGCTTTCGAGCCACCAGGAGCGCTCCGGCGACTGCTCCCACTCAAGCAGCGCGGCGGCATCCGAGAACCGGTACAACATGTGCCACGTCGTGGAGTCGGCTCCGGCTCGAACCCAGCCGGAGCCGAGGAAGCCGGGGTAGTGAGTGGCGAGGTTGATGCCGGTCTGCATCCACGCCGTTGCCTCTGCGATGCGCGCCGGGTCGACGGTGCGCTCGATCGAGACGGTGATGGGAGTTGTGCTCATGCTCCTAGCTCAACACATGAACATTTCGACCTCATGTCAGCGGGGCGCGCGACCTCAGGCAGCGGCGACCTCTGCCGGGTAGAGCGCGTCGAGCGCGTCGACCAACGGGGCCAGCTCCGGAACCTGCTTGGCCTGCTCGATCGCCTCGTGCAGCGTCGCCTCGTGAGTGGGGCGGGCGCGGTTGAGCAGGGCTTCGCCGGCCGCCGTGAGCTCGGTGTAGATGCCGCGGCGGTCGTCGGCGCAGAGGATGCGGGTGAGGAGCCCGCGGTCTTCGAGGCGGGTGACGAGCCGGGTGGTGGCGCTGCTGGAGAGCGCGGTCGCCCGGGCAAGCTGCTGCATGCGCATGTGCCAGCCGTCCTGCCGGCTCAGGGCGTCGAGCACGGTGAACTCGACGACCGAGAGTTCGTGCTCAGCCTGCAGGGCCTTCTCAAGCGCGGATTCGATGATTCCGTGCACGGCGGCGAGCGCGCGCCAGCCCTGCGCTCGGATCTCGACAGCGTCGTCGGCGATTCCCATCGAATGCTCCTCTCGTGGCGCGACTTGCGCGTCTGAGGACACTATACCAGCTTGCGCGGATATAGCGCGTGTGCAACTATTTATAGCGCGTCTGCAACTACTGCGCACGCAGCTAGTTGCAGACGCATCAATCCAAAAAGGAGAATCACAGTGCCGCTCGCGCTCTACGCACTCGCCATCGGCGGGTTCGCCATTGGCCTCACCGAGTTCGTCATCATGGGACTGCTGCCCGAGGTGGCTGCCGACTTTGCCGTCAGCGAGACCGCCGCCGGCTACTTCATCTCCGGCTACGCGCTGAGCGTGGCCCTCGGCGCCATCGTGCTGACCGCGGCGCTCACCAGAGTCGACCGCAAGAAGGCCCTCCTCGGGCTGATGATCCTGTTCATCATCGGCAACCTGCTCTCGGCGCTCGCGCCCGACTACACCTCGATGATGATCGGGCGCATCGTTGCCGCGCTCTGCCATGGCGCGTTCTTCGGCATCGGTGCGGTCGTCGCCTCCCAGCTCGTCGCCCCCACCAAGAAGGCAGCGGCCATCTCGATCATGTTCGCCGGCCTCACCATCGCCAACGTGATGGGTGTTCCGCTCGGAACGCTGCTCGGCCAGGCGGCCGGCTGGCGCTCCACCTTCTGGGCCATCACCATCATGGGCGTGCTCTCCTTCGCCGCCATCGCGCTGCTGGTGCCCGCACGGATCGGGGCCGATGTCGCACGCCACCCCGACGGCCTGCGAGGCGAGTTCCGCATCTTCCGCAACCCGCAGGTGTGGCTCTCCATCGGAATCACCGTGCTCGGTTACGGAGGGATGTTCGGCGGTTTCACCTACATCGCCTTCACCCTCACCGAGGTGAGCGGCTTCGCCGCGGCATCCGTGCCGTGGCTGCTGATGGTCTTCGGCGCCGGGCTCTTCGTCGGCAACATCCTCGGCGGCCGCGCGGCCGACAAAAACCTGGGCCTCACCCTGCTGGTGCTGCTCGGTGGGCTCAGCGCGGTGCTCGCCGTCTTCGCGCTGACGGCGGGCAACCAGACTATGACGATCGTGAGCCTCCTGCTGATGGGCGGCCTCGGCTTCGCCACCGTGCCCGGGCTGCAGATGCGGGTCATGGCGCATGCCGAACAAGCGCCGACACTGGCCTCCGCCGCCAACATCGCCGCCTTCAACGGGGGTAACGCGTTCGGTGCCTGGATCGGCGGGCTCACCCTCGCGGCCGGGCTCGGCTTCACGGCGCCGCTCTGGGCCGGCGCCGTCGTGACCGTCGCGGGCCTGGTCGTGCTGCTCGTCGCGGTGTTCGCACCCGGCGGCGAGTTCCGCCGGCGCGCTCGGGTGAGCGCCGGCACCGGCACGACCACCACTCCCGTCCTCCTCCCATCCCACTAGACCGAAACCACAAAACCGAAACCAGTAGGAGACAACATGTCCGCAACACAGGCAACACTCGTTCCCCGCATCACGCTGAACAACGGCGCCTTGATCCCGCAGCTCGGCTTCGGCGTCTTCCAGGTGCCAAACGTTGAGACAGAGGCAGCCGTCAGCGCCGCGCTCGAAGCTGGCTACCGCAGCATCGACACGGCCGCCATCTACGGCAACGAGGAGGGGGTGGGCCGGGCGCTCGCGGCATCCGGCATCGCCCGCGACGAGCTCTTCATCACGAGCAAGCTCTGGAACAGCGACCAGGGAACAGCAACGACGGCGGCCGCATTCGAGCTGAGCCTGGAGAAGCTCGGCCTGGAGGCGCTCGACCTGTACCTCATCCACTGGCCGGCCCCGGCGACCGACCTCTACCTCGAGAGCTGGGAGGCCCTCGAGGGGATCGCGGCAAGCGGCCGCAGCCGGGCGATCGGCGTCTCGAACTTCCTGCCGACGCAGCTCGAGCGCATCATCGCCCTCGGCGGCACCGTGCCCGCCGTCAACCAGGTCGAGCTGCACCCCGCGCTGCAGCAGGCCGAGACCGTGGCATTCAACCGCGCGCACGGCATCGCCACCGAGGCATGGAGCCCCCTCGCGCAGGGTGCCATGCTGAGCAACCCCGTGATTGCCCGGCTCGCCGAAGAGATCGGGCGCACCCCGGCCCAGGTCATTCTGCGCTGGCACCTGCAGCAGGGGCGCATCGTCATCCCCAAGTCGGTCACCCCGGCGCGCATCGCCGAGAACCTGGCTGTGTTCGACTTCGAGCTGCCCGCCGCGGCGCTCGCCGAGGTCGATGCGCTGGACGTCGCCGCCGGCGCCGGCCGGGTCGGGCCGCACCCGGCCGAGTTCAACGGCTAAGCCAGGGGAACAGCCGGATTCGCGAGCGCGTCGTGGAGGAACCCCGCGACGCGCTCGCGCATCCCGGCGTCGAGGATGCCGATGGAGTGGTCGTCGCCCGGCACAACCGCCAGCTCGACGGCGACGCCTGCGGCATCGAGGGCGGCCGCGAAGCTCTGCGACTGGGCCAGCGGGATGAACTCGGCCTCGGCGTGGCCGACGAAGAACGGCGGGTCGCTCTGGTCGATGAAGGTGGAAGGGGAGGCGTCCTCCGCCTCCGCGCAGAGCGCCCACTCGGCACAACCGAGGTAGCGGCCGATGATGTCTTGCACGAGCACGTTGGCGCCGTCCCGCACCACGGAGCCGCGGCGCAGGTCGATCGGTGCCGAGAGCTCGGCGACGGCGGCGACCCGGCTGCCGCGGTCGAGCGGCCCGGTGCCGCGGGTGCCGAGCAGTGCCGCGAGGTTGCCGCCGGCCGAGCCGCCGAAGGCGCCGATGCGGGCCGGGTCGATGCCGAACCGCTCCGCGTTCTCGGGGGAGCGCACCCACCGTGCGGCCAGCTCGACGTCATCGATCGCGGCCGGGAACGTGTGATCCGGCACCAGCCGGTAGTTCACCGAGTAGGCGACGAATCCCTCGCTGGCCAGCCACAGGCAGACCGCGCGCCAGTCGGGGTTGGCCTTGTCGCCGCGTGCCCAGCTGCCGCCGTGAATCGAGAGCACGGCCGGGCGCTCGCTGCTAGAGACCTGCGGCTCACAGACATCGAGGGTGAGCAGGGTGCCGTCCTCGCGGGTGCCATACGCGACGTCCTCGGTGACGCGAATGCCGGCCGGCGCCGTGAAGGTGCGGATGCCGATGATCTCGGGGGTGACGAGCTCTGACGTCGCCGTGGCCGAGTCCGGGCCGATCTCGCGCACCCCGACATGGAAACCACTGAGCAGGGCCGTGGCGAGGAGGCCGGTGCAGGCGGCGGCGAGCACGGTGAACACCCGTGTGCGGCGCGAGCGGCCGACGCCGACGGGCTTGGAATTCGCTGCGGGTCTCGAGTTCATTGCTGCTCCGGGTGCGCAACGGTGCGACGGGTGGTGGTGCGAGTGAGTCGAGCGTAGGGCACCGGAACGGACGGCGCGAATCGGCCGCGCCGCTCGCCGCTCGCTCTATTCTTCGGCAAGCGGCTTCGCCATGCAGATGCTGTGCTTCTCGCCGATGTACTGCCCGAACTGGTCGATCTCGCGGTAGCCGTGCTTGCCGTAGAGGGCGAGCGCTGAATCGTGCAGATCGCCCGTCTCCAGCAGCAGGCGGCGGATGCCGTGCGCCGCCGCATCCGCCTCGATCCGGCCGAGCAGGGCGCCGGCCACGCCGCGCCCGCGTGCAGCTGCGCTCACGAACATGCGCTTCAGCTCGGCGTCGCCAGGCCGGCCGCCGTCGGTGTCGGGGTCCAGCGCGACCAGGGCCGCGAGTCCCAGGGCACGGCCGCCCTCATCACGGGCGACGTAGACGCGCACACCGGGGCGTTCGAGCGCGTCGACGTCGAGCAGGAAGTTGCTCTCCGGAGGGTAGCCGAGGCTTCGCGCGTAGGCCGTGCTCTGCTCGAGCAACGCCACCAGCTCGCTCTGACGCGGTGCCTCGACCGCGATGTTCAAGGCGGGGTCAATTCTCAGGGTGTGTGCGGCCGCGCCCGGCCGCAGTTCTGCGCTCGTCATGGCGCGAGCCTAGGCCGCCGACGTTTCGGCGCGGTTACGGGGCGCCACCGACGCGGCGCCGAAGCCAACGCCCCGATCTACCGTCGGCCCCCGCCCGGCCCCCGGCCAACCCCCGCGCGCCGGCGCCCGTGTGCCGCGCCGGGATTGCGCACCGGTTCAGGGCGACTTCTCAGCCGGCATCCGGTAATGTAGACAAGTCGGCTCTAGACACCGCATGTGTAATGCGGATGGGTTTGTAAGTCTGGTGGGCCGGTTTCGCAACAATTCTGTTGGCGAAAAATCACAATGTATGTGAAACGGCCCCGGTCAAGACTCCCCGGGTTCTCAGTTGCGATGCGCTCATTGAGGCGCAGCGTTGTTCTGCCATGTACTCGAACAAAACCCAGGAAATCTTTATGTCGAATAACCACAATTCTGCTGGCCGCACGGCCAAGAACTACGACCCGGCCTACGCCAAGGGCGGCGCCAAGGGCGGCCCCAAGTCGGCTGGCTCTCGCGCACCCGGCCACCGCGGCCACCGTCCCGAAGAGGGCGGCCCGAAGAAGGCCCGCTGGAACGCCGACGAGCGCGCAGCCCGCGCCACCGGTGGCAGCGACCGCCCCGCCTACGGCAACGACCGTCCGGCCCGCAGCAACGACCGCCCGTCCTACGGCAGCGACCGTGGTGCGCGCAGCGAGCGTCCCGCCTACAACAACGACCGTGGCGACCGCCCGGCCCGCGGCAACGACCGCCCGTCCTACGGCAGCGACCGTGGTGCGCGCAGCGACCGCCCCGCTTACAACAACGACCGCGGTGCGCGCAGCGAGCGCCCCGCCTACAACAACGACCGCGGCAACGACCGCGGTGAGCGTCCCGCCTACGGCCAGCGCAGCGAGCGTCCCTCCTACGGTGACCGCCCGCAGCGCGGCAACGACCGCCCGTCCTACGGCGACCGCGGTGCACGTACCGAGCGCCCCGCCTACAACAACGACCGCGGCAACGACCGCGGTGGCCGCCCGGCCTACGGCCAGGGCAGCGAGCGTCCCTCCTACGGTGACCGCCCGCAGCGTGGCAACGACCGCCCGTCCTACGGCGACCGCGGTGCACGCAGCGAGCGCCCCGCCTACAACAATGACCGGGGCAACGACCGCGGCGGCCGCCCGGCCTACGGCCAGGGCAGCGAGCGCCCCGCATACGACGCCAACCGCAACGACCGTGGCGACCGCCCGGCCTACGGCCAGCGCCCCTCGTACAACGACCGCCCGCAGCGTCCGGAGCGCACCGAGCGCCCCGCGTACAACGCCGCCGACCGCGCACCGCGCAAGGACTTCGCCGACCGCGCCGACCGCCCGCGTCGCAACTTCGACGAGCGCCCCCCGCGCCGCGACAACTTCGACCGCCCCGGCTTCCAGAAGTCTGAGCGCAGCGACTCCAGCTTCTACCCGAAGCGCGACTTCTCTGGCACGGCTGGCAAGGGCCACTTCACCCCGCAGGATGACGTCGTTCTCGAGCGCCTCGAGGCCGAGGCCATTCAGGCCTCCGACGTCGTCGGCATGAGCTTTGGCGACCTGGGCCTCGGCGGCAACATCGTTGCAGCTCTGGCCGAGCTCGGCGCCCCGAGCCCGTTCCCGATCCAGGCAGCGACCATCCCCGACGTTCTCGCCGGCAAGGATGTCCTCGGCCGCGGCAAGACCGGCTCCGGCAAGACCATCGCCTTCGGCGCTCCGCTCGTCGAGAAGCTGATGGAGAACGGTGGAGGCAAGAAGCGCGCCATGAGCCGCAAGCCCCGCGCCCTGATCCTCGCCCCGACCCGTGAGCTCGCCCTGCAGATCGACCGCACCGTGCAGCCCATCGCCCGCTCGGTCGGCCTGTTCACCACGCAGATCTACGGCGGAGTGCCGCAGCACCGCCAGGTGGGCGCGCTGCAGCGCGGCGTCGACATCATCGTCGGCACCCCCGGCCGCATCGAGGACCTGATCAACCAGGGCCGCCTCGACCTCAGCCAGGTCACCATCACCGTCCTCGACGAGGCCGACCACATGTGCGACCTCGGCTTCCTCGAGCCGGTGCAGCGCATCCTGCGCGAGACCGCAGACGGTGGCCAGAAGCTGCTGTTCTCGGCCACGCTCGACAAGGGTGTCGCCGCCCTCGTCAAGGAGTTCCTGCCCTCGCCCGCAGTGCACGAGGTTGCCGGCGAAGACCAGGCGTCTTCGACGATCGACCACCGCGTTCTGCTGATCGAGCAGCGCGACAAGACCCGCATCATCGAGCAGCTGGCCGACCGCGACGGCAAGACCCTGGTCTTCGCCCGCACCCGTGCCTTCGCCGAGCAGCTCGCTGAGCAGCTCGACGACGCCGGCATCCCGGCCGTCTCGCTGCACGGTGACCTGAACCAGGCCCGCCGCACCCGCAACCTGGCGCAGCTGACCAGCGGCCGCGTCAGCGTGCTGGTGGCCACGGATGTCGCAGCGCGCGGCATCCACGTCGACGACATCGACCTGGTGATCCAGGCCGACGCCCCCGACGAGTACAAGACGTACCTGCACCGCGCCGGCCGCACCGGCCGCGCTGGCAAGCAGGGCACCGTCGTGACGCTCATCCCCAAGCAGCGCCAGCGCCGCATGGCCGAGCTGCTCGAGCGCGCCGAGATCGAGGCTGACTTCGTTCAGGCCTTCCCCGGCGACGCACTCGTGTCGCAGATCGCCGGCCACACGCCGGTCAACGCGTAGTCACACGCAGCAGATCAGGGCCCGCTCGACCTTCCGGTCGGGCGGGCCCTTCTGCATGCCGGCCGGCGGCATGCGCCAGCCTCACCCAGATTGCCTCTCGCCATCAGGGGCGCCGCGCCGCTATGCTCGCCGCCAACCGCGCTGCGAAGGAGCCCACCGTGACCGAAGCAAACGATCGCCCCGAACCCGCCTCGGATCCCGTGCCCGGCGACACGCCGCAACCGGCTCCAGGCGGCACGCCCGCCGCGGCTGTGACGCGGGGCACGCTGCTCTGGGTCGGTGCCGGCGTCGTGCTCCTGGCCTTCGTGGCCTCGTTCCTCGGCTCCAGCATGGCGAAGGCGACGGCCGAACCCGCCCCCGCGCCCACTGTCTATGTCACCCAGGAGCCCGAGGCGCCGGCAGACCCGGCAGCGATCAAGGCGAAGATCACCGAGCTGATGCCCACCGGCTCGCTGGTGAGGGTCGGCGTGGGAGCGCCGTCCGTCGATGCCGGCGTCGACGGCGACCTCTACATCGACGTCAGCACCTCGAACGTCTACCTGCGCAGCGACGGCGTCTGGAGCTTCGTCGGCAATCTCAAGGAGGACGTCGTCGAGAACCTCGCCGGCGAGGATGGCGCGCAGGGCGCGACCGGCGCCCAGGGCGAGGCGGGTGCGCCGGGCAAGCCCGGTGAGCCGGGCGTCGCCGGCACGCAGGTGACACTCGGCACGGCCGCCCCGGAACCCACGAGCGCGTGCGGCGTGGACGGCGACATCTACCTCGACACTGTCGCGATGGCGTTCTACACCTGCGCGGCAGGGGCCTGGGTCCCGCAGGAGACGCAGTCAACGCCGGCCCCGAAGCAGACGCCCGCCTCGCAGTAGGGGCTGCACGGGTTGGCAGCATTGCCCGGGAATTCCCGCGGCATCCGCTGCGTTATGTCAACAGTCGGTTCGGAACAGTCACGGCGCAGGCGCAGCGAACACGCAGGCCGCACGCAGCGGCGGGTGTTCTGATCACAGAAGAGATGCCAACGATGTCGAGCTACGCGAGCTGACTCGTGCGCGGCCCGGCACCGATCCGGTGGAGCAGAGAGGGGCCGTGATGAGTACCAACTACGTGGACATTGAAGACAGCGCCGGCGTGCTGCGCCGTTACCGCCACCACGCGAACGGGCGCGGCTTCGTTTCGGCCGAGGCCACGGTGCACCGCACCGCGTTCATCGCCAGGGGCAGCTACGTTGACCCCGGCGCCGAGGTGCATGCCGAGGCGCAGATCGGTCCGGACAGCTGGATCGAGCCGGGCGCGATCGTCGGAGCGCAGGCGCTGCTCGGTGCGCGGGCCCACCTCGGCCCGCACGCCGTCGTCGGGGTTCGCGCGCGCCTCGGCAACAGGGTTACCGTCGGCAGCGGCGCGAAGATCGGCGAGGGTGCCCGCATCGGCGACGATGAGACGATCCCGGCGGGGACAGTGGTGCCCGGCATCCGCCCCTTCGCGCCGAGCCACTCGCACCTGGGCCTCGCCGCCTAGCCCCTCCACGGGCCTGCGGCGGTCTCTTCGTCAGGTCGGGGAAGAGCGGGGAGCGGGAACGTGGGGCGACGCCGCTAGCGAATGCCGAGGTAGAAACGCGCCTCGTCCGTGCGATGCAGCGCGCGGTAATACTCGAATGGGATCTCGTCCGCGCCCCAGGCGATCGACTCAATGTGTAGAACAGGAGAGCCGGCCGGCAACTCCAGGAGCGCGGTCTCTTCGTCCGAGGGGATGACCGCCTGAATCCACCGGTCAGCGCCGACCGGAGCGACCCCATAATGGCGTCGCAGGTGCTCGTAGAGGGAGCGGTTCTCCAGATTGCTCTTCAGCAGGCCGCTGAACGGCTCCTTGGGGAGGGTCGTCTGCACGAGAAGCGCCGGCGTGCCGTCAACGGAACGCAGCCGTCGGATGCGGATCACGGGTGCGCCTTCCGGGATGCGGAGCGCACCTGCCTCGGCGCTGTCTGCCTGACCCTCGCCGAGGCTGAGGACACGCGTAGCGGAGCTGCGCCCCGCGGCCAACAGGTCATCGGAGGAGCCGAGCGTGGAGCCGATGAAGCCGAGATCGCGGCGCGTTGGAGCCACAAAGGAGCCTTTGGCGCGGATCTTGTAGATCAAGCCTCGCTGGACGAGGTCGGCCAAGGCCTCGCGCACCACCGTGCGGGAGACCCCGAAGCGATCAATGAGCTCAGCCTCGGACGGCAAGGCCTGGTCCGCGCTGAGCTTCCCGCTCTGGATTGCCCCGCGGATGACGCCGGAAAGCTGTACCCACAGTGGGTCCCTCGACGCGCGATCGAGCTGCAGATCGCGCAGAGATGCGCCGCTCATGAGTCCCCCTTCATGCGAGACGCCCATCTATGACGATCCCGAGACTACCGTTCGCCGCCTGTTTGACAGCGACGGTGTGTATGCCTATATTCATATCACTACTAACTTGTCATGACGAGTTAGGGACTACAAGTAGGTACACGATCACCACAGTCTCGTGCCGTTCACGAGGTATCCCTGCAGTCAACGCACCAAGCGCAAAGACGCGAATCCCTTTATGGAGGACAACAATGTCGTTTAGATCCCTTCGGCGAGTCAGCATCGCTGCCGCGGCCATCGCCGCACTCACTCTCACCGGATGCGCCGCAGGCGCCGAAACCGGATCGGCTCCAGCCGGCGATGGAGACGGCATCTCAATCGCCCTCAGCAACGGCTTCGTCAACGGATGGCGCCTCACCCTCATCAACAAGTTCGAGGAGGAGGCGACCAAGCTCAAGGCCGACGGCATCGTCTCCGACTTCTCGACCGTGAACGCGCCCGGCGAGAACAGCGCCACGGAGCAGGCCTCACAGATCCGTAGCCTCGTGCTGCAGAACCCGGATGTGCTCCTGGTCATTCCGGCCTCCTCCACCGCGCTGATCCCCGCAGTGGAAGAAGCCTGCGACGCGGGCATCACGGTCGTCGTTCTCGACGCCGACATGGACGCCCCCTGCGCTCACGTCGTGCGCAACGCCTACGACATGTGGGGCGAGGTCTCGCTCCTGCCCGCACTCGACGCAATCGGCGGCGAGGGCAACATCGTCATCAACCGTGGCGTCATCGGCTCGCAGCCCGAAGAAGCGTTCCACGCCCGTCAGCTGGAGATCCTCAAGGACTACCCGAAGGTGAAGGTCGCAGCCGAGATCAACGGCTTCTGCGACAGCAGCACTGCCCAGAAGGAGATCGTCTCTGTTCTCGGCTCGCTGCCGGAGATCGCCGCGACTCCCGGCTGCATCGGCGGCATGGGCATTGTCCAGGCGTTTGAGTCGGCGGGCCGGGAGGCCCCCGTCGTTGTGTTCGACACCGACGGCAAGTCGCTGAACTTCTGGAAGGACAAGGGCATCAGCAACGGTTCCTTTGCCGCGCTGACCGACCCCGGCCAGGTTATCGCCGCGATCTACGTCGCCCTGGCGGTACGGGATGGCCAGGACGTCCCGCGTGAGGTTGTGCTGCCGCTGCTCGAGATCTCCCAGAGCGACCTCGGCTATTGGGCCGACAAGCTCGCCTCGGACGAGTACGCCGCGAACCAGTGGGACAAGGAAAGCGTCGACGCCGCTCTGGCTGCCATCGCTGCGGGCGAAGAAGTCCTCGCCCCCGCCATCAAGTAACCCCGTGTGAACGGCGAGTCCGAGGAATAACCATGTCACTTACAGAACTCAGCGAATCGCTCGGTGCGGCGCCCAGCGCCGCCCCGACTGCGCCGACCATCGTCGCGCGCGGCGTAACGAGGAGCTACGGCAAGACCCGTGCTCTGCGGGGCGTCGATCTGCACCTCGAGCATGGTGAGATTCTCGGACTCGTCGGCCACAACGGCGCGGGCAAGAGCACGCTCATGCGAATGCTCGCCGGCATCGAGCAACCCGATTCCGGCGAGGTCATCGCCAGAGAGCGCCGGGCGGGCCACGCCTGGAACGCCACCGCCGCCGCCAAGTCCGGTGTGCGCATGGTCTATCAGGAACTCGCGCTGTGCGACGACTTGACCGTCGCCGAGAACGCCGCACTCTCTGACCCCCGCCCGACCGGAGTCTGGGGATGGCGCGGTCGCGCGGAGCGCCGCATCGGCGAAGCGCTCGACACCGTTTTTCCCGGCCACGGCATCTCGGTGCTGCGCCGAACAGGGGAGCTGGCCATGGCCGAGCGCCAGATGGTCGAGATCGCCCGCGCCCTCTGCACCGACAGGCTCACCATGCTCATCCTCGACGAGCCGACCGAGTCGCTCGGCGTGGACGCCACCGCCCAGCTCTACACACACCTCCGCAGCCTGACCGGCCGTGGCGTGAGCATTCTGCTCATCTCGCACCGGATGCAGGAAGTGCTCGCGAACAGCGACCGCATTGCCGTGATGAAGGACGGCACGGTCGTCGAGACGTTCGCCGCCTCTGCGACATCCGAGAGCGAACTGCTCGTCGCGATGGGGGGCGAGGTGCGTGCGGCGGATGCCGAGACCGGCCCTGCCGGGTCCGACGACACCGGCATCGCCGCTGCCGGGCGCGCCAGCCGTCGTGGCGACGTCGTCGCCGCGGTGCGCGCCCCATCGGGGATCAGCTTTGAGGCCCGCGCCGGCGAGCTCATCGGTCTGGCTGGCCTCGCAGGCCAGGGGCAGGAACAGCTGTTGAACAAGCTCTGGAACGCCGGCGCGCTCAGCCGCGGCCTCACCGTTCCGAAGCGCCGGGCGTATGTGCCGGGCGACCGCCAAACCTCGGGGATCCTGCCGCTCTGGAGCGTTGCGGAAAACCTCACCGTCTCTGCACTGCGAGGCCTCGGCCGCTTCGGCGTCATCGATGGCCGTGCCAAGCGGGCATTGGCCGCCAGATGGATCGCAGCCCTCAAGGTGCGCGGCGATGCCGCGACACCGATCACCTCACTCAGCGGTGGCAACCAGCAGAAGGTTCTCGTGGCCAGAGCATTCGCCGCCGACGCTGAGCTTGTGCTCCTCGACGACCCGTTCCGCGGCGTCGATGTCGCCACCAAGAACGAGCTCTACGCCCTCATGAAGGCCGAAGCCGCCGCCGGGCGATCGATCGTCTGGTACTCGACGGAGAACAGCGAGATGGCACACTGCGACCGCGTCTACGTCTTCCGCGCGAACCGGCTCGTCTCCGAACTCAGCGGCGAATCCAACACCGAGGAGCGGATCATCGCCGACTCCTTCGACGAGACCTCCGGAGAACTGCGATGACCACAACACTCCCGGCCACCGGCCGGCCCGGCCTGGCCAACCGGGCCCGGGTGGGCGCAACCCACGGGTTCCCCGCACTGCTCTCCCTCGTCGCGCTTGTCGTGATCTTCGGCATCTCCGTTGCCAACCAGCCCGGCATCCTGAGCGTTTCCGGCCTCACCTTGATGCTCATGTCGGCGGTGCCATTGGTCTTCGCCGCGCAAGCGCAGATGCTCATCATGTCCGTCGGCGACATTGATCTCGGCATCGGAGCCCTCATCGGACTCGTGACGGTCATCGCCGCCACGCTCCTGACCGAGAGCCCGATCCTCGGCGTCGCCCTGCTCGTGGCGATTGTGTTCGTCTACGCCCTGCTGGGGCTCATCGTGCAGAAGCGCGGCGTCCCCTCCATCATCATCACGCTGGGCATGTCCTTCGTCTGGATCGGTCTCGGATTGCAAATCCTGCCCACGCCAGGCGGTGCAACGCCGGAATGGCTCACCGCCGTCGGCCGGTGGCGCCCGGACGCCATCCCCGCTCCGCTCGTCTTCATCGTGGCCGCCACCCTCATCGGCTGGTATCTCGCACGACAGAGCCGCATTGGGTCCCGGATGCGTGCGCTCGGCAGCAGCGCGGCCACCTTGCAGAAAGCGGGTTGGTCGCTCGCCGGCACCCGCGTCATGGCCTACGTGCTCGCCGCCGTGCTCATCATCGTCTCCGGTCTGTTGCTGGCGTCGCAGACGCGCTCCGGGGACATCAACTCTGCGAGCAACTTCACGCTCATGACGATCGCCGCAGTGATCCTGGGCGGTGGCACCTTCTCGGGCGGGCGCGCTCTGCCCATCGGCGCCACGCTCGGCGCCGTCACCCTGGGGCTCATCACCGTGCTGCTCAGCCTGATGAACCTGTCGTCCAGCCTGCAGTCCGCGGCGCAGGGAATCATCGTGCTCGCCGTTTTGGCCGGCCGCATCATTACAGAGAGGTTCACCCGATGAGCGCCACGCTCTCCTCACCCACTCTGACCGCCTCGGACGACGTCCTCGGGCGTCGCCGGCTCAGCTGGCCCGCGTGGGGTTGGTCGTTCATCGGCGTGCTCGCCGTGTGGGCCCTGATCATCATCGTGCGCCCCGGTGCTCCGTTCGATCCCGTCGCACAGGCGCTCACGCTGGCACCGTTCCTGGTTCTCGTCGCGCTCGGCCAGATGCTCGTCATCACGCTCGGCCCGGGCAACATCGACGTATCCGTCGGCACCATCATCTCGATGGCGTCGTACGTGTCGGTGGCCGTCGGCGCCAGCCTCGGGCCGCTCGCCGGAATCCTCGCTGCAGTCGGTGTTGGCATTGCCGCCGCTGTGTGCAGCGTCATCGCCATTCTGCTGCTCAAGGTGCCTCCAATCATCGCCACCCTGGCGACGAGCCTGATCGTCTCCTCGGCGACCTTGCTCCTGGCCGACGCCAGCCGGCATTCCGCGGATGCCGCGCTCCGGGCGTTCGTGAACGCGAAGATCCTCGGCATCCCGGTGATCGCAGTGCTCGTGCTCGCCATCACCGTCGTCATTGCCCTCATGCTTCGGCACACGCGCTTCGGCCTCTCGGTGCTCGCCGTCGGCCAGAGTGCTCGCGCCGCCGAGCGCGCCGGCATCAACGTGCGGGCGATCACGGCCATGGCCTACCTCGCCTGCGGCGCATTCGCCGGCCTCGCCGGCGGCCTGCTTGCCGCCTTCATCTCTCCGAGCACGGTGCTCGGCACCTCCTACATGCTCGACTCGATCGCCGTCGTCGTGATTGGCGGAACGCTGATCTCCGGGGGCAGGGCCGTCGCGACGGGGGCCTGGACCGGCGCGCTCTTCTTTGTGCTGCTCTCCGGCCTGCTCAACCTCGTCGGCTGGAGCATTGGCGCCCAGAACATCCTCAAGGGCGTCTTGGTTGTCGCCGTGGTCGTCGTCTCGGCGGCCGCCAGCGGAACCGGAGGATCCTCTCTCGCGCGACTGCGCGAATCCCTCCACATCGGAAACAGAAACAAGGAGACTACACATGGCTGACCTCGACGACCTCCGCGAAGGAACCAACTTCGGCGGCGCGCCCGTTGGCGCCCAGGGTGCCTTCCACCTGAAGGGTCTGGGCGGGCAGGACTGGGGTATGCGCGCCCGCCTGTCGCGCATCTTCGACCCGGCCGACGGCAAGACCGTGATGCTCGCATTCGACCACGGCTACTTCCAGGGCCCGACATCCGGTCTTGAGCGTCTCGACCAGTCCATCGTGCCCCTGATCCCGCAAGCGGACGCCCTCATGCTCACTCGCGGCGCGCTGCGCACCACTATCCCCGCCGAGAACGGCAAGGGCATCGTGCTGCGCGCCAGCGGCGGGCCGAGCGTGCTCACCGACCTCTCCAACGAGGAGATCGCCGTCAGCATCGACGACGCCGTGCGCGTTGACGCCGCTGCGCTGGCCGTGCAGGTGTTCGTCGGGAGCGAGAACGAGACCAAGTCCATCAAGAACCTGACCACGCTGGTCGACCAAGGCCAGAATGTCGGAATCCCCGTGCTCGCTGTCACCGCCGTCGGCAAGGACATGGTGCGCGACGCCCGCTACTTCCGCCTCGCGACCCGGATGTCGGCCGAGCTCGGCGCGGCCTTCGTGAAGACGTACTACGTCGAAGACGGCTTCGAGACGATCACTGCCGCCTGCCCCGTTCCGATCGTCATCGCCGGAGGCAAGAAGGTCGAGGAGAAAGCGGCCCTCACCATTGCGTATCGGGCGATGCAGGAGGGTGCCGCAGGCGTCGACATGGGTCGCAACGTCTTCCAGTCCGCTCACCCGTCCGCGATGCTCGCTGCCGTGCGCGCCGTCGTGCACGAGAACCTGACGCCCGCTGAGGCCTTCGCCCTCTACGAGGAACTCTCCCACTGATCGGAGGGCGCGGGATGGAACTCGTCCCGCGCCCCCTTTGTTATAAGGAACACCATGCCCGCTCTGTCGAGCTATGCAAGCAATGTGGCCCCCGTCGATGTCGCCGTGATCGGCGCAGGAATCAACGGCCTCGCGGTCGCCCGCGAGGCGGCGCGCCGCGGACTCAGCGTCGTTCTCGTCGACCAAGACGACATCGGAGCGCGCACCTCCGCCATCTCGACCCGCCTCATCCACGGCGGGCTCAAATACCTTGAGCGCCTCGAACTTCACCTGGTCTACGAGTCGATTAGGGAGCGCAACATTCTTCTCAAGCGTGCTCCGCACCTGGTCCACCACTACCCGATGCTGGTGCCATTCGTGAAAGGTCAAAGCAGGCCGGGCTGGCTGGTTGCCTGTGGGCTCATGCTTCACGACGTGCTCGCCATCGGCAAGCCGCTTCCGTTCAACCGGATCGTCTTCGGCGGCAGGATGCGCCGGGACTGGCCGGAACTGGCCGAGGGCGGCGTCCGATGGGGTGGCCTCTTCCACGACGCCCACGTTCCTCTCACCGAGCGGCTGAGCCTGGAACTCGCCGTTGACGCGCACGCACACGGTGCCACCCTGCTGACCCATTCCAAGGTTGAGTCGCTCCTGCGCACCGGGGGCCGAATCACCGGCATCCAGTACCGGGACCGGATGGACGGTGGACTCAAGCAGATCGACGCCCAGCTCGTCGTCAATGCTGCAGGCCCCTGGGTCGACGAGGTGCTCGCACTGGTCGGCGGTCACGACCGCAAGATGGGACCGACCAAGGGCAGCCACCTGGTTGTGGACCCCTTCGACGGTGCTCCGGAAAGCTGCATCTTCTTCGAGTCACCGGATGACGCACGGCCTATGTTCGTGCTGCCGTGGAACGGTCGCTACATGATCGGCACGACCGACATCCCCTACAACGACTCGATCGACTCGATTGTCATCGACAGCGACGAGAGCGCTTACCTGCTCAATGCCGTCAACCGACTGATCCCCCGGGCGAAGCTGAGCACAGAGGACGTGTTGTGGTCGTACTCCGGCGTGCGCCCCTTGCCCTATGTGGGCGAACTGGACGATCCCTCCAAGGTCAGCCGTGACCATGAGATCCTCGTGCACCGTGGATCGAGTGCCGGCTTGATCACTCTCATCGGCGGGAAGCTCACCACTCACAGAGCGCTCGGCGAACTCGTCGCCAAGAAGATCGAACGCGCCCTCGGCCGTAAGCCGGGCGCCTCGCCCACCCGCGACGCCGCGCTCCCGGGTGCCCCGACCGGCGACTGGTCTGAGTACCGTGCGCGCTTCATCGGGCGCAGCTCGCTGCCCACAGCCGCCGCCACACGCATCGTCGACACATACGGCGTTGCCGCCGAGTCCATCTCTCGACTGGTCGACGGGACACCCGAGCTGGCCGAGGTCGTCGACCCGGACAGCGGTGCGATCGCAGCCGAGGCGGTGCACGCCGTCGTCAACGAGGGCGCGTTCACGCTGGAGGACGTTGTGCTGCGCCGCATGGTCGTCGCACTGAACGGAGATGTCGGCCTCGCGGCCGCCCCCGCGATTGCCGCCGTCCTGGTCAAGCACGCGGGCTGGAGCAGCGAACGCGCCGACGCTGAGCTCGCCCGGTATCGTCAGTCGATGCGCCGTTTCATGCCGCGGGTCGTCCGCGCTGAAAACGCGGCCGGCAACTAGCAAGGAAGCAACAGTGTCAGTCAACCAGTGCTACATCGGGATCGACGTCGGTCTCACCTCGGCCAAGGCCGCCGCGTTCGATGCCGACGGCCGTGAACTCCGCTGCTATTCGGCCCCGAACCCCCGGGTCGCCGTCTCCTCCGACCGCCAAGAGATCAACATGACCGCCCTCTGGGAGGTCGTGGCCGATGTGCTGGGGCTGCTCACCGGCTGGCTCGACGCCAACGGCTGGACGGTGCGGGCGCTTGGCGCAACGGGCCACGGAAACGGGCTGTACCTCGTCGATGAACAGCTCGCGCCCGTGCGCAGCGCATTCGCCTCGACCGACACCCGGAGTGAGAACATTGTCGCCGGCCTCGACCCGTCGGAGGTGGAGCGGGTTCGAACCGTCACCGGCTCAATGCCGTGGGCCGGGCAACCCGGGGTGCTGCTGCGCTGGATGCACGACAACGAGCCGGAGACCCTCGCACGGGCACGGTGGGCGCTGACCTGCAAGGACTGGATCACCGCGTGCCTCACGGGGCAGGCGAACGCCGACTACTCCGACGCCTCCGGCTGCGGGCTGGTCAACTTGGCGGATCGCCGCTACGAACCTGAGGTGTTCGACATGCTCGGAGTTCCGCGTGAGCTCATGCGGCTGCTGCCGCCTCTCGCGAACTCTGATGCCGTCGTCGGCGAGGTGTCGGTCGAGGCGGCCGCACGCACGGGGCTCCGGGTCGGGGTTCCGGTCGTGGCCGGGTGCATGGACTGCGTCGCGAGCCCCATTGGCGCCGGTTCGACCGAGCTCGGAGACGTCACGGTGATCGTCGGAACCTGGGCGATCAATTCCGTTGTGGTCCCCGTCAGCGACGCCCCGCCCCGTGTCACTCTCAACGCGCTCCTTCCTGACCCTGAGCTCATGCTCGCGCAGGAGGTTGCGCCCACATCCGCCGCGAGTATCGAGTGGTACTCGTCGCTCATGTCTACGCTGTCCGCCGATACCGTCTCGCCCCAGCAGCTCCTGGCGGCGGCGGAGTCCGTGCCGGCGGGAGCCGACGGCCTGCTCTTCTTGCCGTTTGTGCATGGCGCCCCCGAACACCTTGGAGCCACCGGCACCCTGATCGGTGCCAAGGGGAGCCACGGCCACCGCGAGATCGCCCGCGCCGTCGCGGAGGGCATCACGCAGTACCACCGCGTGCAGCTTGAGAAGTTGCGGGCGAGCGGTGCGCGGGTCTCGTCTGACCCCTGGACGTTGGCGGGAGGCGGGGCGAAGAACCCGCTCTGGGCGCAGATCTTCGCCGATGTGATCGGCCACCCTGTGCGTAGGCAACTTGGCACAGAGTTGGGCGCTCGAGGGGCGGCCTCACTGGCCGCGAACGGGATCGGCGGCGACACGAGCAGCTGGCGAGTCAGCCCAGACCCCGCCCTCGTGGTCGCCCCAGGGGCCGACCGCGAGAGCTATCAACGACAGGGCGCGCGCTTCGACAGGGTGCTCGCCGCAATGGCACAGGTATGGACGGAGGCCGCGCGATGACGGCTGTGAAAAACGCGCTCCAGGGTGCACTCGAAGAGATCGTGCGCGTGTCGAGGGAACTCGGCAGCGACCCAGCCCTCGTGCTGCACGGCGGTGGCAACACCTCGATCAAGGCGATGGGGGAAGACGTGACGGGCGAGCAAATTGAGCTCGTCCTGGTCAAGGGCAGCGGCTGGGATCTCGGCACGATCGAGTCGCAGGGCTTCGCCCCACTGCGACGCGCGCGGCTGCTCCAACTGTTGCGGCTCGAGAAGCTGAGCGACTCCAGCATGGTCAACGAGTTGCGGCAGGCCTCTCTCTCCGCCTCGGCCCCGACGGCGTCGATCGAGGCGCTGCTGCACGCTCACCTGCCTGCGCGGGTCGTGTTGCACTCGCACGCCGACGCGATCGTCGCCCTCACCGACCAGCCGGACGGCCTGCGCCGGGCTGCCGAGGTTCTGGGCGAGCGGGTCGCAGTATTGCCCTACATCATGCCGGGCTTCGACCTCGCCCGCATGGTTGCTTCGACAGAGCTGGCCGACGCCGACGCCATCGTGCTGGCCAACCATGGCCTGTTCACCTTCGCCGATGACGCGGATGCCGCACTCGACCGGCACCGGGCACTCGTGGCAGCCGCATCCGCCGCGCTCGGTATGGAGCATTGGGGCGTCGAGGGTGAAATCGTGCAGCGGGCGGGTACCCCGATAGAGCTCGCCACCCTGCGCCGTGACATTGCGCGCACGGCCGGCCGGCCTCTGCTGCTGCGGCAGTCAGCCTCCGAGCGGGCATTGCGATTCGCAGGACGAGATGATCTGGCCGCTGTCACGTCGCGCGGAACGGCGACGCCGGAGCACGTCATCCGCACCAAGCGGGTGCCTCTGCTCGGCGTCGACGTCGACGACTACTCCGAGCGTTACCTCCGCTACGTCGCAGAGAACAGGGGCGACGGCGAGTACACGGTTCTCGACCCGGCCCCCGCGTCGTCCTCGACGCCGAGCTCGGCCTGCTGACGGTCGGGGCGACACCGGCCGCTGCCGATGCGGTGCACGATATCTACCTGCACACGATGGACATCATCGATGCCGCAGATCGGGATGGCGGCTACTCCTCGCTCGACGAAGCGCAGAGCTTCGAGACCGAGTATTGGGAGCTGGAGCAGGCCCGCATCCGCTCGTCCGACGGTGGGCGCGACCTGGAGGGAGAGGTCGCACTTGTAACCGGTGCGGCCTCGGGAATCGGGCGTGCCTGCGCTGCGGCGCTGCTCGCACGGGGAGCGGCCGTCGTCGGCATCGATCTCAACGACGCCGTGTTGTCGAGCTTCGCCGGGCGCGCATGGCGTGGCGTTGTCGGGGACGTGAGCGACATTGCGGTGCTGGACGCGGCGATCGACGTGGCCGCACGCGAATTCGGGGGAGTCGACATGCTCGTCGTTGCAGCGGGGATCTTCCCGGAGAGCGCGCCGCTCTCCACGCTCGATGACGCACTCTGGGACCGCTCGCTCCGGGTGAACGCGACCGCGGTCGCCCGGGTGCTGCGCGCATCCCACCCGATGCTCGCCCTCTCGCCGCGCGGCGGGCGGGTCGTTCTGGTGTCGACCAAGAACGTGGCAGCTCCCGGCCCCGGTGCTGCGGCGTACTCAGCGAGCAAGACCGCTGCGGCCCAACTGGCCAGGGTCGCTGCGCTGGAATGGGCGCCCGATCGAATCCGCGTGAACCACGTCGAACCCGATGCGGTGTTCGACACCGCGATCTGGACACCCGAGCTACTCGCGGAGCGCGCCTCACGATACGGCCTGACCGTTGACGAGTACCGCACCCGAAACCTGCTGGGCATCGAGGTGACGAGCGCCATGGTCGCAGACGCCGTGGTCGCACTCTGCGCCGGGTTCCCGGCGACCACCGGCGCCCACATCACCGTCGACGGCGGCAACGACCGCGTCATCTAGCCGCCATTGCCCCGCCCATCCGCGCACCTGCGCCACCAGTCCAAGGAACACCGTGTCAGACAGCTTCTTCCAAGTCATCGCCCGTCACCAGCCGAAGGAGGGGCAGCTTGAGACCGTGCTTGAGTTGCTCGCCGAGCTGACAGCGGCCACGCGCACCGAGCCGGGCTGCCTCAGCTTCGAGTACTTCCGCAACGTTGAGAACCCCGACGAGATCGTCATCGTCGAGTGCTTCGTTGATGCCGCCGGGTTCGCCGCACACCGGGAGGCAGAACACTTCACCCGGATCGGGGTGGAGCAGATTGCGCCGCTTCTGCAGGCACGCTCCTCGAGCAAGGCTGTGGCCACGGTCGTGTAGCCGCAGCACCGCCCCGGCCTCAACGGAAGGCGGCGGGGCAGCGGCTAGGCCGACTGGCTGATCGTGCTCCAGCCCTGCTCGCTGACGCTGACCTGCAGCGACGCGTGAATCTGCTCCTTCATCGCCTCGACGTGGCTGATCAGCCCGATCGTGCGGCCGCCGGTGCGCAGGCCGTCGAGCGTTGACATCGCGATCTCGAGCGTCTCGGCATCCAGCGAGCCGAAGCCCTCGTCAATGAACAGCGTGTCCAGCGTGATGCCGCCGGCCCGGCCGGTGACGACCTCGGCGAGGCCGAGCGCCAGGGCGAGCGAGGCGAGGAACGTCTCGCCGCCGGAGAGCGAGTGCGTCGGCCGCTGCGCCCCGGTGTGGCTGTCGAGGATCGCCAGCCCGAGGCCGGACTGCGTGCCGCGATAGCCGATCGAATCGTCGTGCTCGAGCAGGTACCGGCCGCCGCTCATCTGGTGCAGCCGTGCATTCGCCGCCGCCACGATCTCCTCCAGCTCTGCGGCGAGCACGAAGCTCTCCAACCGCATCCTGCGTTCGTTCGGGGCGTCGCCCTTCACCGTCGCGGCCAGCCGCGCCACAATCTCGTGCCGCGCGATCAGATCCGCGGATGCCGCCAGCTCGGCCTCGACGGTGCCGACGAGCTCGCGCAGGCTGGCCGCATGCGCGCCGAGCGTCGCGCGCCGGGTGAGCGCCTCGTCCCGCTCCGTGCGGGCCAGTTGGAGTGCGGCCTCGGATTCCCAGAGCGCGACCTCCTCGACCGGAAGCCCGGCAAGTTCCGGCTCGGCCAGGATCGCGGACGTCGCGGCGATCGCGTCATCGTGCGCCCGGAGCCGTCGTTCCAGGGCGGCGCGCTGCTCCGCGTCCAGGTGCGCGGCCGAGACCGCGTCCGCGCTGTCGAAGCCCTGTTGCTCCAGCCGCTCGCCCAGCTCGGCATTGGCGCCGGCCGCAGCGGTGCCGGCGACGGCGACGGCGCCCTGGGCGTCGGCCAGCGTGTGCGCCGCCGCCAGGGTGCGGGCGAGGGCCTCGCCGCGGGCGGCGATCGTCGGGTAGCCGGCGCGCTGCTCCGCCACGCGCTGCTCGCCCTCTTCGATGCGCGTGCGTGCGGCGGTGTGCGCGGTGACGGCCAGCGTCAGGGCCTCGCGGCATGCCGCCACCGCTGCCGCCAACTCGCGGAGCTCGGTGGTGTGCTCGCCGAGCCGCACGGCCAGTTCGTCGGATTCGGCCGCCGCGGCGGCGGCCGACGCGATGGATTCCTCCGCACGCAGGATCTTCGCCTCGAGCAGCCGTGCCGGCAGCGTGCCGGCCAGCGCGGTCTCCGCCGCGAGCTCCGAGTCGATCTGGTGTGCAGCCTCGCGGGCCGTTTCGGCGACGGCACGGCACTCGGCGAGCTCGGCCTCGGCTGCGGCGATGTCCTCGGCCCCCACCGCGTCCGTGGAGACCTCGGCCGGGTGCGGGTGTTCCCGGCCGCCGCAGACGGCGCACGGCTCGCCGTCGCGCAGCTCAAGCGCGAGCTCCGCGGCGTGTCCGTTCAGGCGTCGGGCGCGCAACCGGTCGAGCCGGGCGGATGCCGCCGTGCTCTTCAGTCCGGCATTGAACTCGGCCTCGCGGGCCGCCGCGAGCTCCGGTTGCATGGTGACGACGCGCTGGGCGTGGGCGAGTGTCGCCGCCAGGCGGTCACGCTCGGCCGACTCGGGGTCCAGCCGGGCCGCCGTCAGCCGCAGCTCGGCCAGCCGCGCCGTGTCGGCCGCAATGAGCGCCGGCAGCGCGGTAGACCGCTCGACGACCTCTGCCAGTGCCGACTCCGCCGCGGCGTGCTGTCGTGCGTGCTGCTCCACGGCGTCGTGCAACGCGGGAAGACTGGTCTCCAGGGCCAGCGTCTCATTGAGGGCGCCCTGCTCCTGTGTCGACGTCTCGATGAGCAGGGCCAACTCCGCGGGCGAACCGCCGTTGCCCTCGGTGGTGGGCAGCGCCACGAACGCCGACAGCGCCCGTTCCCGCGCGCCCTCTGCCGCCTGCAGCGCCGTGCGGGCGCGGGCGGCGGTCGTCACCGCCCCGAGCGCGACCTCGGCGCGGGCGGCGGCGGCCAGCGCGGCGCGCTCGGCGTCGATCGTCTCTATCGCGGCACGCAGTTCGGCCAGACGCGCCTCGGCCGCGGCCCGACGCTGCTGGGCGGCGCGCAGCGCGACGCGGGAGTCGTGTGCGGCGTCGGCGGCCGCGAATCGGGCGTCGGCGGTCTCGGCCGCGTCGAGCGCCTGCAGCACGAGCTGCCGGGCGGCATCCGTCAGCCCGGCCAGCCACGGGGTGAGCGCCTCGGCGGTGCGCGACTCGGGCACGGCGGCGGCTTGCTCGGTGAGCCCGAGGGCGCGCGCCACCGTGCCGGCCTGCTCGACCATCTGCTTGAGCGTGGCCCTGCGGCTGCCGAGCTCGGCGTCGAGCTGTTTGCGCTGTTCGGTGAGTGTCGCCTCGTAATCCTGGAACCGCCGGGTGCCGAACAGTGAGCGCAGCACCTCCTGGCGCGCCTCGCTCTTGGCCAGCAAGAACTGCTGGAACCGGTTCTGGGCGAGCAGGATCACCTGCAGGAACTGGTCCTTGTTCAGCCCGACCAGCTCGGCGATGCGCGGCCCGACCTCGCGCGGTTGCGCCTCGATGCCGTGCCACTCGGTGCCGCGCAGCTCGAACAGCTCCGCGGTCGCCTTCTGCTTCGTTGTACCGGTTCCGCGTGCCTTCTGCCGCTCGAACTCGGGCGCCCGCTCCACCCGGTAACGGGTGTCGCCGGCGGTGAACTCCAGGGTGACGAGGCTCGCGTCCTCTGGCCCGGCGTGGTCGCTGCGCAGCCGCGCCTTCGTGCCGTCGTAGCGCGGCACGCTGTCGTAGAGCGCGAAACAGATCGCGTCGAGAATGCTCGACTTGCCGGCGCCCGTCTTGCCGCCCATCAGGAAGATTCCGTCGTCGGCGAAGGCGTCGAAGTCCACATGCTGCGCCGTCTTGTACGGCCCGAAGCCCTGCACGCTCAGCTTGTTGATCCTCATGCCGCACCCCCGTTGGCTGCGGCCAGCTCGCCCGATCTGGCCGCTTCATTCGTCGCGATGACCTCGGTCAGGATCTCCAGTTCGGCGTCGCTGGCCCCGTCGCCGTTCCGCACATGCTCCAGGAACCCGGCGACGATCTCGGCGTCGCTCTTGGTCTTGATCCGCTCCGCATAGCTGGCCCCGGATGCCGCGGCCACCTCGCTGGGCTGGTGGGCGAGGTCCGCGCACCAGCGGAAACGCTGCTGCAGTTTGCGCATGGCGTCCAGCGGCCGGGACCGGTCGGTGAGCACCGCGCGCACCCAGTCCGCCTCGGCGGGCGCGTAGGCGGCATCCGTCAGCAGCTCGTCGAGCGTGCCGGTGAGCACGCTGAGGCCGCGGGGCACCGGCAGCGGCAGCCACTCCACCTGCTCGAGGCCGTCGGCACCGAGCTCGACCAGCCAGCCGCCGCGCGGCTTGCCCGCCTCGTTGAAGGAGTAGTGCACCGGGGCGCCCGAATACCGGGCCCGCTCGGTCAGCACCGAGCGGCCGTGGATGTGTCCGAGGGCGACATAGTCGGGCCCGTCGAACGTGGCGAGCGGCACCAGGTCGAGCCCGCCGGCGGTGATGTCGCGCACGACGTCGTCAGAGAAGGCGGTCTCGGCCGGCTCGGAGTCGGCTAGCTGGGTGTCGCCGCCCACGTTCACGGCGAAGCAGTGCGAGAGCACGACGCTGCGCCCGCCGCGCTCGGCCAGGTCGGCGCGCACGTTGTCCATGGCGAAACCCAGCGTCTGTGCGTGCGTGCGCAGCACGGCGTCCGGGTAGCGGCCGCGCAGCAGCGCCGGCTCCAGGTAGGGGATCCCGTAGAAGTGCACGGGCCCGTGCTCGTCGCCAAGCGTCACCGGCTTGTCGTGCTGTTCTGGCCTGGCGATCACGTGCACCCCGCCGAACGCGGCGAACTCGGACTGGAAACCGAGCCGAGTCGCCGAGTCGTGATTGCCGCTGGTCAGGATGACGGACGCCCCGGCCGCCCGGATCGCGCCGAGCGCGCGCGCCAACAGCTCGTAGCTGTCGCGCGATGGCACCGCGGAGTCGAAGATGTCACCCGCCACGACGACCACGTCGATCGCCCGTTCCCGCACCTCCACCGCGAGCGCGCCGAGCACCTCGTCGAGTGCCGCGAGCGTGGAGTGCCCGTGGAATGTGCGCCCGACGTGCCAATCAGAGGTGTGCAGTATAAGCATGCGTCCACGCTAGCGGTGGCCGCTGACAGGCTCGCCCGACGGGCCTCAGCCGGCCAGCAGGCGCAGCGTCTGCTCGCGGCCCGGCGTGCGGTCCAGCGGCTCGCCGGCGAAGCTGCCGCCGATGGCCGACACCATCACCTCGTCAACACCGTGCGCCGCGGCAAACGCCGCGAGCTGCTCGCGTGCGTCGGAAGGCGTGCCGATCAGCCAGCGCGACTCGGCCGCCGCGATGAACGCCGCGCGGGCGGCATCCGGGGCATCGCGCTCGGCCGCCTGGGCCTGCTCCACCGTCTCCAGTGCGATCAGCTTCTGGCCGGAGCGGAGCCTGGCCATCATGCGCAGCTGTGGCAGCGCGCGGGCCCGCGCCTCCTCGAGCGTCGGCGCCACTGAGGCGTTCATCGTGAGGAAGCTCTGCGGCAGCGGGTGCGCCTCGCTCGGCTGGTACTCGCCGCGGTACAGCCGCATCGCGGTGTCGAGCCCCTCGCCGCTGAAGTGGTTCGCAAAGACATAGGGGAGCCCGAGGCGGGCGGCCAGCCGGGCCGAGTACTCGCTGGAGCCGAGCAGCCAGATCGTCGGGGCACCGGATGCCGCTGGTGTCGCGTGCACGACGTACTCCTGGCCGCTGGTCAGCGTGAACGCTGCCCCACCCGGCTGCAGCAGCGCCTGGATCTCGGCGATGTTCTCGGGGAAGCGCGACACCTCGCTGGTCGCGCCGCTCTGGTTCAGCAGCGCGGTGATCACCGGGTCGCTGCCCGGCGCGCGGCCGAGGCCCAGGTCGATGCGCCCCGGCGCGATCGCCTCGAGGGCGGCGAACTGCTCCGCCACGACGAGCGGGGCGTGGTTCGGCAGCATCACGCCGCCGGAGCCGACGCGGATCCTCTCGGTGCGCGCGGCAATCGCGGCGATCAGCACCGGGGGAGTCGTCGAGGCGACGGCCGGCATGTTGTGGTGCTCGGCCAGCCAGTAGCGCTCGAAGCCAAGTTCGTCGGCGGTCTGGGCGAGGGCGACGGATGCCGCGACGGCCTGCGCGCTGCTCTGACCGGTGCGCACCGGCACCAGGTCGAGCACCGAGAGGCGGGGCAGAGCGGGCTGGGCGGGCGCGGGGGTGTGTGCTGCGGTAGTCATCACTGAGTCGAACCGGCGCGGCCGTGAGGCTATTCCATCCGGCCCGCGCCCGTCGATTTTCAGGCAAGACCAAGTTCGAGGTGGCAGACTCGTTCCGGCCCTTGAGTGGAATACGCCGAGCAGCCACCACTGCGGCACGACCCTACAGCCGCTCCCAACGCGAATAGAGAACCTCATCAGTATGAAAAAGAACTCACCGCTCGCCCGCCTGGCGCCGCTGGCGCTCCTGGCGGCTTCCGCCCTCATCCTCACCGGCTGCGCGGCCGGCAACGGCTCCACCGATGGCTCGTCGGCCTCCACCGCCGCCGGCCAGTGTGGCGAGTACAAATCGGGTTCCGAGAGCAAGTCGGTCAAGGTCAGCGGTGACCACGGCAGCGAGGTCACCGCCGAGTTCAAGACCCCGTTCACCGCCTCCGAACTGCAGCGCACGATCGTCGACAAGGGCGACGGCGAGGTGACCGCCGCCGGCCAGACCGTCGAGCTGCACATCAACGTCTTCGCCGGCAACACCGGCAAGGTCGCCATCTCCGAGAACTCCGAGTTCGTCTCCGGCGACCCGCAGATCTTCCCGGCCTTCATCGCCGGAATCGACTGCGTCCCGGTCGGTTCGCGCGTCGTCACCACGGTTCCCGCGTCTGAGCTGTTCGGCGATGCCGGCAGCGAGGGCCTCGGCATCGCCGGCGGCGAGAGCGTCGTCATCGTCACCGACGTGCTCAACATCGTCCCGCCGCTGACTCCCGCCGAGTGGACCGAGAACCCGCCGACGGTTCAGTTCAACGGCGACCAGCCGCCCGTGCTCACGCTCCCGGCCGGCGAGCCGAGCCCCGACCTGCTCCTCGACGTCATCGAAGAAGGCGACGGCGAGACCGTCAAGGCCGGCGACTCTGTCACCGTGAACTACCAGGGCACCAACTGGGGCACCGGTGAGATCTTCGACCAGAGCTACGGCAAGCAGCCGGCCACGTTCGCCACCACCGGCGTCGTGAAGGGCTTCGGCGCCGCGCTTGTCGGCCAGAAGGTCGGCACCAAGCTCGTCGTCTCGATCCCGCCGGAGTACGGCTACGGTGTCGCCGGCAGCAGCTCGCATGAGCTGGCCGGGCAGACCCTCGTCTTCGTGATCGAGATCCTCGACGTGGCCTCGACGCCAGCACAGTAAGCAGAACTGCAACGCACAGAAGGCCCGCTCCCTGAGGAGCGGGCCTTCTGCATGTGAGCGCGCGTTAGATCGCGGCGAGCTCGGTGAGCTTGGCGTGCAGGTCGGAGTCGCGCGGCTCGACCATGTGCGTGGCATCCGGGAACACAATCACCGGGATGTTGGTGCGCCCGCTGATGGCCTTGGCGCGGTCTGCGCCCTCGATCTCGACCTCGAGGTCGACGTAGTCGTAGTCGACGTTGAGGGTGTCGAGCAGCGCCTTGGAGCGGCGGCAGTCGCTGCACCAGGTTGCACCGAACAGAGTGATGCGGTCGAAAGTCTCGGCGGGGCAGAAGAATCAGTCATGGGCATCATGCTAAGGGGTCGTACCTGAGCGATACTCTGGAGGGGGCCGCAGGCGCGGCCGTTACTGGGTTCGAACACGGCAGGCACAGATGGCGCGTCGCAGGCGGAGGGACTTCACTCCGTTCAACGATGATGCGTTGCCGCAGCGCGAGGAGGCCAGCCTCGCCGAGCAGGTCGACGAGGGCGTGATGCTGGCGGAGTTCGGCGCCCGCATGGCCCTGAAGAATCAGATCATCGTCGGGATGCTCACCGAGCCGGATGGCTTCGACGCGGAGCGAATGCGGGCCGCCGCGCGGGCTGCGCTCTATGAAGAGGTACAGCAGGAGGACGAGTCGGCGTCGATCGCCGAAGAGGAGCGCGACACGGCAGCCAACCGGGCCGGCAAGGCGCTGCACCACCACGACTACCGAACCGAAGACGTGGCCAACCTGCGCCGCCGCGAGAAGATGCACGCGGCCGTCGCGGAACGACTCTGGCGGCACCGGGAGGACCCGGAATACCTCGACGCCTTCGTCGCCAGGGCGCAGGCCGACGCGTGGAGCGAGATCTCGGCGGTGATCGAGTCGAAGCTCGACGCGGTGTGGCCCAAGCTGGTGGTCGAAGACAGGGCGGGCGGCAGCACAGAGAAGCGCCTCAAGGAGCTGCGCCGGCAGCTCCGCCGCGAGGCGCGCATCGCCCGGCGCGGCTGGTAGCCCGCCGGTCCCGTTCTGCGGTCTACGAGACGAAGCCCGTCATCGAGTCGTAGGTGGCGACCGTTGCGAACTGGCCGAGGCCATCGACCAGCGTCACATCGGCTGCCCTCGTGGCGACGAATCCCAGAGTGTGGCGCAGCGGCATCCGCCGCGCCGGGCCCCTAGGCGGCAGCCGCCACGCCCCGCGCCTTCGTCAGCGTGCTGCCCACCCAGCCGAGCAGAACCGAGACGACGCCGACGCCGACCGCGAACAGCGCGATGCCGAAGGAGATGACCGAGGTGAACAGCGACGCGCGCAGGAACGAGGCGTTCATCACGACGGCGCGCCGCGGGTCGTCCTGGGCCAGCTGCGCATACGTCTGCCCGTCGCTGATGGCAAGGGCGTGCGTGTTGATGATGTCGGCCTGGGCATACGCGGTCAACGGCCCGGCGACCGGCCACCCTTGGAGGAATGCGGCGTCGTCGCTCACCGTGATCCCCTCCGCGCGGAGCTTCATGCTCACCGCGATCCAGGCGATGATGCCGACCACGATGAAGACGATGCCGAGGACGACGACGGCGATGCTCGCTGTGTGCGCCAGGCGCAGCCTCTGGTCAAGGGTGCTGGTGGTTCCGGACATCTGTGATCCTCCCCGAATCGAATGATGCTCGCAGCGTATCGGCCTTGGCCGCCCGAGCAACAGGGGCTGTGCGATCGACGCCTCCGGGTGGACTGCCACGAACGCTACGCATTTGGTCGTCCGAGCCGCGTTGGCGCCCGTGGTTGTGCCAGATTGGCAGACATGACCGACACTGATGCCGACACCACCGCGCCCCGTCCCGAAGCCGTCGCCGCGCCACTGCCCGCCGCGCTCGCCGCAGTTCTCGACCATCTCGTGCTGGCCGGCCCCGATCTCGGAGCCGCCGTCGCGCACGTCGCCCGGCTCACCGGCGTCACCGCCGCGCCGGGCGGTCGACACGCTCTCGGCACCGCGAACGCCCTCATCGCCTTCACCGTCGCCGGCGCCCGCGGCACCCACTACCTCGAGATCATCGGCCCCGACCCCGAGGGGGAGCGGCCGGCATCCGCAATCGCCACCTTCGGCATCGACACTCTGCGGGCGCCGACCCTCAGCAGCTACGCCGTGCATGCGGATGCCGCCGCACCCGAGGGCATCGCAGAGCGGGCGGCGCGCGGCTCCGAGGCCGGCCTGCCGCTCGGCGAGGTCGCCGCGCAGTCGCGCACGAAGCCCGACGGCAGCGTGCTCGCGTGGAGCTATACGGCCCCGCCGAGCCGGGTGTCGCCGATCGTGCCCTTTCTGATCGACTGGGGCAGCACCGCCCACCCCGGGCTGAGCGAGCTGCCCACGCTCGAGCTCGTCGCGCTGCGCGGCGAGCACCCTGCGGCGGAGCGGCTGCGCGCGCAGCTCGACGCGCTCGGCGTTCCGCTCGACCTCGTGCCCGGTGCTGTTCCGGCGCTGGTTGCCACGGTGCGCGGGCCGCTCGGGGAGGCCGAGCTGCGCTGATCGCGGCCCCGGCATTCGCCCCAGCAGCGGCCGTGCCGGCACTCGAACCCGAAGCGCTAGGTTTCATTCGGGGCCTGGAGTCGGCCGCCGACCCCGAATGAGGAGCACAACCGCATGAATGCAGACGTCGGCGGCGTCGCTACCGGCTTCGCCGTGATTGCACTGCCGATCCTGCTCGGCTACCTCCTCGGTCGCACCGGGGTGCTCGGTGCGGGCGCACGCCCGGTGCTGAGCAAGATCGTGTTTTACGTGCTCTCGCCGCTGCTGCTGTTCTCCGTGCTCTCCGGGGCGGATGTCGCCACCCTCTTCTCCGCGCTGCTGCCCGTCTCGGCGGTCGCCGCAGGGCTCATGATGCTCGTCTTCGCCGCACTTTCGCTGCTCGTCTGGCGGCGCCCGCTCTCGGAGACGGTGATCGGCTCGCTCAGCTCCGGCTATGTCAACGCCAACAACGTGGGAATCCCGCTGGCGCTGTACATGCTGGGCAGTGCGGCCTACGCGGCGCCCATCGTGCTGCTGCAGCTGCTGTTCTTCGCGCCGATTGGGCTCGCGATCCTCGATGCGCGCAGCACGGGCACCACCTCGCTGCCGCGCATCATCGGCCGCACCCTGCGCAATCCGATCATCGTCGGCTCCCTCTCCGGTCTGTTGGTCTCGCTGGCCGGGATCACCTTGCCCCCGATCGTGCACGACCCCATCGCCCGCGTCGGCGAGGCCGCGATTCCGCTGATGCTGATCAGCTTCGGCCTGTCGATGGCGGGGCAGCGGATGCTGAGCCCGGGCAGTGGGCGCGCACTCGTCGTGCTGGCATCCGCCCTCAAGCTCCTGGTCATGCCGGCCACCGCCTGGCTGTTGGCCTCCTTCGTGTTCGGCCTGGACGGCGAGGCGCTGTACGCGGTCGTGGTGTTGGCCGCGCTGCCCACGGCGCAGAACGTGTTCAACTACGCGCAGCGCTATGAGACGGCCGAGATCATGGCGCGCGACACCGTCTTCGTCACGACAATCGGCTGCATTCCGGTGCTGTTCGGCATCTCGTTGCTGTTCGCCTGATTCGGCGCGAGCTAATCCTTGACAGGGTGAAATGTGCGGCGTAGCTTGTAATCAACTAAATAGTTGATCAAGCAAAGGGTTGAGTAAACGAGGTATGAGCATGATCGATGAGACCCCCGCCGATGCGAGCCTCGACCGGGCCTTCATGGCCCTGGCCGATCCCGTGCGGCGGGCGATCATTGCCACGCTCAGCCGCGGACCGGCCACGGTGAACGAACTCGCCGAGCCGTTCGACATCAGCAAGCAGGCGGTGTCGAAGCACATCCAGGTGCTCGAGCACGCGGGGCTGGTCACGCGCAGTCGTGACGCCCAGCGGCGCCCGGTGCACCTTGACGCCGCGGCCCTCGAACGCCTCACCGCCTGGATCGACGGATACCGCCTCATCCACGAACAACAGTTCCGCCGACTCGACACCGTGCTTGCTTCGCTGACGAACACCACCGAATCATGAGGAGAAAGAACAATGAGTACCACCACCAACGCTCTCACCGTCACCGCTCCGGACGGTGTGCAGTACGTCGACTTCGAGCGTGAGTTCGACGCCCCCGTTGAGGCTGTCTTCCGGGCCCACTCCGACCCCGAGCTGATCAAGCAGTGGCTCGGACCGCGCGGCTACGAGATGCGCGTCGAGCACTACGACTTCGTCACGGGCGGAGGCTACCGCTACATCCACATCGGCCCCGACGGCCAGGAGTACGCATTCAACGGCGTCTTCCACGTGGTGCGCCCCAACGACTTCGCCATCCAGACCTTCGAGTACGAGGGCTACCCTGACACGGTCAGCATCGAGGCGCTCCGCTTCGAAGACCTGGGCAACGGGCGCAGCCGGCTCTCCGGCCACTCCGTCTACCCCAACCTGGAGGCCCGCGACGGAATGGTCGCGAGCGACATGGAGATGGGCATGCGCGAGGGCTATGAGCGCCTCGACGACCTGCTTCCCACCCTCTAGAGCGCCGAGTGGATGCCGCGGGCGGACGCCCGCGGCATCCGACCCCTGTCCGCACGCATCGAACACCGCAAGGAGAGCATCATGGATTGGACACTCGAAGTCGTCATCCTTCCGGTCAGCGACATCGACCGCGCGATCGAGTTCTACCGCGACAAGGTCGGATTCCACCTGGATCACAACACGCAGAACGAGCAGATGCACGTCGTGCAGCTGACGCCGCAGGGCTCCGGCTGCTCGATCGTGTTCGGCAACCTGCCCTCGCAGAACGAGATGGCGCCCGGCTCGCTGCGCGGCCTGCAGCTCGTCGTCGCCGACGCGCAGGCCGCCCGGGCCGAGCTGGTCGGGCGTGGGGTGGAGGCCAGCGAGATCATGGTCATCGACCCTCGCGATGGCGGCACGTTCTTTGGTTTCTCTGACCCGGACGGCAACAGTTGGGCGGTGCAGGAACTGAGGGTGCGGGCAGAGAAGCCGCTGATCCCGGTGGAGGCGCGCGGACGCTTCGGCGCCGACGACTGAGCCAGCCCCTGGAGGCGACGCCCGTGCCCACGCCACGGCGGGCGAGCGCCTAGAGTGCAGAGGTGCCGATCCTCAACAAAGACATGACGCTGTGCATCTCGCTCTCCGGGAGGCCGAGCAACATCGGCACGCGCTTCCACAACTACCTCTACGACGCCCTCGGGTTGAACTACATCTACAAGGCGTTCAGCACCGACGACCTGCCCGCGGCCATCGCCGGCGTGCGCGGGCTCGGCATCCGTGGCTGCGCCGTCTCGATGCCGTTCAAGGAGGCGGTGATCCCGCTCGTCGACACGCTGGATGCCTCGGCGGCCGCGATCGAATCGATCAACACCATCGTCAACACCGACGGCCACCTGACGGCCTACAACACCGACTACCTGGCGATCCAGCGGCTGGTGGAGCGGCACGGCGTCGCCCCCTGCAGCGTGGTCGTGCGCGGCAGCGGCGGCATGGCCAAGGCGGTCGTGGCGGCGCTGCACGGCGCCGGCTTCCACGACGGCACGGTGCTGGCCCGCAACGTCGCGGCCGGGCAGGCGCTGGCCGCGCAGTACGGCTGGCAGGTGACGGATGACGCCTCCACCGTGTCGGCGGACCTGATCGTCAACGTCACACCGCTCGGCATGGCCGGCGGGCCGGAGGCGGGGGAGCGGTCGTTCTCTGACGCGGCCATCGCCGCGGCATCCGTCGTCTGGGATGTGGTCGCCCTGCCCAGCGAGACGCCGCTGATCCGGGCCGCCCGCGCCGCCGGCAAGCCGGTGATCACGGGCGCAGAGGTGATCGCGATCCAGGCCGAGGAACAGTTCGTGCTGTACACCGGCGTGCGCCCGAGCGCCGAGCTCGTCGCCGAGGCCTCTGCCTTCTCGCTCGCCCAGCCCTAGCCTGCGCCCGCCTCAACGCGGCCGAGTGCGCAGTTTGACGCCTTCCCGGCGGCCGGAAGGCGCCAAACTGCGCACTCGCCTCCGTTGTTGAGCGGGGGTGTGGATAACTTTCACGCCGATCTGCTGAGCCGGGCAGGCTTGCGGCATGAAAGCACGCGTGGCCATTCCTGCACGTCTCGCCGGGCGCGCATTCTCGCGATCGGATGCCGCGGCCGCCGGCCTCGGCCGAGACCGGTTCAACGGCCCCGACCTGCAGCGCTCCTTCCGTGGGGTGCGCTCGACGGGTCTCGACCTCACCCGCACACTGGACCGAGCGCGGGCCTATTCCGCGAGGATGTCGCCGCACCACGCATTCAGTCACCTGACCGCCGCCGAGCTGCTGGGGATCCCGCTTCCGTGGGCAACACGTCAGCACACCGAGTTGCATGTCAGCGCGCCGCTCGGGCAGCCGGCGCCGCGTGTGCGCGGTGTCGCTGGGCACCGAGGCGATGCGGTGGCAGCGGCCGTGGTGATGTCCGACGGTCTGCGGGTGTTGCCGCCGATCACGGTGTGGTGCCAACTGGCCACCGTGCTGAACCACACGTCGATGGTCATCGCCGGTGACCATCTCCTGGGCGGCGCGTTCCCGCTGGCGACGCCAGAGGACCTCGCCCACGCGGTGCGCGAATGGGCGCCCCGCCGCGGGAGCGCACTGTTGCGTGCAGCGTTGCCGATGCTGCGCGTCGGAGTCGACTCGCCCAAAGAGACCGAGCTGAGACTGCTGCTGGTTCATTTCGGACTGCCGGAGCCAGTCGTGAACCGACGCTACTTCGACAGCGACGGCAACTACCTGGGGCGAGCGGACCTGTCTTGGCCCGAGCTCTGGATCGTGCTCGAGTACGAGGGAGACCTGCACCGCACAAACCGCAGTGTGTTCAGGCGCGATGTGGGCAGGCGGGAACGATTCGAGTCGGCGGGCTGGAGCGTCATCCGCGTCACGGATGACGACCTCGGCCCCGAGCGAGCGCGATTCGAGCACACGGTGCGCTCCCGCATCCGTCGCCAGGCCCGGCTTCACGGAATCGAGTGCGCAGTTTGATGCCTTCCCGGCGGCCGGAAGGCGTCAAACTGCGCACTCACCGCAGGCCCAACAGGCGGGCACCCGGGCCGGGCGGCTAGCCCAGCGCGAGCAAGCCGGCGGCGACCAGCGCCAGCGCCAGGCCGAGCCACTGCACAGGGGCGATGCGCTCGCGCAGAACCAGTGCGGCAAGCAGAATCGTGCCCGCCGGGTACATGGCCACCAGCACGCTCATCACGCTGAGCTCGCCGAGCCGCAGCCCGATCAGGATCAGCACGTTCGCGCAGGCGTCGCAGAAGCCGCCGAGCATCGCGAGCAGCACCCCGGTGCGCACGGCCGGCGACAGCGTCCGGGGGTGGGCGGCGACGGACCCAGCGCCGCCGTCGGACATGGTCCGGCCGACCCACTTCCCGCCGGCACGGCGCACCCCGATCCGCCAGATCAGCACCGCGGCGGCGGCCATGATCGCCGCGTTTACCGCGCGACCGACGATCAGCGGGTTGACTCCGCTGTCTTCCGGGGTGAGGTCGATCAGGATGAGGAATACCCCGATTGCGGCGCCGCTACCGATCGCCATCAGGATGCCGCGCAGGCTCGGCCGCACCGCACCCTTCTCTGGCACGAAACCCACGAGCACCACGGCGATGAGCGCGAGGCCGAGTGCCCCGTAGCCGATGGGCGAGAGTGACTCGCCCCGGGCCAGTCCGACCGTCATCGGCACCAGGGCAGAGACCACCGCCGTCAGCGGCGACAGGATGCTCATCGGGCCGAGCGCCAGCGAGGCGTAGAGCAGGGGCAGCGCGACCGCCCCGGCGAGGCCCGCGAGCACCCCCAGGCCGACAGCCGATGCCGACCACTCCCCGCCCAACCAAGGCAGTGTCAGCGCGAGCGCGGTCAGGCCCGCCGCGGCCGCGATCGCCGAGGTCGGCATCGCCGTGATACGCCGGGAGGCGAGGCCGCCGAAGAAGTCGGCCGTGCCGTACGCCAGTGCGCCGGCCAGGCCGAGGATCGAGAGCAGCATGAGAACTCCAGAATAGCGGCGCACGGGCGCCTGCTCAGATGAGCAGGAAAAGTAACTATCTGCTTAAGTGCACGAGAAAACTCTGGGCGACCTCTTGGCATGACTCACAGGGAACCCTAAGCTGCCGATGACCCCTACAAGAGGGCCAGTCTGCCGCCCCAGTCGGCACGCCTACGCGGAAACACCGCGGTATTCGGCGCGCCAGAACGCGGCAACACTAGGACAGGAGATCTCGTGCACCAGAAACACAGCTCCCGGGCGCGGAGGCTCGGAGCGCTCGCCGTCACCACGACGGCGGCGCTCGCCCTCTCGACCTTCGGCGCGGCTCCGGCCTTCGCGGCCGACCCCGTCGTGACGGCCGCCACCCACACCATCGCCGAGGTTCAGGGAACCGGCGCAGCCAGCCCGCTCCCGGCCGGAACGATCGTCACTGTCGACGGCATCGTCACCGCTGACCACCGCGCGGGCGGCTACCGCGGAATCTACGTGCAGACCCCCGGCGTCGGCGGCACCGTCGACCCGACCCCCGGGGCATCCGACGGCATCTTCGTGTTCCTCGGCAGCAACGCGGCGGCCGGCATCGCCATCGGCGACCAGATCACCGTGACCGGAGTGCCCAGCGAGTTCAACAGCGTCACCCAGATCTCCGCGACCACGCCCAACTCGGTGGCGCTCGTGACCGCCGGCGTCGGCCTGCCCGCACCTGTCGCCCTGCCGGACAGCGTGCGCGGCGACGCGCGCGAGGCCTACGAGGGCATGCTGGTCGCCCCGACCGGCACCTACACGCTGACATCCACGCACAGCCTGTTCTCCTTCGGCGAGCTCTGGCTGAACGCCGGTGCAGACCCCGCGATCAAGAACACCGAGGTCACCGCGCCCGGTGCAGAGGCCGCCGCCATCGCCGCGGCCAACAAGGCCGCACGCCTGCTGGTCGACGACGGCTACAGCATCCGCGTCGACGCCGTTGCCCACGTCGGCGAGCAGCCCTACCTCACCAAGGACACCGTCGTCAGGAACGGCGACACCGCCGTCTTCCCGAGCGCCGGCATGGTGCTCAGCTACGCGTTCAACGAGTGGCGGCTGCAGCCCCAGCTCCCGTTGATCGACAGCAGCGACCCCGCCCTCAAGGTCTCGTTCACGCCCGTGAACCTCCGCCAGGACGCCCCGCCCGCTGTCGGCGGCGACGTGAAGCTCGCCTCGTTCAACGTGTTCAACTACTTCACGACTCTCTCCTCGGTGAACTCCGGGGCCCGCGGGGCCGCGACACAGGCCGAGTTCGACATCCAGAAGTCCAAGATCGTCGCGGCGATCAACGGCCTGGACGCCGACGTCGTCGCCCTGATGGAGATCGAGAACTCGGTCAAGCTCGGCACCCCGGCCGACATCGACCACGCCCTGAACGACCTGGTCGCCGGCCTCAATGCCGATGCCGGTTCCGAGGTGTGGGCCGCCGTTCCGACGCCGACCGCACTGAACGATGCGGCCATCACCGACTTCATCACGAGCGCCCTCATCTATAAGAAGGATGCCGTGGCAACCGTCGGCGACAGCAAGACCGTCATCGACGAGACGGTGTGGGACATCGCGCGCGAGCCGATCGCCCAGACGTTCAGCATCGGCGCCCGCACGGTCACCGTCGTGGCCAACCACTTCAAGTCGAAGTCCCCGGCCAGCGGCAACACGGCGCCGGAGCCGGCCGACGGCCAGGGCTTCTTCAACGCCGAACGCACCGAACAGGCGCAGTCCCTGCTCAAGTTCAGCACGGACCTGCAGACGGCGTCCGGCAGCGACGACGTGTTCCTGATCGGCGATTTCAACGCCTACGCGCACGAAGACCCGATCAACGTGTTCACGGCCGCAGGCTGGAGCGACCTGGTTCCGGCGAAGGCAGCCGGCCAGTACACCTACAGCTTCAACGGCGAGCTCGGCTCGCTCGACCATGTGCTCGCCTCGCCATCCGTGGCCCCGCGGGTGACCGGTGCCGGTGTCTGGAACATCAACTCGCCCGAGTGGGGCGACCGCGGCTACGAGTTCGGCGCGACCGAGGCGGGCACGCCGTTCCGCTCCAGCGACCACGACCCGATCGTGGTCGGCCTCAACAGCGAGGCCGTCCCGGTCGACATCAGCCTGGTCACCGTGAACGACTTCCACGGCCGGATCGAGCAGTTGGCGCCCTCCGGTGGCGCGGCGGTGCTGGCCGGCGCGGTCAAGCAGGTGCGCGACGCGAACCCGAACACGGTCTTCGCCGCGGCGGGCGACCTGATCGGTGCCTCCACCTTCACCTCGTTCATCCAGCAGGACAACCCGACGATCGACGCGTTGAACGCGGCAGGGCTCGACGTGAGCTCCGTCGGCAACCATGAGTTCGACCAGGGCTTCGCCGACCTCACCGACCGGGTGATCCCGCGTGCGAACTGGGAGTACCTCGTGGCCAACGTCTACGACAAGACCACGGGCAAGCCGGCGCTGGACGAGTACTACACCGAGACGTTCCAGGGCGTCACGATCGGTTTCATCGGCGCCGTCACCGAGGAACTGCCCTCGCTGGTCAGCCCGGCCGGCATCGCCGACCTCGAGGTGCGCGACACGGTCACCGAGGTGAACCGCGTGGCCGCCCAGCTGCGCGACGGCGACCAGAGCAACGGCGAGGCGGATGTCATCGTCCTGCTCATCCACGAGGGAGCGACGACCACGGCGAAGGCCTCGGCCGAGGACACCAGCACGGCGTTCGGCAAGATCGTCGCCGGCGTCGACTCCGACGTCAACGCGATCGTCTCCGGGCACACACACCTCGCCTACAACCACGTGATCAACGGGCGCCCGGTGATCTCAAGCGGCCAGTACGGCGAGAAGTTCGGCCTGATGGACATCAAGGTGAACCCGCAGACCAAAGAGATCCTCTCCATGGTCAACGAGACGCTCCCGCTGATGACCGACGCGATCCCAGCGACGCCGACGACGCCGATGGTGCCGGCCAAGCCGCTCTACTCGGCGGTGCCGGAGGTGCAGTCGATCGTCGGCGAGGCGGTGGCCACGGCGGCCGTGCTCGGCGCGAAGAAGCTCGGTGACATCACCGGCCCGTTCAACCGTTCCAAGCTCGCCAACGGCACAACCGAGAACCGCGGCGGCGAGTCGACGCTCGGCAGCTTCGTGGCCGACGTGCAGCTCTGGGCGACGCAGAACGCCGGTGCGCAGATCGCGTTCATGAACCCGGGCGGCCTGCGCACCGACATGCCGTATGCCAGCTCGGGGCCGACCGACCCCGACGGCAACGTCACATACAAGGAGGCCGCCGTCGTCCAGCCGTTCGCCAACACTCTGGTGGCGATGGACCTGACCGGTGCCCAGCTGCGCGAGGCGCTCGAACAGCAGTGGCAGCCGGCCTCCGCGAGCCGACCGTTCCTCAAGCTCGGCGTCTCGAAGGGTCTGGTCTACGACTACAACCCCTCCGGCGCCGCCGGGTCCCGAGTCGGCACGATCACGCTGAACGGTGTGGCCATCGATCCGAAAGCCAGCTACAAGGTCACGGTGAACTCGTTCCTGTCCTCCGGCGGTGACAACTTCACGGCGTTTGCGGGGGGCACCAACAAGGCAGACACGGGCAAGGTCGATCTGGCCGCCATGGTCGACTACCTCGCCGCCAACTCGCCGGTCTCGCCCGACTTCGCCCAGCGCGCTGTCGGTGCGGTGCTGACGCCGCCGGCCGCGGCCGCCGGGTACGTCGCGGGGGAGAGCGTGACGGTCACGCTCAGCTCGCTGGCGTTCGGCGACGCGTCGACGCCCGCCCCCGGAACCGTCGACATCGCGCTCGGCGGCACGGTGCTGGCATCCGCCCCCGTCGACAACATCGTGAGCAACGAGGTGTTCGACGAGAATGGAAAGGCCACGGCGACGTTCACGATCCCGGCCGGTATCGACGGGGTGCAGCAGCTCGCGATCACCGTCGCCGCCACCGGCACCGCGGTCAAGGTGCCGATCTCCATCCAGAAGGCCGTCGTGCCGGTGACGGTATCCAGCGTCACGGTCGGAGCACCGAACAAGCTGCTGGCCAACGCCAGCTCCACGGTGCGCTACTCGGTCGTGGTCGCGGCAGCCAAGGGGCAGCAGGTGACGGGAACCGTCGAGGTGCTGGACGGCAACAAGGTCGTCGCGACCATGCAGCTCACCGCGAAGGACAAGGGCAAGGCAAGCGTGAACCTGCCGAAGCTCAGCCGCGGTGTGCACCTGCTGAAGGCGCGCTTCCTTGGCTCCGCCACGGTGAAGGCCTCCACCAGCCTGCCCGTGCCGCTGATCCTCTGGTAACGCAGGCCTGAGCGCCGGAGGCCCCTCTCGATCCTGGATCGGGAGGGGCCTCCTCGTCCCCTGGCGCGCGTCCTGCGCGCGATAGAGTTGGAGCATGATGAGCACACGCTGGGCGCGCTTCACGCGCGGGTGGCTCATCGCCGTGTTCTCGGTCTTCGTCGCGGCGCTCTCGCACAGCTTCGCCGGCGGTGTCACACCCGGCTGGCTGGCCATCGTGCTGTCGCTGGCCTTCGCCTCGATGCTCAGCATCGGGTTGTCCGGTCCGCGGCGCCCCGCGTCCGGCCGCAGCACGGCTGCGCCATGGCGGGTCGTGCTCTCCGTCGCCGGCAGCCAGCTCGTCTTCCACGGACTGTTCAGCCTGTTCGGCGCGCAGCTCGCCGCCACCCAGCCGGCAGGCGCTGGCGTGCACGCCGGCCACCACCTCAGCTCAGCCGACATCGCGGCTCAGCTGGCAGCGGCCACACCCCTCGCGCCTTCGCCGCTGGCCGGCGCCCACCACGACGTGTGGATGCTGTTCGGCCACACCATCGCCGGCCTCCTCAGCGTGGCCGCGATCCTGCGCGGAGAGCAGGCCCTGCGCGGGCTGCTGCGCACCGCCGGCCTCGCTCTGAAGGCCCTGGCCGCGCGCCCGATCGCTCTCTCCCCGATCCCGGATGCCGCGCCGGCCCGCCCGGGCGCCGCCGCCGCGGTGTGGATCCCGCGCCCGCTCGATGTCGTGCACGCTGCGCTGCGGCACCGCGGGCCGCCGGTGCTCGCGCGCGCCTAACGCGCCCCACCGCGTCATCCACACACTTTCGCCGAACTCAGACCGGCCGCCCAGCCCACGGTGTTCACCGCGCAGCGGCTCCTCGGCACCACAGCAAGGATTCTCATGACCAGTCGTACCCGCTCCACCCGCACCCTCGCCTTCGCCGGCCTCGCCGCCGGTGCGCTGCTCGCCGTCGGAGCGCCGCTGGCGGCATCCGCCCACGTCAGCGTCACACCGAGCGACACCGCCGCCGGCTCCTACGCACTGCTGACCTTCTCGGTCGGCCACGGCTGCGAGGGCGCAGCCACCACCCGCATCGCCATCGACATCCCCGAGAGCATCGTCAGCGTCACCCCGACGGTCAACCCCAACTGGACGATCGAGAAGGTGAAGACCGGCGAGGGGGATGCCGCCCGCGTCTCGCAGGTCGTCTACACGGCCATCACGCCGCTGGAAGACGGGCTGCGCGACACGTTCGTGCTCTCGGCCAAGCTGCCAGCGGAGGCCGCCGGTGACACGCTCGAGTTCCCGGTGTTGCAGAACTGCACCGTCGGCGAGACCAACTGGAACGAGACCGCCGTCGCCGGTGAGGACGAGCCGAATGCACCCGCGCCCGCCTTCACGCTGACCGCGGCCTCTGCGGAGGGCGACGGCCACGGCCACGCCGCGTCCGGCGACGCTCTCGCGTCCACCGATGAGTCGGCCGGCGAGAGCTCGGTCGCCCCGGCCGAGCCGAGCTCCGACATCGTTGCCCGCGTGCTGGGTGTCGTCGGGCTCGTCGTCGGTGCCATCGGCATCGCGCTGGCCGTCATGACCCGCCGCTCAGCGGCGTCGAAGTAGGCGGTGGCACGATGCCCAGTCTGAAGATCCGTCGGCACCGCGCCCCGCTCGTCGTGGCCATCGCTCTGGGCGTCGTGCTGTTCGGTGCCGCCGGGCCGGCCTCCGCGCACAATCAGGTGACCGGCACCGTCCCCGCCGACGGCAGCGTGGTGACCGAGCAGCCCGGCACCTTCTCGGTGAGCACGAGCGACGCCCTGCTGCAAGCTGAGACCGGCAATGCCATGGTCGTCAGCGGGCCGGCATCCGACCCGCGCTACTACGGCGAGGGCTGCGGCGTCGTCACCGGCGGAACGCTCGCGCTCGACGCCCAGCTCGGCCAGCCCGGCACGTACACGGTGACCTGGCGGGCCATCTCGGTCGACTCGCACGTCATCTCGGACAGCTACGAGTTCGAGTGGGCGCCGAGCGCCGGGGTGCCGTTGGCCGAGGGCACCGTGGAGCCGAGCTGCGCAGCGGCCGGTTCCGGCACGAACACGCCGGCCCCGGATGCCGGCAGCTCCGGTACCGAGCCGGCCGCCGCACTCGGCGACGTGCTCTGGATCGGCGGCGGCGTGCTCGCAGCCCTGGTCGCCGTGCTGCTGACCGTGGTGCTGCTGCGCCGCAAGTCCTAGCGCGGCACAGCGAAGCGGCCCGGGTTCCTCGAACCCGGGCCGCTTTCGCGTCTGCCCGCCGCAGGCGGAGCAGCGTTAGTTGCTCGGCATCAGCACCGAGTCGATCAGGTACACCGTCGCGTTGGCGGTGTGCACTCCACCGCAGATGACCTTGGCACCGTTGACCATCAGGTTGTCTCCGCTCCCGGTGACTTCCACAGTGCCGCCCTCAACCGTGGTGTGGGTGCCGACGATGGCATCCGGGGCGATCTGACCGGGCACCACGTGGTAGGTCAGGATCTTGGTGAGCAGGGCCGAATCGGTCTTCAGGGTGTCGATCGTCGCCGGGTCGATGGCCGCGAAGGCGCTGTCAACAGGGGCGAACACGGTGAACTCGGATCCGTTGAGCGTTCCGACGAGGTTGACGTCCGGGTTCAGCTGTCCGGAGACCGCGGCGGTCAACGTGGTCAGCATCGGGTTGTTCGATGCGGCCACGGCGACCGGGTCAGCCGACATGCCCATGATCGACCCGTCGCCGGTGGGAACGGCGTCGGCGTAGGCGGAGCAGCCGGGGCCGACGAGGTCGGCGGCCGGGTCGGCCGTCATGGCCTGCGGCGAGCTGCTCGGCGAGGTCTCCGCGCTGCTCGAGCTGGAACTGCCGGAGCCGGTCGTTGACGTGTCCATGGAACAGCCGGCCAGGGCGAGCGCCGCGACGGCCGCGATCGAGAGGGTGGTGAGCGTGCTGCGAGTGAGGTGACGCATGGAATTTCTCCTTCGATAATTCGGCGGATGCCGGGGCCCACGCGCTGTGAGGGCTCAACAGGGCGTTCGGGGGCATCCGCGGATCGGATTGGTCTGCTGCCCAGAAAATTCCGAATCAATCCCGCACCAATCGGTTGGGGGCACGGCACCGAACCATTCGCAGCCGAATCTTCGGCCATCGTTTCGAGAGGACATCGTGCTCACCCTCGCTCTCATCGGCTTCGCCGGAGGCCTCATAACCGGCATCTCGCCGTGCATCCTGCCCGTGCTGCCCGTCATCTTCCTCTCGGGCGGCGTGCAGAGTGCCCGCACCCAGTCAGGCGACGTTGCGGCACCGACCGCGCCGTCGCGGTGGCGGCCCTACTTCGTGATCCTCGGCCTCGTTGTGAGCTTCAGCGTGTTCACGCTGATCGGCTCGCTGATTCTGGCCGTGCTCGGCCTGCCCCAGGATGTGCTGCGCTGGGCCGGACTCGTCGTGCTGGTGCTGATCGGCGTTGGCCTGATCGTGCCCCAGTTCGAGGCGATCTTGGAGAAGCCGTTCGCGTGGATCCCCAAGAAGGATGTCGGCACCGAGCGCGGCGGCTTCGTGCTCGGCATCGCGCTCGGCGCGGTGTACGTGCCCTGCGCCGGGCCGGTGCTTGCCGCCATCACCGTCGCCGGCTCGACAGGGCGCATCGGCCTCGAAACCGTCGTCCTCACCGCAACGTTCGCGGTCGGGGCTGCGCTGCCGCTGCTGATCTTCGCACTGGCCGGCCGCCGCGTTGCCGAGCGGGTGCGCAGCTTCCGCAAGCACCAGCGCGGCATCCGCATCACCGGCGGCATCGTCATGATCGCGTTGGCCATCGGTCTGGTCTTCAACGTGCCCCAGCTGCTGCAGCGCCTCGTGCCCGACTACACGAGCGCACTGCAGGGCCAATTCGGCAACTCAGAGCAGGTAAGCAAGGCCCTGGCACTCGGCGGGCTGGTCAATGATCAGAACAAGGATCTCGACAAGTGCACAGACGGGGCAAGTGTGCTTGAGAGCTGCGGCACGGCGCCGGACATCCAGGGCATCCAGGAGTGGTTCAACACCCCGGGCAACGCGCCGATCGCACTCGACCAGCTGCACGGCAAGGTCGTGCTCGTCGACTTCTGGGCCTACTCCTGCATCAACTGCCAGCGGTCGGTGCCGCACGTCGTCGCCTGGGACAAGGCATACCGTGCCGCCGGCCTCGAGGTGATCGGGGTGCACTCGCCCGAGTACGCCTTCGAGAAGGTCCCCGGCAACGTGCAGGCCGGCGCCGCCGCACTCGGCATCGACTACCCGGTAGCGCTCGACAACAGCCTGTCGACGTGGACCAACTACCGCAACCGGTACTGGCCGGCGCACTACCTGATCGATGCGAAGGGCGTGGTTCGCCACATCAAGTTCGGCGAAGGCGGCTACGCCGACACCGAGAAGCTCATCCGCGAGCTGCTCGTCGCGGCAAACCCCGATGTGGTGCTGCCGCCCGCCACCGAGGTGGCCGATGCGACGCCCAGCGCTGGAGCGATCACCCCCGAGAGCTACCTCGGCACCACCAAGGCCGTGAACTTCGCCGGCGCTGAGAAGTACTCGGCGGCCACGAGCGCATTCGCGCTGCCAGCAGAGCAGCCTGCGAACAGCTTCGCCCTGGAGGGGGAGTGGACGCTCGGCACCCAGTCGATCGAGCCGGCCGCGCCGCGTGACGCGATCCGCCTCAACTACACCGGCAGCGAGGTGCGCATGGTGCTGTCGGGCAGCGGCACGATCACCGTCGCGGTCAACGGTGGTGCGCCGCAGAGCATCGACGTGAACGGGGTGCCGCGCTCCTACGAGCTGGTGAAGGCGGATGCCGCGGCATCCGGCACCCTCACGGTGACGATGGGCCCGGGCGTGCAGGCCTTCTCCTTCACCTTCGGATAACCCAAGGCACCCCGCCCGCCGGTCGGGTGGGAGCGCCGGCTCTCCTTCCCGCTGGTCGACGACGCGCCAGGGCTCCTTCCCGCTGGTCGACGAGGCGCCAGCGCTCCTTCCCGCTGGACAGGGACGCGCCAGGGCTCTTTCCCGCTGGTCGACGAGGCGCCAGCTCTCCTTCCCGCCGGACAGGGAGGTGCCAGCTCTCTTGCCCGCTGGTCGAATAGACGCCAGTGCTCTTTCCCGCTGGTCGAGTAGGCGCGCCAGCGCCGTATCGAGACCCGGTTTCCATCGAGAAACCGAGCATCGCGCCAGGCGGCCCTGATACCCCTCGCCGGAGCTGTCAGAGCCGCCGGTTACACTCAAAGCGTGACTTTTCTAGCGGAACCAGACTGGGCTGACGAGGGCTTCCCGCCTCCCCCCGAAGACGACTGGGCGCCGCCGGAAGACGGCTGGGTTCCGCCGGAAGACCCCTACTTCGCCGCTGCCCGCGCACAGGCTCCGGCCCGGCAGTACGCCGCAGCTCCCGCGACTCCCGGGCGCCCGTCGCCGGCCAAGTTCGCGAGCGCCGCCGAGGCACTGCACACCGTGTTCGGCTACGAGTCGTTCCGCGGTGAGCAGGGCGCCATCATCGAACAGCTCGCCGGCGGCGGCGACGCCGTCGTGCTGATGCCCACCGGCGGCGGCAAGAGCCTCTGCTACCAGATCCCCGCGCTGCTGCGCGAGGGCACCGGCATCGTCGTCTCGCCGCTGATCGCGCTGATGCAAGACCAGGTCGACGCGCTGAACGCCGTCGGCGTCCGGGCCGCCTACCTCAACTCCTCGCAGGATGCCGGCGAGCGTTCGAACGTCGAACGCGCCTACCTCGCCGGCGAACTCGACCTGCTCTACATCGCGCCGGAGCGGCTCGGCAGCGAGCAGGCGAAGCAGTTCCTGGCCCGCGGCCACGTCGCCCTGTTCGCGATCGACGAGGCACACTGTGTCTCGCAGTGGGGCCACGACTTCCGCCCGGACTACCTGGCCCTCGGCGAGCTGGCCGAGCGCTGGCCCGACGTGCCGCGCATTGCGCTCACCGCGACGGCGACGGATGCCACCCACAAGGAGATCACCTCTCGGCTGCACTTGGAGCGTGCCGCGCACTTCGTCTCCAGCTTCGACCGGCCGAACATCCAGTACCGGATCGTGGAGAAGAACGAGGTGCGCAAGCAGCTGCTCGACTTCATCCGCACCGAGCACACTGGCGATGCTGGCATCGTCTACGCGCTCTCCCGGGCGACCACCGAGAAGACGGCGGCGTTCCTGCAGGCCAACGGCGTGAACGCGCTGGCGTACCACGCGGGCCTCGACCAGGGCGTGCGCGCCCGCACCCAGTCGCGGTTCCTCCGTGAGGACGGCATCGTCGTCGTTGCCACGATCGCCTTCGGCATGGGCATCGACAAGCCCGATGTGCGCTTCGTCGCCCACATCGACCTGCCCAAGTCCGTCGAGGGCTACTACCAGGAGACCGGCCGCGCCGGCCGCGACGGAGAGCCGTCGACGGCCTGGCTCGCCTACGGCCTGCAAGACGTCGTGCAGCAGCGCCGCATGATCGACTCCTCGCCCGGCGACGTGACGCACAAGCGCCGCATGGCCGCGCACCTGGACGCCATGCTCGCGCTCTGCGAGACGGTCGAGTGCCGCCGCGTCAACCTGCTCAGCTACTTCGGCCAGCCGAGCTCACCCTGCGGTAACTGCGACACCTGTCTGGCTCCTCCCGCATCCTGGGACGGTACCGTTCCGGCGCAGAAGCTGCTCTCGACGGTGGTGCGGCTGCGCCGCGAGCGCAACCAGAGCTTCGGAGCCGGGCAGATCGTCGACATCCTGCGCGGCAAAACCACACCGCGCACCACGCAGCACAAGCACGAGGCTCTGGCGACCTGGGGCATTGGCGCCGACCTCGGCGACCAGCAGTGGCGCGGCGTCGTGCGCCAGCTGCTGGCGCAGGGCCTGCTCGCATCCACCGGCGACTACGGCACCCTGGCGATGACGGAAGCCGGGGCTGAGGTTCTCTCCGGCAATCGCGCCGTCTCGCTCCGCACCGAGCCGGAGCGGGCCGCGAGCAGCGGGCGCAGCCGGTCCAGCAAGCAGTCCGCGGCGCTCGCCGACCTCAGCCCGGCCGGTGTCGAGCTGTTCGAGGCGCTGCGCGCCTGGCGCTCCGAGACCGCCAAGGAGCTCGGCCAGCCCGCATACATCGTGTTCGGCGATGCCACGCTGAAAGCGGTGGCCGCGGCGAGGCCGCGCTCGCTCGCTGAGCTCGACGGCATCAGCGGCATCGGCGCCAAGAAGCTGGAGTCCTACGGCGAGGCTCTCGTCACGGTCGTCACCGCCTTCGCCCCCGTCGGCTAGTCCACACCGCCACCCGCGGGAGGGGTGTTGGCTTCGGTCGCTGGCGCTCCCTCGAGCCAACGGAATTCCCCCGTCGGCTCGAGGGAGCTTCCGCCCGAGGCCAGCGCCGCCCCCGCCGCGCCGCGCCCCCTCCCGCTGGACGAGTAGCGAGGAACGAGCGTATCGAGACCTCTCACGGGGCTCGGTTTCTCGCCGGAAGCCGGGTCTCGATACGGCCCTGGCGGGCCTACTCGACCAGCGAGTAGTGGTGCGTAGAGCCCGGCCGCCAGTCCCGTTGGCTCGAGCGAGCTTGCGCCCCCTCCCGCTGGTCGAGTAGCGAGGAACGAGCGTATCGAGACCTCGCACAAGATCCGGTTTCCCGCCGGAAGCCGGGTCTCGATACGGCCCTGACGGGCCTACTCGACCAACGGGAGTCTCGCCACACTCCCCGTTGGCTCGAGGGAGCTTGCGACCGAAGCCAGCCCCGCTCCCGCCTCCGCCGCGCCCCCTCCCGCTGGTCGAGTAGCGAGGAACGAGCGTATCGAGACCTCGCACGAGGCCCGGTTTCCCGTCGGAAGCCGGGTCTCGATACGGCCCTGGCGGGCCTACTCGACCAACGGGAGTCTCGCCACACTCCCCGTTGGCTCGAGGGAACTTGCGACCGAAGCCAACACTGCCCCACGACCTTGCCCGTGTCAGTGCCCGGTCTTAGCCTCGTCTCATGGATGAGACGATCACGCTCCGCCCGTGGCACGACCGGGACCTCCCCGTGCTGGAACGCAGCAACACCCCCGAGATGACGACCTTCCTCGGCGGACCGGAGTCCGACGAGGCGCTGCGAAACCGGCACGCCCGGTTCCTGCGGTTGTGGCAGGAGGGTGAGGCGCGCATGTTCGTCGTGGAGTCCTCGCGCGAGAACGAGCCGATCGGCTCTATCGGCTACTGGAAGAAGGAGTGGCAGGGCGAGGACGCCTACGAGACGGGGTGGAGCATCGCGACTGCCTATCAGGGGCGCGGGCTTGCCTCACGGGCGCTCGCAGCCTGCGTGGCCGATGCCGCGTCGCAGGGCGATCGCCGCCACCTCTTCGCGTTCCCGCGCACCGACAACGCCGCGTCGAACGCGCTGTGCCGCACGTCGGGGTTCACCTTGCGCGGCGAGGCTGACTTCGAGTATCCGAAGGGCAACCCGATCCGCTCGAACGTCTGGGTCTACGACCTCGCGGCCGGTGCGCCGACGCGCTGAGCCCTAGTCGAGCTTCTTGCTCATGTTGACCGCGGCGACGCCGTAGCCGAGTGACTCATAGAGTGCCTGCGCGCCCGTGTTGTAGCCGAAGACGTTCAGCCCGATCGACTGAGCCCCGAGCAGCCGCGCCTCGGCCTCACCGAGCTGCAGCGCCTCACGGGCGTAGCCGCGGCGCCGGTGCGCCTCGGCGATCTCGACATCCCACACCCACCAGTCCGTCTCGCTGCCGAACTGCGGGCCGATCCACAGGTAGCCGACTACGGTGCTCTCGGCGTCCGGCAGCACCACGTCGAACACCTGGTGCAGCGGCAGGGGAGCGCCGCTGCCGAAGAACCGCTCGGTCGACTCGGCGGCGCGCAGGCCGGCGAGTTCCTCTGATTCGCCCGCCGCGATGCGCGAGAGCCGGTAGTCCTCCTGTGAGGATGTGATCCACTCCGCGAGTCGCTGCTCCGGCATCGGTTTCAACTGCACGTTCATGCCTCGATGATCCCACGCCGGCGCGGGGTGCCGCTGGCTGCCAGTTTCCCGGGTCCACTCGAAAACCGAATGCCATTCGGGTTATGCTGCGTTGAGTGCAGCGTTGCGCGCCCGATCGACTTCTCGCGAAGTCGCAAGAGAGGACACCATGACAGAGTCGTCTGAGACGAAGACCACGGATGCCACGGCATCCGCCCCCATCGACCCGAGCTTCCGCGATGCGAGCCTGCCCATCGACGAGCGGGTGGAGCGCCTGCTCGCGCAGATGACGCTGGAGGAGAAGGCCGGCCTGTTCTTCCAGACCATGATCACCATGGGCGAGAACGGCCAGCTGGCGGAGGCCGACCCCGCTTTCGACCTGCCGTCGACCGACGAATACGTCAACGGTCTGCAGATGACCCACTTCAACCTGCTCGGGGCCGCGCCGACCGCCGAGGTGATGGCCGAGTGGCACAACCGCCTGCAGGAGCTCGCGGCGAAGACCCGCCTCGGCATCCCCGTCACGCTCTCCACCGACCCGCGCCACTCCTTCAGCGACAACCCCGGCGCCTCGATGATGGCCGGGCCGTTCTCCGAGTGGCCGGAGACCCTCGGCCTCGCCGCCATCGGCGACACCGAGCTGGTCGAGCGCTTCGGCGACATCGCCCGCCAGGAGTACGTCGCCGTCGGCCTGCGCGTCGCGCTGCACCCGCAGATCGACCTCGCCACCGAGCCGCGCTGGTCGCGCCAGGTGAACACCTTCGGTGAGAGCGCCGAGCTGAGCGGCGCCCTCGGCGCCGCCTACATCCGCGGCTTCCAGGGCGCGGAGATCGGCCCGGAGTCGGTCTCCACCATGACCAAGCACTTCCCGGGCGGCGGCCCGCAGAAGGACGGCGAGGACCCGCACTTCCCGCATGGCCGCGAGCAGGTCTACCCCGGCGACAACTTCGAGCACCACCTCAAGCCGTTCGAGGACGCCTTCGAGGCCGGCACCAGCCAGATCATGCCCTACTACGGCATGCCCGTCGGCACCGAGTACGAAGAGGTCGGCTTCGGCTTCAACAAGAGCGTCATCACCGGTCTGCTGCGCGAGCGCTACAAGTTCGACGGCATCGTCTGCACCGACTGGGGCCTGATCAATGACTCCGAGTTCATGGGCCAGCCGTTCCCGGCCCGTGCCTGGGGCGTCGAGCACCTCAGCCCGCGCGAGCGCATGGTCAAGGTGCTGGAGGCCGGCGCCGACCAGTTCGGCGGCGAGGACGTGCCGGGCATGCTCGTCGAGATCGTGCGCTCCGGCGAGGTCAGCGAGGCGCGCATCGACGAGTCCGCCCGTCGCCTGCTGCGCGAGAAGTTCCGTCTCGGCCTGTTCGACGCGCCCCTCGTCGACGTCGCCCGCGCGGCAAGCATCGTCGGCAACGAGGAGTTCCGCGCCGCCGGCGCTGCGGCCCAGCGTGCGGCCATCACGGTTCTGACCAACACGGTTTCGGATGCCGGCACGGCCACGCTCCCGCTGGCCCGCGGCATCCGCGTCTACGTCGAGGGCGTCGACGCCGAGGTCGCGGCGGGCTACGGCACCGTCGTCGCCACGCCGGCCGAGGCCGACGTCGCGATCGTGCGCCTGCAGGCCCCGTTCACCCCGCGCGACAACCACTTCGAGAACTTCTTCCACCAGGGCTCGCTCGACTTCGACGCCGAGACCATCGCCCACGTGCAGGAGCTCGCCGCGGTCGTCCCGACCGTCATCGACGTGTTCCTCGACCGCCCGGCGATCCTCACGCCGATCGTCGGGGACGTCGCGGCAATCGTCGGCAACTTCGGCGCCAGCAGCGCCGCACTGCTCGACGTGCTGTTCGGCGAGTTCACCCCGCAGGGCAAGCTGCCGATGGAACTGCCGAGCAGCATGGCCGCCGTCGAGGCGAACCGCCCCGACGTGCCCTTCGACACGAAGGACCCGCTGTTCCGTTTCGGCCACGGCCTGAGCTACTAGGAGTCGCCGCCTGGAAACGGGCGACAAGCGCAGAACGGGCCGCACCCCCACAGGGTGCGGCCCGTTCTGTCGTGCGGCCCTAAGGCTTCAGCACGCGCACTCGGCTCAACGCGTACGCCGCGTAGCCGAACAGGATCGTCACCGCCGAGATGATCAGGCAGTACACGGCGACGGAGGCGTAGCCGGTGGCCGGGTCGAGGAAGGGGTAGGGCACCCAGCCATCGCTCGCGCCGCGGATCAACACGACCACGAGCCAGATGACCGGGTAGATGAGCATCACCCAGAGCTTGTCGAAGGGCAGCTTCTTCCGGTCGCCGAAGAGCGCCCAGTCCAGCACGGCATAGATCGGGATCCAGATGTGCAGGATGTCGTTGGACCACTGAAGGTTGAACGAGTCGTCGAGGCCCGCATTGACGAGGATCGTGTTGTAGACGATGCCGACGATCGCCATCACGACCGTTGCCAGCGCACGCAGGTAGATGAGCCAGTCGGGCTGGGCGCGCTTGCTGAAGATGAAGAGCGCCGAAATGGCGAAGGCCATGGCGGCGATGATGTTGCTCTGGTTGGTGAAGTACCCGAAGAAGTTGAGCGGATAGACCGTCGTCAACGACGCGGTGTGCAGGAACTGGGCGGTGATCGCCACGACGATCGCGATGGCTGCGATCGCCCGGAGGCTGGCAAACAGAATCTTCACGGACTCACTCTCTGGCGCGCCGCCGACGCAACACGCACGTTCGAGCTTGAGCGTAGCGAACCGGCGCCTTTGGCAGACGTGCAGCGCGCAGCGCGCGGCCAGATCAGTGTGGGAATCGGCCCTGTCGCCACACGGCACGTCAGCACTACGCTGAGCGCAGCGGGACGCTCGTCCACACCGGTCGAAGGAGCAGCTCATGAACAGCGCAGCCGTGAATCGTCGTCCGGGCGGGGTCACACTCGTCGCGGTGCTGGTGTGGATCTCGGGAGCATTCGACGTCGTTGGCGGGGTGCTTCTGCTCTTCATGCAGAATGACGCCGGGCTGCAGGATTCCTTCAGCGGGAAGACGGGCCTGGTCACGACGGCGGTCGTGGACATCGTGCTCGGAATCATCGTGGTCGTCGTTGCGAACGGGCTGCTGCGGGGTCGGAACGGCGCACGCCTGATCATCACGGTGGTGGAGGTGTTCTCCATCACGGCGGGCATCTTCACGTCCATCGCGGCACCCACGCTGCTCTCCACCGAGCTCCTCGGGGTGCTGCTCTCGGTGGTCGTGCTGGCGCTGCTCTGGTCGCGATCCGCGAGCGCGTACTTCCTGCCCTAGCCGGCCTGCCGGAGCCCGACGCGCGCTTGTGGACACCCTCCGGGTCTGACCCCCGTTGATTGTGGGATTCACACAGCGCCCCGGCATCCTCTCGGCGCCATCTTTGTAGCACCCGGCCGCATCATTGGCCTCTGCAAGCCACGGCTCCTAGCGTGGGATCAGATTCGTTCCGACGCGAAGAATGAGGACCAACGATGGTTGACACAGCTCGCAGCACCGCCCACGTACAGGACGCCCCCGCAGAGGATGCCGCTGCCCCGGCGCCCGCGGCCGTGCCGGACACCGCGCCGGTCCAGATCACCGGCACCCCCGGCGCCCCGCGGGTCGACGTCGCCAAGCTCAGCCGTCAGATGCTCGGTAGCTGGCCGGAGGACCGCCTCGCCTCGCGCGAGCTGGCCGGCCGCCCGGAGATGCAGCGCATCGAGGGCCAGACCATGGAGGAGCACCGGGAGCGCGTGCTCGGCCAGCTCAAGCTGCTGGTCGAGAACGGTCAGGTACACCGCGGGTTCCCCAAGGCGCAGGGCGGTCGCGACGACCACGGTGGCAACATCGCCGGCTTCGAAGAGCTCGTTCTGGCCGACCCGAGCCTGCAGATCAAGTCCGGGGTTCAGTGGGGCCTGTTCGCGTCGGCGATCCTGCACCTGGGGACCCAGTACCACCACGAGACCTTCCTGCCCGACGCCATGAGCCTGGCCGTGCCGGGCGCCTACGCCATGACCGAGATCGGTCACGGCTCCGACGTGGCCAGCGTCGCCACCACGGCCACGTATGACGAGGCGACGCAGGAGTTCGTCATCAACACGCCTTTCCGTGCCGCCTGGAAGGAGTTCCTCGGCAACGCGGCCCTGCACGGCACCGCCGCCACCGTGTTCGCCCAGCTCATCACGAAGGGCGTCAACCACGGTGTGCACGCCTTCTACACGCCGATCCGCGGCGAGGACGGCGAGTTCCTCCCGGGCGTCGGCGGTGAGGATGACGGCCTCAAGGGCGGCTTGAACGGCATCGACAACGGCCGGCTGCACTTCACGAACGTGCGTGTGCCCCGCGTCAACCTGCTCAACCGCTACGGCGACGTCGCCGAGGACGGCACGTACACGAGCCCGATCGCGAGCCCGGGGCGCCGCTTCTTCACGATGCTCTCCACGCTCGTGCAGGGGCGTGTCTCGCTCGACGGGGCGGCCGCCACCGCATCCGCAATGGGGCTGGCCATCGCCATCAAATACGGGGCAGAGCGCCGCCAGTTCACCGCGGGCAGCGACACCGACGAAGAGGTGATCCTCGACTACCAGCGGCACCAGCGCCGACTGTTGCCGCGCCTGGCCACGACCTACGCCGCGCTGTTCGCGCACGACGAGTTCCTGGTGAAGTTCGATGCCGTGTTCAGCGGCAAGGCCGACAGCGATGCGGACCGCGAAGACCTCGAGACTCTGGCCGCCGCACTCAAGCCGTTGAGCACCTGGCACGCGCTGGACACGCTGCAGGAGGCCCGCGAGGCCTGCGGCGGCGCCGGCTTCATGGCCAGCAACCGACTCGTCGGGCTGCGCCAAGACCTCGACGTCTACGTCACGTTCGAGGGTGACAACAACGTGCTGCTGCAGTTGGTGGCCAAGCGCCTGCTGACCGACTACTCCAAGAAGTTCGCCAAGGCGCCAGCCGCCACGGTCGCCCGCCTCGTCGCCAGCCAGGCCGCGGACCGGGCCTACCACGGCAGCGGCCTGCGCAGCCTGGCCCAGACCGTCGCCGACTTCGGCTCGACAGCCCGCTCTGTCGACCACCTGCGCGACGCAAACGCGCAGCGGGAGTTCCTCACCGACCGCGTCGAGACCATGATCGCCGGTGTCGCGGGAGTGCTGCGCGAGGCCAAAGGCATGAGCAAGGCGGATGCCGCCGAGCTGTTCAACTCGCAGCAAAACGAGCTGATCGAGGCGGCCCGCGCCCACGGCGAGTTGCTGCAGTGGGAGGCATTCACCCGCGCACTCGACACGTGGAACGCCACCACCGACCCGGGCACAACCCAGGTGCTCACCTGGCTGCGCGACCTGTTCGGCCTCGGACTGATCGAGAAGCACGCCGCCTGGTACCTGATCAACGGGCGCCTCTCGCCGCAGCGCGCGCAGTCCGTCAGCGCGTACATCGACCGTCTGCTCGGCCGACTGCGCCCGCACGCCGTCGACCTCGTCGACGCCTTCGGTTACGGCCCGGAGCACCTGCGCGCCACGATCGCCACCGGCATCGAGCAGGAGCGCCAGGAGGAGGCGCGCGCCTACTACGCCGAACAGCGGGCATCCGGAACGGCGCCGCTGGACGAGAAGGTGCTCGCCAAGGCGGCCGCGAAGGCCGCCAAGGCCGCGGCCAAGGTCGACGCCAAGCCCGCCGCCCAAGCAAAACGGTAGACAACCGCCATGCGATTCGGGTACAACATCGGCTACTGGCGGCAGGGGCCGCCGGCCGGCGCCCTCGAGGCCGTGCGCGAGGCCGAACGGCTCGGCTTCGACTCCGTCTGGACCAGTGAGGCCTACGGCTCCGACGCGCTGACGCCGCTGGCCTGGTGGGGGTCGCAGACGGAGCGGTTGAAGCTCGGCACCGCCATCATGCAGATGTCGGCGCGCGCGGCCACGGCCACGGCGATGGCCGCCATCACCCTGGACCACCTGAGCGACGGCCGCTTCATCCTCGGCCTCGGCGCCTCCGGGCCGCAGGTGGTCGAGGGCTGGTACGGGCAGCCGTACCCGAAGCCGCTGGCGCGCACCCGGGAGTATGTCGACATCGTGCGCCAGGTGCTGGCCCGCGAGGCGCCGGTCACCAGCGACGGCCCGTTCTACCCGCTGCCCTACCCGGGCAACGACGGCGCGGGGCTCGGCAAGCCGCTGGTCTCAACGGTGCACCCGCTGCGTCGCGACCTGCCGATCTTCCTCGCCGCAGAGGGGCCGAAGAACGTGGCACTCGCCGCCGAGATCGCCGACGGCTGGCTGCCGTTCCTGTTCTCGCCGCAGCAGAGCGCAGAGGCGGCGGCCCAACTGGCCGCAGGTTTCGCGCTCCGCTCGAGCGAGCGCTCGCCGGCATTCGCCTTCGAGGTGGCCGTCACCGTGCCGGTCGTGCTGAACGACGACGTCGAGAAGGCGGCGGATGCCGTGCGCCCGATGATCGCGCTGTACGTCGGCGGCATGGGCGCCAAGGGCGCGAACTTCCACCGCGACGTCGTCGCCCGGATGGGTTACGAGGCCGAGTGCGACACCATTCAGGAGTTGTTCTTGGCCGGGCGCAAGGAGGAGGCCATCGCCGCCGTACCGACCCGGCTGGTCGAGGAGATCGCGCTGGTCGGCCCTGCCGCGAAGATCCGTGACGAGCTGGCCCGGTGGGAGGAGTCGGTCGTCACCACGATCCTCGTTCAGGGCGATGTGCGCACAGTGCGCGGCGTGGCCGAGCTGCTCGGCTAGGGCGCCCTCCGCGCCCCGTGGCGCACATCCCCGTTGGCTCAAGTTTCCCGTTGGCTCGAGGGAGCGCCAGCGACCGAAGCCAACACCCGCAGGCCCCGCGGGTCTCCCGTTGGCTCGAGGGAGCTTGCGACCGAAGCCAACATCCGCAGGCCCCGCGGCGTCGCACTCGGCGCCGCAGCGCCCGCGCACTACGCCTTCTTGGCCGCCGCCTTCGCCGCCTTCTTCGCCTCGCGCACCTTGGCGAGCGTTTCGGCATCCGTGATGTCGGCGACCGAATGGCAGGAGCCCTCCTCGCCGTACGGACCGGCCGCCTCCCGCCACCCCGGGGCTTTCAGCCCGCGCTGCTTGCCGAGCAGCGCCAGGAAGATGCGGGCCTTCTGCTCGCCGAAGCCGGGCAGCTGCCGCAGCCGCTTCAACACCTCCGCGCCGCTCGGGGCGCTGCCGTCGGCCGTCGGTGCCGTCCAGATGGCCTCGGCATCGCCGCCCCAGTCCCGTTCGATGATGCCGCAGAGCTCCTGCATCCTGGCCGCCATCGAGCCGGGGAAGCGGTGCACGGCAGGGGTCTGCCGGCAGATCTCGACGAATGCCGCCGGCTCGTAGTGCGCGATCGTCGCGGCATCCAGTGTGCCCAGGCGCTGCCGCAGCTTCTCTGGCCCGGCGAACGCTGTCTCCATGGTCACCTGCTGGTCGAGCTGCATACCGAGCAGCAGCGCGAGCGGGCTGGAATCCAGCAACTCATCGCTCGCCGCATCCCCTGTCAGAAACATGGCCCCGCCTTTCAGATCAGGCCGAGCGCACGCACGGCGTCTCGCTCGGCGATGAGTTCGGCCACCGAGGCGTCGATGCGGGCGCGCGAGAACGCTGAGATCTCCAAGCCCTGCACAATGCGCAGCTGGCCGCCCACCGACTCAACAGGGAACGAGCTGATCAGCCCCTCCGGCACACCGTAAGAGCCATCCGACGGCAGCGCCGCCGAGGTCCAGCCCGCGCCCGCCGGGCTGCCACCCACCCAGTCGCGCATGTGGTCGATCGTGGCCGAGGCGGCTGAGGCCACCGACGAGGAGCCACGCACCTCGATGATCTCGGCGCCGCGCTTCGCGACCCGCGGGATGAACTCGTCGGCGAGCCAGCGCTCCGCCGGCTCCGCCCCGCCGAGGCGTGCGGCCAGCAACGGCAATGCCGGCGCCCCGTCGAGTGTCGCGTGCGAGACATCGGGGTACTGCGAGGCCGAGTGGTTGCCCCAGATGGAGACGTTGCGGATGCCGCCGACCGGTGCGTCCAGGGCCGCCGCGAGCTGGCCGAGCGCCCGGTTGTGGTCCAGCCGGGTGAGCGCCGTGAAACGCTCGGACGGAACGTCGGGGGCATGCGCGCTGGCGATCAGCGCGTTCGTGTTCGCCGGGTTGCCGACCACGACGATGCGGACGTCATCGGCGGCGCCTGCGTTGATAGCGGCGCCTTGCGGGCCGAAGATGCCGCCGTTGGCCGCCAGCAGATCGGCACGCTCCATGCCGGGGCCGCGCGGTCGCGCGCCCACGAGCAGGGCGACGTTCACGCCGTCGAAGGCGGCCGCCCTGTCATCCGTCACGTCGACGCCGGCCAGGAGGGGGAACGCGCCGTCCTGCAGCTCGAGCGCCGCGCCCTCCGCCGCCCGCAGCCCCTGCGGGATCTCCAGAAGCCGCAAGCGCACGGGAACGTCCGCGCCGAGCATCTGCCCCGACGCGATGCGGAACAACAGTGCGTAACCAATCTGGCCGCCGGCCCCGGTGAGGGTGACAGTGACGGGGGTTCGTGAATGCGCCATACCCCACCCTAACCACGGCAGGCGTGGCGCGTCAGAGTCGATGTTTGGAGGCGGGCTGCAGAACCTGCAGACGCCGGTACTTCCGCCGCATCGACACAGCGGCGTGCACGGCGTTGAGGAGGAACATCCCGGTGTAGACCCAGACGAATACCTCTGGAACGCCCCAGAGCAGGAACACCCAGCACAGCGTGCCCATGTCGGTCGGGATCAGCACCAGGGACTGGCGGATGCCGGCCGACTCGCTGACCGGTTTCGCCGCCCCCGAGAGCTGTTCCGACAAGATCTGGCTCATGAACTGACCGCTGCTCAGCAGGCAGTAGCCCACCGCGACGGCGAGCGGCCATGTGCCGAGACCGGGCACGGCCGACAACCCGATCAGGACGGCGAGATGGATGGCTGGCGTGCGGATCGCGTCGACGACATGGTCGAGCCACTCGCCGGCCGGGCCGCTGCTGCGGCTGAGGCGGGCCACCTGTCCGTCGGCCGAATCGAGCACGTAGCCGGCCGCGAGCAGGGCGGCCACCGCGATACCGAGCGTGGCCGACTGGGGCGCGAACAGCATGAGCCCCAGGGCCGCGAACGACAGCACAGCGGAGACCGCGGTGACGACATTCGCCGACCAGCCGAGCGTGTAGGCGGCGGCCGCGGCGAACCGCGCCAGGCGCCGGTTGACCCACCGGGTGTACGCCGGCACCCCGGCCCCCGGTTTCTGCGCCGATCGGAGCCCGCTCAACGCGGTGCTGAATCGCCCGCCGGAGGCCGGTGCGAGCGCCCCCGAGATGATCGTCGGGAAGGACTCCTCGGGGGCCGTGTCAAGAGTGCTCATTGTCCTGCCCCCCTACTTCACGATCGCCGAGAGCTCGAAGCTCGCGCTCGGCGTTGACTTGTAATTCGAGTGGACCTCTGCGCTGATCACATTGGCGCCGGCGACGAGCGCCGACCCCGGCACCTCAAACACCACCGGGTTCGCGACTGCCGCGCTCGCCCCAATCGCCGAGCTCGCGTACGTGGTGTTCGTCACGGTTCCGGCCGCCATGTTGGACCGCTTGACCTCGACGCCGTTCAGATACACGACGATGCCGTCATCCGCCCGCGTCGTGAAGACGAGTGCGCCGATCGCGCCCGGGTCCGCGACGGTGAACGATGAGCGGTAGTACGAGGTGAGCGGTTGCGGAGCCACCGGTGTCAGCACAGTGCCGAGCACCGGTTGACCCCAGCCGATCGGAGCAGCCCCGGTCGACCAGCCCGTAGCATCGAATCCGGCATCCTTCCATGCCGCATCCGGGGCACTGGCCGGGTAGCTGTACGACCAGCTGGATGCCGGTGCGATGACGACGGTGCCGGGGGCGACGCTGCCGGGGTCGACCGGGTCGACGGGCGGATCAACGGGCGGCTGCGTGCCGAACGTGGCCTGGGCCGCCAACTCGAAGCTGGCGCTCGGCGTCGTCTTGTAGTTCGAGTGCACCTCGGCTGCGATCACGTTCTTGCCCGTGCTGAACGCCGACCCGGGGATGGTGACGGTGACCGGGTTGGCCAGGGCGTTCGCAGCGGTGACCGACGTCAGGGCGTAGGTCGTCGAGGTGACCGGGCCGGCCGCGATGTTGTTGCGCAGCACCTCCTTGCCGTTCACGTAGACCACGATGCCGTCATCCGCCCGCGTTGTGAGTTTCACCGACGCCACCTTGGTCGCATCGACGACGTCGAAGGACTTCCGGTAGTACGCGGTGAGCGGTTGCGGGGCCGCGGTGCTCAGCGTCGTCCCGAGCAGGGCCTGGCCCCACCCGATTGGTGCGGCGCCCGTTGACCACGCCGAGGCGTCGAAATCGTTGGCCTGCCATCCCGACGCGGGTGCCGTCGCCCCGAAGGAGTAGCTCCAGGTGCTGCCGCCCGCGACCAGAACCGGGTTGGTGGGGTCGGCCGGGGTGGTGGTTCCGACCGTCGCCGCCGGGGTGCTGGCCGACCAGTTGCCGGAGCCGTCGGCGGCGCGAACGAAGTACTTCGTTCCCGTCGGCGTGGCCGGCAGTGTGACCGAGAGGGAGCGAGTGGTCGCCACGACCCGGTCGTTGCGCAGCACCTGGTAGGTGACCGCATCCTGGTTGTCGACGGAGGCCGCCCAGGTCAGGGTCTCGCCGCCGGGTGAGTTCGACACGGCCAGGCCGGAGGGCGTCGACGGTGCCTTCGAATCGTTCGGGGCGAAGCGAACGAATCCGCCCGACCACTGGCTGACGTAGCCGGCCTTCTGGGACTTGGTGTAGTCGCCGCCGAACCACGTCACACCGTTGGAGTCGCTGAACAGCGCCCACGAGCCGGCTCCGACGCGCTGGCTCACGGTCGGGCTGAACTGGGGCATCGGCTTGCCGGTTGCGTTGTCCCACGCGCCGACACTGTTGATCTTGGTTGCCTGCGTCCAGTTGGTGCCGACCGACGGCCAGGTGCGTGCCCCCGCGTAGTTCGTGTAGAAGCAGTGGCACCCGCCGTACACGACGGAGCCGTCGGTCGAGATCGCCTGGAAGTCGCCGCCGGCCAGGCCGATGTTCGTGCTCAGCTCGGTCATTGACGCGCGGTCGTAGCTGTAGAGCATGTGCTGCGAGCCGCCGAGCCAGACCTTGTTGCCGACCTCTTTCACCGCCTGCTGGTAGTTGGTGGTGCTGGCGAAGTTGACCGACCACGGAACAACGCCGGTGTCTGCGGTCCGGATGCTGGCGGCCTTCACTGCTGCGGTTGCCTTGGACGCGGTGAAGAAGCCCGCGTAGTACACCCGGTCGCCCTGTGCGGACGCATCCAGCGCCATGACGGTGCCGTTGAATTCGGGGTTCCAGGTCTTGTCTGGCGTGCCGTCGGCCACGGAGACACGACCCGCCGCACGGGTGTACACCTGGCCCACCGCGGATCCACCACTCATGTGCGTGAAGTTGCCTCCGATGTAGAGCCAGTCTCCCTGCACGTCGAGCCCCCTGACCACCGGGACGCCGCCAGACAGGTTGTTGATCAGCGTGGTGGTGAATGTGGGGTCGGTGGCGCCTGTCGTCGGGTTGAGCGCGACCAGGCCTGGCCGAGCCGCGCCGTTCACCTGGCTGAAGTAGCCACCGACGGCGAGCGTGCCGTTGGGCAGGACGGCAAGCGCCTTCACCTGCTTGTCGAGCGTCGGCCGGAAGGAGGGGATCCACTCGCCGGTCTTCACATCGAAGGCGGCCAGATAGGACTGTGCGACCTGGCTGCCGCCGGTCGCCGTCTTCTGGACGGTGAGGAAGTTGCCGCCGATGTAGATGATCCCGTTACCCTCCGCGAAGGCGGACACCTCCTGGCTGCCCTCGACGGTGTTGGGGCCGGCGCCGATGCCGCTCACGCCCCACACCGTCGGCATCGCGAAACTGCTGGCGACGGCGGCCTGCTCCAGTTTGGCTGTTCCGGCGCTGGGAATGGCGTTCGTGTACAGCGCGGAGCTCATCAGCTTGGGCCGCAGGTAGACCTGCGTGAACGGGCGGGGGCGTCCGGCCGTGGTGCTCGGCGCCCAGATGAAACTGTTCGCGGCTGGATTGCCGCGGGCCGCGGTGCCGAAGCCGAATCCGGTCTTCCAGCCCTCCGCGGAGCCCGTTGTGGTCTCGATCCGATTCTGGTTGTTGCTTTGACCGAATGCGGCCATGGTGCCACCGGTGCCGGACGCGGTGCCGATCGTCCAAGCACCCGCGCGCTGCTCGTTCTCAAACATCCAGCTCCACTCGACGCGTGGCGAGGCGAACACGAAGGTCGCCTCCTGCCAGGTCGTGCCCGTGGCGTTCGTGGCCCGACGCAGGCGCACGCCGTCCGTCATGGACTTGACCGGCTGGTTGTTGAGCAGCTTGTCGATCATGCCCGCGCTCAGCTGCTTGGGCACGAATGCGTCTTGCCCGGTGAGCGTGCTTCGCACCTCGGCCGGGGTGCCAGCCCCTTCGTTCGTCTCAGACCAGCCCTCGCGGCCGCGGCCGATCAGCAGCCAGCCGCCGCCGCTCGTCGTCTGGTCGCAGTAGAACTGCTCGGCTGCTCCCAGAGCGGGAGTGTTCAGCCAATAGATGCCGCTCGGCGCGGAAGGCTTCAGTTGCTTGACCTCCCAGCAGGACGCCGCCGCCGTGTATTCAGAGAGGCCGTCGGGCGCAGGCCACGTCGTTGCTGCCGTGGCGCTGATCGGCGTGAGTATCGCGGCGACGACGATGCCCGCCGCGCACAGCGGGCCTAGCCAGTTCTTCCTGGACCGGACGGAAACGCTTCGGGTAAGCGTCATCTCAGTTCTCCTTGTGGTGGGGGCGGTAGCTGTTGACGAGATCGTCAACAGGTCGTTTCATCGGGAAAGGATCTGGCGATGATTCGCCAGCTTGTGCCGCTCTGCTCGAACGTGAAGATGTTGAGCGCGCGGTGTGGCCCGGCGGTGCCGGCCCCCTGAAGGGACGCGCCGTCCGAGTCCAGCGTCTGCACGTCGCTGGAATCGATGCACGCCTGCGTGACGACGGTTGCCGGCGTCGATGTGGTGTCGCTGCTCACGATGGTGACGTCGAGCACCTTGGGGGTACCGGTTCGCGTCCAGCCGTTGGCCTGCAGCTCGAGCTGGTCGTTCTTGATCTCATCGAGGATCGCGCCGGATGCCACGGCCGCCAGCTGCTCGGGCGGCTCGGTGGCATCGGGGCTGAGCTCGGCAGCCGCCGTCACCAGCGTCGTCACGGTGTCGGCAACGGTCTCAGGAGTGAGCGGAGCCGCTGCGCCTGCCGTCGGTGCGGGGGCCGCGGGGGCGGTGGCGGCGGGCGATTGTGCGGGGGCCCCCTCTGTGGCCGTCGATGGGCGCGATGATGCGACCGGTCCGGTGGCCGTCGGCGTCGGCGACTGCGTCAGGGCGACCCACGCTGCTGCAGCGATGGCGAGAGCGGCCAGCGCGGCGATGGCGGTGATGATGCGCCGCCGGGCAGATGACTTGTGCGGGTGGTCGGCTGGTGATGCCGACCCGAATCCGTAACGGAAGTCGTCGTCGTCGTCCGGTGCGCCGATCATTGCGCCCGAGACTGGGCGCAGGGCGGGCGTTCGCTCGCAGCGGGGGAGAAGCGCGGCGCAAGGCGGCTCGGCTTCGGGCAGATGGAACTCTGGTTCACGGGTGTTCTCCTGCACTTCGGGTTACAGGCGATGGGTAAGCCGTCACTGATCAAAGATGAGCATGCTTCAGTAACATCTGCACACTAGCCCCGGCTGGCGACCTCGGATAAGCCCCCCGTTAGGGTGTCACCCTCGCGCGGCTTCTGCCGGCGCGCCAGCAGCGCGAAATCGCGAAGCTGCAGGCGGTCGCGGTCCAGCGCACACCAGCCCACGAAGAGCAGCGCGGAAACAGCCAGGGAGAGTGCGAGCGCGGGGAGCGTCGCGCCGAGCGACAAGCGGAATGCGATGGCCGGGATGCCGAATGTCGTCAGCGCGATGAGCAGGGCATACGCGATGGTGCCGAACTCCATTCGGATGCCGATGAAGTGGCGAACCTCGATCACGGCGAGCACCGCGTCGACAAGCATGCTGAACGCCCAGGTGATGGCGGCGCCGTTGACGCCGATCAGCGGGATCAGGATCAGGTTTCCGCCGACGTTGAGGGCGAGTACCACGGCCTTGTTGAACGCGGCCCAGCCGCTCCGGCCGCTCATCAGGAGCACGGACTGGATGTTCCCGGTTGTGCAGGTGAGTATCGCTCCGACGCAGAGGATGGCAAGAGCGGTCGAGCCCTGCTCGAACTCCGGCCCCAGCCAGCCCAGCACGACGGGGGCGAAGACGGCGAGAACCACGTAGATCGGGGCGCTGAGCAGAACGAGCCACCTCGCCGCGATGCGGTACAGAGCCTGGACCTCGCCGTATTTCTCCTGGAACAACAGGCTGCTGAATCGGGTCGCTACGACGATCCGCAGCGCGGTGTCGATGATCAGGCCTGCAGCGATGAACCGGCTGGCGCCGCCGTAGATACCGGCTGCGGCCGAGCCGGCAATGATTCCAACGATGAGCACGTCGAGCCAGATGAGCGATTGCTCCATTCCGGCCGACAGCGTGCGCGGCAACGCGTAGGCCACGACGCTGCGCCGGATAGCCGGGTCAACCCGCCACGAACCGCGCACTCCGGCCGTGCGTTCGTGACGGGCAACCTGCACGCGAAGCACAAACGCAGCCGCCACGAGCGCGAGGGGCAGCGGAGCGGCCCAGGCGAGGGCGACGCTGGCGTAGGAACCGCCGGCGATGGCAACAGCCCAAACGGCGATCGGGCGGATCACGGGGAGCCCGATGCTGCCGACGCTGACGTACGGAACGATGCCGCCGAGCCCTCTGGTCGCCGCGAGGGCGACGAGTACGAGGGCCCCGGCTGGCAGGAACCAGCCGACCAAGGCGACGGCATCGGCGACATCCGAGGCGTGGCTGTCGCCGAGTTGTGCCAGCTGCGGGGCGAGTGCCACCGTCAATGCTCCGCACACGGTGCTGAGGACGGCGGTGATGAGCAGCATCGAGGTCAGCGTTCCGCGAATCGCCGCCGGGTTATGGGAGGCGAGGCGCGGCATGATCCAGACGGCGGCCGAGTCCATGCCGGCGCGGGCGAGGCTCAAGACGATGGTGAACACAGCAATGGTCTGCAGCACGACCCCGGCGCCGGCGTCGCCCAGCGTGCGCGCCAGGACGACGATGAGGGCGAAGCCCATCGTCGCGCTGATGGCAGAGCCGAGCAGGCTCGCAGTGCCCTCCCGTGCGAGCCTCCGCGTGTCTGGTGCGCTGAGATCTGGAGGGGCGGCGCTCATCGAAGACCGGTCTTGCTACTCACCATCTGTCTGGCGAGCCGGAACAGGAAGACGGGATTGCCGAGCAGGTAGCGTGCAGCGAGCCGACGCGGCTCGATGATCAGGCGCCAGAGCCACTCCAGGCCGGAGGCGAGCATCCATTGCGGCGCGCGACGGTTGTCGCCGCTGGTCCAATCGAACAAGCCGCCGCAGGTGAGGATTGCGGGCACGGTGAGATGCTGGCGATTCTCGGCGACCCAGCGCTGCTGCAGTGGGTCGCCCAGGCCGACAAGCAGGATGCCCGGCTGGTACTGGTTGATGCGAGCAATCAGCGCCTCCGTTTCGGCTGGCGAGACGTAACCGTCGTTGCACTCGATGAGCAGGCCGGGGGCATCACCCTGGAGGCGGTCGGCGGCGCGCTGGGCAACCCCCGGCATGCCGCCGAAGAGGAACAGCCTCGTGCCACTGCTCGCGGCGCGCGCGGCGAGGGGATAGATGAGATCCGTGGTGGCGACCCGCTCCGGAATCCTGAACCCGAGGATCCGTGCCGCCCAGACGATCGATTGCCCGTCTGCGTATCGGAGCTCGGCCTCGGCGAGGTCAGCGGCGAACTGGGTGTCGGAGGCGGCCAGATTGCACACGGCGGCATTGACGCCCGCCGCGACCCGGGTCGTTCGGCCGTCGGTCCAACCCATGATGGTGTCGACGAGCTGGTCCTGGCTGAGCGAATCGACCGAGATGCCGACAACCTGTGCGCGCTCGGCCTGCGCGTAGCCGCTCATCGGGACGCGCCGGCTGATGCGGCCCGCGAATCTGAGTGGTGGCTCGCCTGCTGAGCCGCCGCTGCCTCTGCAGCGGCTGGGGTGCTCCGCACCAGCGGGGCGACGGCCATCCGTCGCCTGTGCGAGATCGTGATGGTGCCGAGGAACACCGTTCCGAGCCGCGCGGCCTCCGTCAACACCTGCGCAAGGGTGTCTGCCCGCGTGCGGCGCGCCGTCGCGATGATCGCCATGCAGTCCGAGAGGCGCAGTGCGGCCAGCACGCTACTCGGCGGGGCCTCCGGGCCCAACGCGAGAATGCGGAACGAGCTCGGGCTCGCCGTCTCGAGGCGGTCCCAGGTCGTCTGGGAAATGTACGGTGAGGCCGTGTCGGCGGGGGCCGTCGCCGGGAAGAAGATCCGCAGCTGAGGGGCGCTGCCGGACTGGTACAGGTCCCCGCTGTCGTCCGCGCGCACGAGATCCAGCTTGAGGCCATCGCGCAGAGCGAGCCGCAGCTCCGCGGGCACGTGCGGGAGGATCAGTTCCGTTGCCACACCGCCCTGTGCCATCACGAATGCCAAATTGGCCGGGATGTCGGGTCGACCGTCCGGGGCGTCGTTGAGCAGTGTCAGCGCCCCGGCGTTGGGCGGCAGGCCATTCATGATGCGTTCCCGCGCAGCCCGGAGCTGCTCCAGCGTCTTCTCTCGTTCGGGGACGACCGCGTCCACCTCGCGGATGTCGGCGAGGATCTCGCCTCCGGTGGCGCGCTGGATCTCACGGCTGTTGCGGAGTCGACGGTCAAGCGGGTCGATGACGAACGCCGCGACTATCCCCAGCACGCTGCCTGCGAGGAGCCCCGCGACGAGCGCCTGCGCGCGGCCGGGCGCGAACACCACATCGTTTCGTGAGGCGGTGGTGAGGATCGAACCGCCCGCGGTGTCGATCTGTTCGAGCATGCTCTTCTGCGAGAGGAGCGTGTTCAGCTCGATGGTGACCAGGTCCCGGTCGCTGATTGCCTGATTGGCGGCAGAGCTGCCCGGTGGGGCTGTGCTGATGCGGGAGTTCGCATCGGCGAGCTCGGCGCCCAGCTGCACGCGGCGGTCTTCAACACCCTTGAGGATGCTGTCGAGCTTGGTCTGCGCCTGAGTGGTTCTATACGCCAGATAGGCGGTGGCTGCGGCATCCGCGCCGGCCTGGGCCTCCGCACTCGTCGGAGCGGTGAACGAGATGTGCACGACAGGGGCGCCGGTGACGGCGCTCGCCGAGATCTGGCGGCGCACGTCGGCCGGGTCGACCCCGGATTTCAGCAGTTCGGTGGCATTCTGTGCAACCGAGTAGGAGGTGGCGATCTGGGTCTCAGTGGATGCGTCCAGCAGGCTGGACGCCTGCTTGGTCGTGTTGAACGGATCAGTCGAGATGATGTTGATGTTGACGTCGGCCGTCGCCGTCGCAGTCGCCGGGGTGATGATCAGGTAGGCGAAGGCCGCGACGACGCCCAGAGCAGCCCCGAGCGCGATGAACGACCACTGCCGCTTGAGCACGAAGCCGTAGTGCTCCAGCCCCAGCGCGGTACGTTCCAACGGCTCCGTCATATCCATGCACCCCCACCCCCGGCGACGTGCATGCCGGACTGTTTGGCCTCGCTGTCGGGTGTCGGATGACCAGCTTGAACTCCGATGTCCATTGACGAGTTTGCCTCATATACTAATGTGCTCCATACGCGAAATAGCGAGTTGGCCGGTGGATTTAGTTTGCGGGGGAGGTGCTCCACCCATGCCCACGGTTCCTGCAGCACCGAGATCGAGCGGCACGACGCGCTGGGCGCGGGCGGGTCGTGACCGGTTCTCCAACGTGGACGTCGTCACGCTGCGCGAGCTTCCCCGCTGGCCATTCGCCGCCATGTTCGTGCTCTTCCCGCTCTGGTGGCTGCTGGGCCCTGGCGAGGCGCTCTGGATCGTGCTGGCCGGGATCATGCTGCTCTACCTGTTGCGCCGCGGCCACATCGAGGCGCCGCGGGGTTTTGGCATCTGGTTGCTCTTCCTGCTCTGGATGGTCTTCTCGGTTGTGGGGATCGACACCAGTGGACGGCTCATCGGATTCCTCTATCGAGCCCTGCTCTACCTGGCCGTCACCGTCATCTTCTTGTACGTCTACAACGCCAGATCGACGCTCAGCACTCGGTATGTGGCCGGGGTCTTGACCGGGTTCTGGCTCGTCGTCGTCGCCGGCGGCTATCTCGGCGTGTTCTTCCCGATCCTCGCGATCCACACGCCGTTCGGCCTGCTTCTTCCAGAGTGGATCAGCTCCAACGATCTGGTGCAGGAGATGGTTGTGCGCCGCACGACGCAGTACAACCCGGACGGCTGGTTGAAACTCGATCCGCGCCCGAGCGCACCGTTCCTGTACACGAACGGCTGGGGCAACGCCTACTCGATGCTGCTGCCGATCGTGATCGGCTACTTGGTGGAGGTGCGCCGAGAGCGGCGCTTCTGGTGGCTGCTCCTCGCCATCCCCGTCTCCTTCGTGCCGGCCTTCCTCACGCTCAACCGGGGCATGTTTATCGGACTGGGCGTCGCCCTCGTCTATGTCGCCGCCCGATCGATCGCCCGTGGCAACCTGCGTGTGATCCTCGCGCTCGGCGCACTGCTTCTCGTGGTGGCTGGCGCGTTCGCGACCTTCCCCATCGCCGAGCGGTTGAGCGATCGAGTCGAGACGAGCTCGACCACGCAGGATCGCGCCGGGCTGTACGAGGAGACGTTCGAGCGCACGCTGGAATCGCCGCTGTTCGGCTTCGGTGCTCCCCGCCCCTCAGAGAAGGCAGGTGTCCCATCGGCTGGAACACAGGGACAGCTCTGGATGGTGATGTTCTCCCAAGGGTTCCCGGGAGTGCTGTTCTTCGTGGGTTGGTTCGTCTGGGCGTTCTTGCGCTCGTTCCATGTGCGGGATCCCATCAGGCTGGCGTGCAACACGGTGCTTCTGGTGATCATCGTTGAGGCGACCTACTACGGGATCATGACGGCGGGCATAGCGGTGGCGATGATCGCTGCAGCACTCACCATGAGACCGGACCCGAAGCCCGGCGACCAAGATCTGAGAACCGCTCAGGAACTCGGTTACACTGGCGCGAAGGTGGCCGCCGTGCCGCGTTCGCAACACTAAATTACAGAGGTGGTTGCCCATGTCAGCCCAGCACCGTGCACCCCTGCCTGCTGTGAGCGTGGTGATTGCCACGCGCGGTCGGCCGGAACTCCTGCGCGCGGCCGTGCGGTCGATTCTCGCTCAGGACTACGCCGGCGACATCCACCTGACGGTTGTGTTCGACCAGATCGAGATCGACCCGCTCAGCGACATCGACGTGCCAGCGGAGCGGCGCCGGCTGAGCACCGTGGCCAACAACCGACACCCGGGCTTGGCCGGGGGACGCAACACGGGGATACTCGGGGCCTCCGGCGAGCTCATCGCATTCTGTGACGACGACGACGAGTGGCTGCCCGGCAAGCTGCGCATGCAGCTGGAAGCGTGGCGCGGCGACCCCGCCGCGCTGCTGGTGGCGACCGGGATTCGCATCGAGACGGCGGGGCGCTCGCTTGAGCGCCTTCCGCCGGAACGCACCACGTTCGCCGACTTGATTCGCTCGCGCACGACCGAGCTGCACCCCTCCTCATTCCTGTTCAGGCGTGAGGACATCCTCGAGCGGATCGGTCTCGTCGACGAGGACCTTCCCGCCTCCTACGGTGAGGACTACGACTTCCTCCTCCGGGTGGCCCGCTTCGGGCACATTGTGGCGGTGCCCGAACCGCTGGTCATCGTGCACTGGAATCGCGCGTCCTTCTTCGACGGCAAATGGCTGGGGATCGCAGAGGGGCTGACCTATCTGCTCAACAAGCATCCGGAGTTCTCGGACAGCGCCATCGGCTCGGCCAGGATCGAGGGGCAGATCGCGTTCGCCCTCGCCGCGCTCGGTCGGCACTCCGAGGCGCGCAGCTGGGCGCGCCAAACGATCCGGCACGACCGCACGCAGCTGCGCGCCTATGCGGCATTGGCCATCTCGGCCCGCCTCGTGCCTGCTGGCGCCTTGGTCAGCGCCGTGAACCGGCGAGGGAGGGGACTCTGAGCCGCGAACCGAGTGCCGTCGCCGCCCAGACGGTGTCGGAGCGGAGGTCGAAAGGTCGCGGGTAGCGCTGGTACACCCGCACGTAGTCGACCTGGTACTTCGCAGGGAAGGCGGTGTCGGCATCCGGCGACCCCGGCCAGGTACCGCCGACGGCCAGGTTCAGGCGCATGAAGAACTTGTTGACGAACGCCTCGTCGAGCCAAGACGTGGTCGAGCTGTTCCGCTCGTAGGTCTGCACCCCGTCAACGAACCACTTGATCGTGCCGCGTTCCCATTCGACGGCGTAGTCATGGAAGCCATCGGCGGTATTGCCGGCCGGCATGTCGTAGAAGGTGCCCTCCTGCGCGTAGGTGGGCACGTAGTCGTAGTGGATGGTCTGCACGACGCGGTTCGCCTGCGACGCGTCGCCCGCGCCGGTGCCGATGGCCTCGAGGATGTCGAGCTCACCGATTCCGCCGAGCGCCGGGCGCATCCAGAATGCCGGCCAGATGCCCTTGGAGGTGCCAGGGGTCAGCGGGGTCTTGGCGCGGATCTCGAAACGGCCGTACTCGAAATTGAGCTTGTTCTTGGTGGTGACCATGCCGGATGTGTAAAGGCGGCCGTCTGGGAACCGATAATCGTTGCGGCCGCAGACCATCGGCCGTGCCTCCTTGCGGGCGGCGATGGTCAGCAGGCCGCCGGCGACACTCACGTTCTCTGTGCGGTCCATCAGACAGGCGAGTTCCTCGTTGCCGTCTCCGTAGCTCGAGTTGTCGAGCACGTTCCAGACGGCACGGTTGATCGCCGTGCCGTTGAACTCATCGCTCCACACCATCGTCCAGCCCGCCTGCGCGGTCGGCGGCCTGTCGGTCAACGGGGGAGCGGCCGTCGGCTCCGGCGGTGGCCTACTCAGCGGCTCCGTCAGCGGCTCCGCCTGCGTGCCCGGCGCGAGCGTCGTGGTGGGGGCGGGTGTTGGGGCGGGTGTGGGTGCGGCATGCGCGCCAGTTCCGCACAGCGCGAGCGTCGTGGCGGTGACGAGGGTGGCGCCGACCGCGAGGAAGGGTCGTCTGCGGGGATGCCCGCGTTGACCCCACGCGCCCCTACCCGGCGGGCGCACGGGCGGTGAGCGCGTCGAGTGCGCGGCGCAGGGCGGTGCTGGAGGTGGTCATCGTGTACGGAAAGTAGACAACCTCCACGCCCACATCGGCGAAGGCGAGCTCGAGCGCGTGGCCCCGCTCCGTTCCTTTCCAGTCGTCTCCCTTGAAATAGATGTCGAAGCCCACGCGCTGCCAGGTCTCGAGCTTGTCGACGGCCGTTTCAGCCACGGCCTCGTCGACGTATGAGATGTGCCTCACGATCTCCAGCCGTTCCCCCAGCGGCACGACAGGGCGGGTTCCGCGCGTGTGCTGGAGTACCTCGTCTGAGACCACGCCGGCGATCAGGTAGTCGCATTGGCTCTTCGCGTGCCTGAGGATGTTCAGGTGGCCGACGTGGAACAGGTCGAAGGCCCCGCCGGCATATCCGACGCGATGACGGATTCGCTCGCCGCCAATTGTGTGCTCCATCAGTACGCCCCCTTGGGATTGGCGATCGTCTTGAACGTGCGCCAGATGATCATGACGTCGCCGGTCAGCGACCAGTTCTCTACGTAGTACAGGTCGAGACGGACGCTCTCCTCCCAGCTGAGGTCTGAACGCCCGCTGATCTGCCACAGGCCCGTGATCCCGGGCTTGATGAACAGTCGGCGGTGCACGCTGCCCTCGTAGGACTCCACCTCTGTCGCCAGCGGCGGTCGGGGCCCGACGACGCTCATATCGCCGATCAGGGCATTCCAGATCTGCGGCAGCTCGTCCAGCGAGTACTTGCGCAGCACACGCCCGGCACGGGTGACCCGCGGGTCGTTGCGCAGTTTGAACAGCACCCCCGCGCCCTCGTTCTTGTCGAGCAGGCCTGCGAGGTCGTCCTCGGCGGTCTGCACCATGGAACGAAACTTCAGCATCTGGAAGCTGCGCCCGTTGCGGCCGCAGCGTTCCTGTCTGAACAGCACCGGGCCAGGGCTGTCGAGTTTGATCACGGCCCCAATCGCGAGCATCAGCGGGAACAGCACGATGAGCGCGATCGCCGCGAGCGTGACATCCAGCGTGCGCTTGAGGATGTGCTTGCCGCCCTCGAAGCTCGGGATCTCCACGTGGATGAGGGGGAGGCCCTCGACCGGGCGGAAGTGGATGCGGGGGCCGGCGACATCGGTCAGCCGGGAGGAGAGAACCAGCTCCGCCGCTGTTCCCTCCAGGTCCCAGCCGAGCTTCCGGATGAAATCGCTCCCGCCGTCGGGCTGGCCCGCCACGATGACGGTGTCCGCGGCGACGAGCTCGGCCGCCTCCGCAATCCCGTTGAGGTCGGAGATGACCGGAATGCTCTGTGTGCCGACATCCAGATACTCGCTTGTGCCGTCTTGAAGCGAGACCCCGACGACGTGGTAGGCGGCGCCGGACTTCGACTCGATCTGCGCGATGACGTAGCTGACGTCTTCGCGGGTGCCGATGACGACGGCGCGGGCCAGGTAGTGCCCGAACTCCCGCTGGTGCAGCAGCCACTTGCGCCACAGCCACCGGTCGAGCACGAGAGCGGCAAGGCCGATCGGCAGTGCGATGACGAAGTAGCCGCGTGCGACATCGACCTGGAGCACGAGGAAGGTGATCGCCAGGAGGCCGAATGCGAGCGCGCTGGCGTTGACGACCCGCTTGTACTCGACCACCCCGACCCCGACCACGTGGGGGTCTCTGGTGCGGAAGACAGCCAGCGTCAGCAGCCAGGCGCCGATGACGAGCGAGGCCACCACCGCATACTCGGTGAGCAACAGGTTCGGGCTGCTGCTCGACTCGTTCGAGGCAAGCCCGACGTAGCTCACGGCTGTGACGACCGAGAGCACGACGCCGAGATCGGTGAGCCGCAGCCGGTCGCGGTAGAGCCGCGCCCAGCGCAGGCCGGAGGCTGGTGAGTCCGCGGCCACTGCCGGTTGCGCGGCCGGCATGCCGACCAGCTCAAGCCGGCGGCGCGGCCGGGGCAGACCGGGGTCCAGGTGGCGGGGCTCACTCATGTTCCCACCGCAGAACAGCGCGAGATGCGAGCGGTGTGAGCATTACCCCTGACGGGGCGGCTGTGACGGATTGTTCAGTTGCGGGTCGACGAAGCGGTCGACAAATTGTTGAGGCGGTCACGAATATCCCTGCATTTCGGGTTTACAGGTACTGGTCGGGTAAAAGCGAAATCGGCTCTGACCGGGATGCCAGGACAACCCGATCAAGAAGTTGAAAACAACTCAGCTAATCTCGTCCCCGACCTTACGCGCCGCGAGAGGGCTGGGTATACCCCAATTTGGGGGACGTCTCGCGAACGCGGAATCCACCGCAGACAGCAAAACGGCCCCGCCGAGGCGGGGCCGTTCAGTGACCCTGGGGGTCTAGCGCGCGGCCACAAGGCGGCGCGCGGTACTCAGACTAGAGCGGGCGGATGTTCTCAGCCTGCAGGCCCTTGGGGCCACGGGCGGTCTCGAACTCGACCTTCTGGTTCTCGTCGAGGCTGCGGTAGCCATCGGTCGCGATGGCGGAGAAGTGCGCGAACACGTCGGCGCTTCCGTCGTCGGGGGTGATGAAGCCGAAGCCCTTTTCAGCGTTGAACCACTTTACGGTGCCGGTTGCCATTTTTTGTCTCTCATTCATGAGGTTTTCGATCGAGTTCGGCCTTCGAACCCGAGCGTCGCGTGTTTTGATTCGCCCTCAGAAAAGCGACCAAGAACCGGGTTAGTTCGTGGTTGCTTGAAATACAATGCGCAACACAACAACTTGAGCGTCAAGACTAGCCCATGAATGCGTGATAATGGTGAACAATTTCTAGAGCATGGGTCAGATCGTTACAAAAGGGCCGTGAACCGCGTGATTTGGCGGCCTTCCTGTGCTCCCTGTGAAGTCACGGGGTGTGCGGGCCGGGGGTGCGGCGGCATCATTCGGATCGCATGATGTGCCGCGAAGCGCTCCGGCGTCGACTTGACCGGGAGGCGGCGCAGGTGCGCGGCGGCACGTGGCGGAAGGGCTAGAAATGGAACCTCTCGATCGCCTCCGGCGGCTGGCCGTGAATGGGGAGCTCGTCGGCGATGTGCCCGACCCGGCCGTGCAGCTGGACCGACGAATTCTCGCGCTCGTGCGCATCGCCGCGCTCGTCGCGGTCGGCGGCGCAGAGCCGTCGTTCGGGGTGGAGGCCGATCTGGCCGTCAGCGCCGGGGCCACGGCATCCGAGATCGTCGATGTGCTCGTCGGCGTGATGCCCGTTGTGGGGGCGGCCAGGGTGGTCGCTGCAGCGCCGAACCTCGCGCTGGCGCTGGGCTATGACGCGCTGGACGCAGACGAGTCGCCCTGAACGCCTGTGCGGCGTTCAGGGCGAGAGGGCGTCCGGCGTCAGGCGGCCTTGGACATCTCGTGGCCGTGCACCGTGAGCGCGTAGATCACGAGGACGTCGAGCGCGATGATGATCAGCGACCACCACGGTTGCACCGGAAGCAGGAACAGCTGCCCGACGGCGTTCAGGATCACGAGGATCACGGCGACGATGCGGGCCCAGGTTGCTCCGGCCAGCATTGCCAGCGCCACCACGATCATCGCCAGGCCGGCGATCAGATGCCACCAGCCCACCCTTGGACGTCCAGCAGGAACAGCGCCCCGGTGGACGTCGCGAAGTAGGCGCTGTCTGGGCCGATGATCGCCATGAGGCCGTAGAACGCGTCGAAGATTCCCGCCGTGATGAGCACGAATCCAGCGAACCAGCCCCAGCCAACCCAGCCTGTTGTCTCCGTCTTAGTTGCAGTCTCGCTCATCGCGCACCTCCCGAAGAATGCCGGCGGTCGCCCGGCTCTTGCGCCGCGCAGGTGCACGGCTTCCCGTCACGGTACTGACGGTGCGGGCGGCGAGGCATCACGCAACCAGCGTGATCTTGCCGGGGGAGTTGGCATGCCGTCCCGATTCGCGCGGGTACGAAAAAGCCCCCGACTAGTAAGAACTAGACGGGGGCGAATGTGGCTCCGACCGGCGTCGATCCGGTGACCTTTCGATTTTCAGTCGAACGCTCTACCAACTGAGCTACAGAGCCCGGAGCATCCGAAAATGCTGCCGAGAAGGAGAAAGCCCCAACTTTCGAAGGGGCTTGTCGCCTAAGCGACCCTGACGGGACTTGAACCCGCGACCTCCGCCGTGACAGGGCGGCACGCTAACCAACTGCGCTACAGGGCCTCGTAAAGAAGCTATTCAATTATATTTGCTGCGGTGTAACTCTATTATGACCTATTCAGTTGTGTGACCCCAACGGGATTCGAACCCGTGCTGCCGCCGTGAAAGGGCGGTGTCCTAGGCCACTAAACGATGGGGCCGGATTGTCTTAGAAGTGCAGGACAACCGAGGCATAAGCATACGTGGATTTCGAGCGTGTGCAAAAACGGCTGCGCCCGGGCGTGTCCCGCCCGATCCGAAATCGCGCCACGGCAGCAAATGACCCGTGTATCGGACCGCTCCCGGGCTAGTGTCTCGGTTGTCGCGCACCATGAGCTACCCGAGCGCTCGGAATGCCGAATTGTTACTGTTGGCAGAGTTATCGCTGTTACGTAAGTGACGGATGTTGCATTTCGGGAGTTTTTGGAACTCCCGAATCGGGGAGAGATGAAGCGCACAGAACAGCTACAGAGTCGGAACCTCACGGTGCCTTGGCGGAGCTTGACGCGCCGCCGCGGCCGAGCCGGGATCGGCGCGGGCCTGGCCATCGCCCTGGCCGCCACACTGGCCGTCGGGACTCCGGCCGCCGCAGCGGGCTTCCCCAGCTGGGAAGACGTACAAGCCTCCAAGGCCAACTCGGCCTCGGCACAACAGGCCGTCCAAAACATCCGCTCGCTCATCGTCGAGCTCGACGCCGCAGCAGAGGCCGCCCAGGCGGAGTCCAACAAGCGCAGCGAAGAACTGATCGTCGCCCAGAACCAGTTCGATGACGCCGCCCTGCGCGCCGCAGCTCTGCAGGACCAGGCGGACGCCAGCAAGGCCACCGCCGACGCCGCTACGAAGCAGGCCGGCCTGCTCGCTGCCCAGCTGTACCGCTCCGGCGGAGGCGACCTCAGCGTCAACCTGTTCCTCGACGGAAGCGCCGGCACGGCCGGCGGCGATGCCGCGGACGGCCTGCTGTCGCGCCTCGGCAGCATGAGCAAGATGGTCGAGCGCAGCACAGACGTCTACGCGAGCGCACAGACCACGACGAACACGGCCGCCGCTCTCGGGGACCAGGCCGCGGTCGCCACCGCAGCCCGCGAGAAGCTGCGCATCGTGGCAGAAGGCGCGCTGGCCGCAGCCGTCTCTGCCCAGCAGGCCGCGGATGCCGCCCTGCAGGAATCCCAGGACCGCAGCGTCGTGCTTGACGCCCAGTTGGCCTTCATGCTCGACGAGCAGGCCAAGACCACCGCGGGCTACGAAGAGGGTGAGCGCCAGCGCATCGCGGCCGAGAAGGCTGCAGCGGAGCAGCGCGCACGCGACGAGGCGGCAGCAGCCGGTGGTGGCGGCGGCGGAGGTGGCGGCGGAAGCGCCGGCCCCGGCCTCGGCGGCGGCTACATCCACAACGGCTGGGCCGTGCCGGCATCCGGTCGCATCACCGACAACTACGGGCCGCGTGCCGTGATCTGCGGCAGCGGCGGCTGCAGCAGCAACTTCCACCGGGGAACCGACATCGGAACGGGCTGCTACTCGCCCATCTACGCCGCGTCGGCCGGCACCGTGGTGTACTCCGGCTGGAACGGCACCTACGGCAACTGGATCAAGATCGACCACGGCAACGGCGTGAGCACCGGCTACGCGCACATTCGAGACGGCGGCCGCTTCGTCGGCGTCGGCGAGTGGGTGGAGGCCGGCCAGAACATCGCCAGTTCGGGGACGACGGGTGCATCAGACGGGTGCCACCTGCACTTCGAGGCCTACGTCAATGGCAACCGCACAGACGCCGTGCCCTTCATGGCAGATCGAGGAGTTCCTCTTGGCTGATCCACGCACCAGACCGCTCTCACGGGTCAAGCCCGCGACCATCTTCTCTGCCGTGACGATCGGGGCCGTCGCTGCATCTGTCGGCATGGTCGGCCCCGTCGTCGCCGCTCCCGACTACCCGTCGTGGAGCGACGTGCAGAACGCGAAGAACAACGAGGCCACCAAGAAGGCCGAGATCGCCAAGCTCACCGGCTTCCTCGACTCCCTCCGTGCCACCGCCGACGCCGCCATGCGGGAGTCGATGGTCGCAGCCGAGGCGTGGCGGGTGAACCAAGAGCAACTGACCGAGGCGACCGAGCGCGAGAAGTCACTGAAGTCGCAGCAGGCGACCGCGGCCAAGAAGGCCGAGACGTCGAAGATGCGGGCCGGACTCTTGGCCTCGCACCTGGCCCGCAGCGGCGGCCAGGACATGTCAATCAACCTGTTCCTGCAGGGCGACGGAGCCGACGACCTGTTGCGCCAGCTGGGCGCCGCCAGCAAGCTGAGCGCCCAGTCGCAGGAGATCTACAGCGACGCCATCCAGGACAGCAACACGGCAGCATCCCTCGCCGAGCAGGCCACCGCGGCCGCCACGGAGCGTCAGAGGCTCGCCGCACTCGCGCAGACGAAGCTCGACGCGGCCAACGCCACGGCCCAGGTCGCCGTCAACGCCTACGACACCGAGCAGCGCAAGTCGGACGAGCTCTACGCCCAGCTCGCGCTGCTGCGCGACAGCACCGCCGAGCTGGAGCGCGCCCGCATCGAGGGTGAGCGCGCGGAGGAAGCGGCGAACAACCCGCCGCCCGTCGTGCCCCCGATCACGCCCCCGGCCGGTGGCGGAACCGGCGGTGGCTCGACGCCCAAGCCGACGACGCCTCCGACCACGCCGACGACCCCGCCGGTCACCCCTCCGGTGAAGCCTCCGGTCACGCCGCCGGTCGATCCGCCCGTTGTGCCGCCGGTCACACCGCCGACCAACGCCAGCGCGGTCGAGCAGGCCATCTCCTTTGCCCAGGCGCAGCTCGGCAAGCGCTACCAGCTCGGCGGCGCTGGCCCTGACGTCTGGGACTGCTCCGGGCTCACTATGAAGGCCTACGGCTCCGCCGGCGTCGGCATCGGCTCGCACGGGGCGACCGCCCAGTACGTCACGATGCGCAACCAGAACAAGCTCGTGCCGTTCAGCGATCGCCAGCGCGGCGACCTGATCTTCTGGGAGGATGGCCCGGGCGACGTCTACCACGTGGCCATTTACCTCGGCAACGGCCGCATCCTCGAGGCACCGAACGAGAATGCGCCGGTGCGCGAGTACTTCATCTGGGGCATGGGCGACGTGATGTCTTACGTGGGGCGCCCGAGCTAGTCTGCTGCGAACGGGCGGATGCCGCGGCATCCGCCCGCAACGCAAACGCAGAAGGGGCACGCCGTGTGGCGTGCCCCTTCTGTGTGAAACCGTGTTGCTTCAAGCCGTGACTAGTGGCCGGGGAAGGCGACGATTCCGGCCTCGATGATCGCGGTGGCCTCTGCGGCGTCGCCCCAGCCCTCGGTCTTGACCCACTTGCCGGGCTCGAGGTCCTTGTAGTGCTCGAAGAAGTGCTCGATCTCCTTGCGCTGGAACTCGGGGATGTCGGTGACGTCCTGGATGTGGTTCCAGCGGGGGTCGCCGGCCGGAACGGCGATGACCTTGGCGTCGCTGCCGCCGTCATCGGTCATGTTGAACACGCCGACGGGGCGCACCTTGACGCCGACGCCCGGGAAGAGCGGGTAGTCGAGCAGCACGAGCACGTCGACAGGGTCGCCGTCCAGGCCCAGCGTGTTCTCGAAGTAGCCATAGTCGGTGGGGTAGACGAAGGTCGTGTAGAGCACGCGGTCGAGGAAGACGCGACCGGTCTCGTGGTCGACCTCGTACTTGTTTCGGCTTCCCTTGGGAATCTCAATGACGGCGAGGTACTCAGCCATGGTGGGGTCTCCTTGAATCCATGAAATGGGTGCGTATGCAGCGCAAACCCCGAGTGGGGAAAGTCCGGAATAAGGTTACTTGATGGATTCTCTGCGCCGACCCCGTTTGACCCCGGTCATTGCCGACGTGCGCCGGGCCGTGCGTGGGGCGCTGACCAGCCCTTCTGAGCTGCTGCCTGAGACGCCGACAGCGACACCTGCGGATGTCGCCGACGCCCCGCTCCTGCTGGTCGCGCTCAGCGGCGGCGCCGACTCGCTGGCGCTGGCCGCGGCGACCGCGTTCGAGGCGCCACGGGCCGGGCTGCGGGCCGGCGCCGTGATCGTCGACCACGGCCTGCAGGACGGCTCGGCGGAGGTCGCCGCCCGAGCGGCCGAGCAGGCGCGCGAGCTCGGCCTCGAGCCCGTGCTCGTCGTGGCGGTCGCTGTCGGGGTTGACGGTGGCATGGAGGCTGCTGCGCGTGCCGCCCGCTACGGTGCGCTCGAGCGGGTGCTCGCCGAGACCGGCGCCCGCGGCATCCTGCTCGGCCACACCCTCGACGACCAGGCTGAGACGGTCTTGCTCGGCCTGGCGCGCGGTTCGGGGCCGACCAGCCTGCACGGCATGGCGGCGCAGACCGGCCCGTACCTGCGCCCGTTGCTCGGTATCCGCCGGGCCGACACCCTGCAGTTCTGCGCGGACTCTGGGCTGACGCCCTGGCACGACCCGCACAACACCGACCCCGCATACGCCAGGGTGCAGGTGCGCGAGACGGTGCTGCCGGTGCTGGAGGCCGAGCTCGGCCCCGGTGTCGCCGAGGCGCTGGCCCGCACCGCCGAGCAGCTGCGTGAAGATTCCGCCGCGCTCGACGAGATGGTGCTCGAGTTCATCGAGGAGATCTGCGAGCCGGCCGAGGCCGGCATCGCCGTCTCGGTCGCCGCGCTGGCCGCCAACCCGGCGGCCCTGCGGCAGCGCGTCATCCGCTTCGTGGTGCACAGCGAGTTCGGCGTCACCCTGGAACGGGTGCACACACTGGCCATCGCGCGGCTGGTCACCGACTGGCACGGTCAGAAAGCTCTCAACGTGCCAGGCGTTAGGGTTGAGAGGAGCGCTGGGCTGCTCGTCTTCACGGCTGCCTAGCCCCAGTTGCAGCACCTCCCAACTACTCCCCGCAAGACAGAGCAGCAGGGCCTCGGCGCAGCCGATGCCGGAACGGATCGAACGTCCATGGAATCGCAAAACATCGCCGGTGACCTCGAGGAAATCCTGCTGACCGAGGAACAGATCCACGGTCGTCTGGCCGAGATGGCTCGCCAGATCGAGACCGACTACGCCGGCGAGAACGTGCTCCTGGTCGGCGTGCTGAAGGGCGCCGTCATGGTCATGGCCGACCTCGCCCGCGAGCTGAACATGCAGGTGACGATGGACTGGATGGCCGTCTCCTCGTACGGCTCCGGCACCACCTCCAGCGGCGTCGTGCGCATCCTGAAGGACCTCGACAGTGACCTGACCGGGCGCAAGGTGCTCATCGTCGAGGACATCATCGACTCCGGCCTGACGCTCAGCTGGCTGATCGCCAACCTCAAGTCGCGCGGCCCGGCCTCGGTCGAGATCTGCGCGCTGCTCCGCAAGCCGGAGGCGGCCCGCGTCGACATCGACGTCAAGTACCTCGGCTTCGACATCCCGAACAAGTTCGTCGTCGGCTACGGCCTGGACTACAACGAGATGTACCGCAACCTGCGCAGCGTCGGCATCCTCGCCCCGCACGTCTACAGCTAGCCGTCGACAAGCTCGAGCTTCACAAGGCTCCGGATGCCGCATCGCGCGGTGTCCGGAGCCTTTCTCGTTCTCTGGCTGCTGGGCCGCGTCCCGTCGGCTGCGCCCTACCTGTCGATTGAGCCCCGCCCGCTGATTGAGCCCCGCCCGTTGATTGAGCCCCGCCCGTTGATTGAGCTTGTCGAAATCAGGTCCCGGCGAGGGGGTTCGACAGGCTCAACCAGCGGGTCGCCCGAGCTACAGGACGGGGTTTCGACAGGCTCAACCAGCGGGACACCCGACCAGCGGGACGGGAGTTTCGACAAGCTCAACCAGCGAGACACCCGCTGATTGAGCCTGTCGAAATCACAGGACGCGATTGGGGTTGCGGGTGTCGCGTTGGCCTGCGCTGTGGCTGAGCTCCGGGAGCAGCGCGAAGTTCGCGCTAATGAGGGCTTCCCTCTTCGCCCGGCTCCAGCCCTGGATCTGTTTCTCACGAGCGTAGGCCTCGTCAACCCGCTCGTACTCCTCGTCGAAGGCGAGCGTGACCGGCATCCGCGCGCCGGTGTACGCGCTGCCGCGGCCGCTGAAATGCTGTTCGAGGCGCGCATCAAGGCTGCGTGTGTTGCCCACGTAGTAGCTGCCGTCTGCGCAGCAGAGTATGTAGACGTGTGCCATGGCGGCTTCCCTCCGGTCGATGGCTTGATCGTCTCGTTGCTGGGGTTTCGCGGGCGGTTGGGTGCGAGGCGTGTGGAGACCGGGGCCCGGGCGGGGCACTGTGGACAACAAGCAAGGTTTCGACAAGCTCAACCAGCGGGACGGGGTTTCGACAGGCTCAACCTGCGGGGTGGGGTTTCGACAGTCTCAACCAGCGGGGTGGGGTTTCGACAGGCTCAACCTGCGGACGCAGGTAGGGACGAGATCCTTCGATGTGACACCCGCTGATTGAGCCTGTCGAAATCAACCAGCGCGGCGCGCTTTCGCGCCGCTGACCGGGGCTTGGGGCGCCCAACCGCCCAATTACCCCGCCACGCTGTGAGCCTTCAGCGAACATGCGGCAATCGTGCAGCGCGGTAGCGATAGCCTTGCAGCACCATGAACGTCAAGAAGCTTCTTCGCGGTCCACTGCTCTACATCGTGCTCGCGGTCGTCGCCGTGTGGATCGGGTCGAGCCTGATCACCATGTCGGGATTCCGTCAGGTCTCCACGCAGGAAGGCCTGGCGTTCCTCAAGGACGGCAAGGTCGCCAGCGCCAAGATCGTCGACGGCGAACAGCGCGTCGACCTCACCCTGACCACCGCCGACCCCAAGCTCGGCGACCAGGTGCAGTTCTACTACGTGGCCCCGCGCGGGCCGGAGGTGGTTGACGCCGTGACCACGGCCAACCCGCCCAAGGGCTTCGACGACGAGGTCCCTCAGCCGAACTGGCTGCTCTCGCTGCTCGGCATCCTGCTGCCCGTTCTGCTCATCGGCCTGTTCTTCTGGTGGATGCTCTCCAGCATGCAGGGCGGCGGCAACAAGGTCATGCAGTTCGGCAAGTCCAAGGCCAAACTCGTCACCAAGGAGAGCCCGAAGGTCACCTTCGAGGACGTCGCAGGCGCCGACGAGGCGATCGAGGAACTCGAGGAGATCAAGGACTTCCTCAAGGACCCGGCCCGCTTCCAGGCTGTCGGCGCCCGGATCCCGAAGGGCGTGCTGCTCTACGGCCCTCCCGGAACCGGAAAGACCCTGCTCGCCCGCGCCGTCGCGGGTGAGGCCGGCGTGCCGTTCTACTCGATCTCCGGCTCGGACTTCGTCGAGATGTTCGTCGGTGTCGGCGCCAGCCGCGTGCGCGACCTGTTCCAGCAGGCCAAGGAGAACTCCCCGGCCATCATCTTCGTCGACGAGATCGACGCCGTCGGCCGCCACCGCGGCGCCGGCATGGGCGGCGGCCACGACGAGCGCGAGCAGACGCTCAACCAGCTGCTCGTCGAGATGGACGGCTTCGACCCCAAGGCGAACGTCATCCTGATCGCCGCGACGAACCGCCCCGACATCCTGGACCCGGCTCTGCTGCGCCCCGGCCGCTTCGACCGCCAGATCGGCGTTGACGCCCCCGACATGCTCGGCCGCAAGAAGATCCTCGAGGTGCACGGCAAGGGCAAGCCGCTCGCCAAGGGCGTCGACCTGGAGGTCGTCGCACGCAAGACACCCGGCTTCACCGGTGCCGACCTGGCCAACGTGCTGAACGAGGCCGCGCTGCTCACCGCGCGCTCGCACGCACAGCTCATCGACAACCGTGCCCTCGACGAGGCCATCGACCGTGTGATGGCCGGCCCGCAGCGCCGCACCCGCGTCATGCGCGACAAGGAGAAGCTGATCACCGCCTACCACGAGGGCGGCCACGCCGTCGCTGCCGCGGCGATGAACTACACCGACCCGGTCACCAAGATCACCATCCTGCCGCGCGGTCGCGCCCTGGGTTACACCATGGTCATGCCGCTCGAGGACAAGTACTCGGTCACCCGCAACGAGCTGCTCGACCAGCTCACCTACGCCATGGGCGGCCGCGTCGCCGAGGAGATGGTCTTCCACGACCCGACGACCGGAGCATCCAACGACATCGAGAAGGCCACCTCGACGGCCCGGAAGATGGTCACCGAGTACGGCATGAGCACCGACGTCGGCGCGGTCAAGCTCGGCCAGTCCAGTGGCGAGGTGTTCCTCGGCCGCGACATGGGCCACCAGCGCGACTACTCCGAGCGCATCGCCGAGCAGGTCGACAACGAGGTGCGCGCGCTCATCGAGCAGGCGCACGACGAGGCCTGGCAGGTGCTCAACGACAACCGCGACATCCTCGACCGGCTCGCCGCAGAGCTGCTGGAGAAGGAGACCCTCGACCACAACCAGATTGCCGAGATCTTCGCGGACGTGCGCAAGCTGCCGGAGCGCCCGCAGTGGCTCTCCAGCGACAAGCGCCCGATCTCCGAGCGACCGCCGATCGACTTCCCTGTGCTCACCTCTCCGGTGAACCCCGGGATCACCAGCGGCAGCGTGGAATCCAGCGAGGCAGGCACTGAGGCGCCGCCGGAGCGCGGGCCATCGGCGAACCCCCGCCCGGCCACGGCGTAGGCGCGCTCGTGAGCGGAGTCGACCGGGCACGCATCGAGGCCGCCGTGAACGAGATCATTCTCGCGATCGGCGAGGATCCCGCCCGGCCGGGTCTGGCCAAGACGCCGACCCGCGTGGCCGACGCCTACGCGGAGTTCTTCGGTGGCCTGACACAGGACCCGCTGGCGCACCTGCGCGACTCGGTGCCGATCGGCACCGACGCGGACGGTTCCCCACAGACCAGCGACGTCGTGCTGCTGCGCGGCATCGACTTCCGCTCGGTATGTGAGCACCACCTGCTGCCCTTCGTCGGAGTCGTGCACATCGCCTACCTGCCGAGCGACCGCGTCGTCGGCCTCGGCAAGCTGCCGGCCCTCGTGGACACCCTCTCGGCGCGGCCGCAGCTCCAGGAGCGCTTGACCGAGGAGATCGCCGACGCGTTGCAGGAGGGGCTCGACCCCCGCGGCGTGCTCGTCGTGCTCGACGCGGTGCACCGCTGCGTCGTCGCCCGCGGCTCCCGCCAGGCCTCCAGCTCGACCGTGACCATCGCCAGCCGCGGCAGCCTCGCCGAGCCCGTCGCACGGGCCGAGCTGATGGCGCTGATCGCATCGGGCGGGCACGGTGTCTGAGCCAACGGCTCCCACACCGGCGTCTCCTGCTCAGTCCCTGTTCGACCGGGCGGATGCCGGCGGCGGCCCCCTCGTGATGGGCATCGTCAACGTCACCCCCGACTCGTTCAGCGATGGCGGGCGCTGGGCTGAACCGAGCGCGGCGTTGGCCCACGCCCGGCAGTTGGTGGCATCCGGCGCCGACATCATCGACGTCGGCGGCGAGTCGACGAGGCCGGGCGCCGCTCGGGTCGACCCGAGCGAGGAGCAGGCCAGGGTCATTCCCGTGATCGCCGCCCTGGCCGGGGCCGGCATCGCCGTGAGCGTCGACACCATGAACGCCGCGACGGCCAGCGCCGCAGCCGCGGCCGGCGCCACGATCATCAACGACGTCTCTGGCGGGCTGGCCGACCCCGGCATGGCGGATGCCGTTGCTGCGAGCGGGCTGCACTACATCGCGATGCACTGGCGCGCCCACTCGGCCACGATGCAGGATCTCGCCCACTACGGTGACGTGGTCGCCGAGGTGTGCGACGAGCTCGCCGGCCGGGTCGACGCACTGCTGGCCGCCGGTGTTGCCCCAGACAAGCTCGTGCTGGACCCCGGCCTCGGCTTCGCGAAGACCGCCGCGCACAACTGGGCGCTGCTCGGCAGGCTCGGCGAACTGCAGGCGCTCGGCTACCCCGTGCTGGTCGGTGCCTCCCGCAAGCGCTTCCTCGGCGAGCTTCTCGCCGACGGCGCCGCGACCGCGGAGCGCGACCTGCCGACGGCCGTGGTGAGCGTGCTCTCCGCCCAGCAGGGCGCATGGGCGCTGCGCGTGCACGACGTCGCCGGCACGCGCGTTGCCCTCGATGTGCTCGCTTCGTGGCAAGGTGGAGCACGTGCCTGATCTCAACGCGGTTCGAACGAGCCCTGAAACCCCAGCCGCCGCCGTGGATTGGGCGGCTCGCGACCACATCACCCTGACCGGGCTGCGCGTGCAGGCCCACCACGGCGTCTTCGACTTCGAGCGCGAGAACGGCCAGGCCTTCGTCGCCGACGTGACCGTGTGGCTCGACTTCGCCGCGGCCGCCGCCGGCGACGAGCTGGCCGCCACCATCCACTACGGCGAGCTCGCCGAGGAGGTCGCCGCCGCCGTGCAGCGCGACCCGGTCGACCTGATCGAGACGGTCGTCGAGCGCATCGCCGCAACCGTGCTCGCGCACCCTTCCGCCCAGCGCGTGCGGGTCACGCTGCACAAGCCAGACGCACCGATCACGGTGCCCTTCGACGACGTTTCCGTCACGATCACCCGGGAGCGCCCATGAGCACCGCCGACCAGTCCATGCAGCCGGCCGTCATCGCCCTCGGCGCCAACCTCGGCGACCGCGACGAGACGCTGAGCGAGGCTGTCGTGGCCATTGCGGACCTGCCCGGCGTCGAACTCACCGGTGTCTCGGCCTTGATCGAGACGCCGGCGCTCAAGCCGCACGGCATCGACCATGAGGCCCCCGCCTACCTCAACGGCGTCGTGACGGTGCTCACCAGCCTGGCGCCGCACGCCTTGCTCGACGCCCTCAACGCCATCGAGCGCGCGCACGGCCGGGAGCGCACGGAGCACTGGGGCGACCGTACCCTCGACCTCGACCTGATCAGCTACGGCGAGCTGCAGCAGAGCGACGACCGCCTCACCCTGCCGCACCCGCGTGCCGCAGAGCGCGACTTCGTGCTGGTGCCCTGGCTGGAGCTCGACCCCGACGCCTCCCTGCCCGGTCTCGGCCGGGTCGACGCGCTGCCCGCCTCCCAGCCCGACGGGCCAGTGGCCGGCTCCGGGGCGCAGAGATGAAGCGCACCGCCCCCGTGACGCTGGTGCTGCTTGCGCTCGGCGGCACCGCGGTTGCTTTTCTGGCCGAACTGGCGATCGCCGCATCCGGCCGCCCGATCATTGTGCCGCCGCTCTCGCTGGCTCTGACCCTCGTAGCCCTCGGCGTGGTCGTCGTGGCATTGGCCTGGCCGATCCGCCGGGCCGTCAAGGCGAAGGTCCGCACGCACGTCGACCCGTTCCGGGCGCTGCGCGTCGCCGTGCTGGCCAAGGCGTCCAGCCTCTCGGGTGCGCTGCTCGGCGGGGTGGGGCTCGGGCTGCTCCTCTACCTGTTCAGCAGGCAGGCGGTACCGGCCGCCGCCGTGCTCTGGATGGCGATCGCCACCGCCGCCGGTGGCATCGTGCTGCTCATCGCCGGGCTCATTGCGGAGCACTTCTGCACGCTGCCGCCCGACGACACCGCGCCGGACACGGAGACCGCTCCCGGCTCCCATGTCTGAGTTCACCGCGAGAGACGCCATGATTGAGCGCATGAGTGAGCCCCTGAATGAGCGCATGTCTGAGTCGACGCCTGAGCCGGCATCTGAGCCGCGATTCGAGTCGACGGCTGAGCCGACGGTGGATGCCGCGCACTCGGCCGGCACTCAGAAGCCCGCAGCGGGGCCGGGCCGCCTCGACGTCGGCGACCCCACCGTCTGGCACCGCGTCTCGCCGAAGTACCTCGTCGTCGAGGTCGTCGGCACGCTGATCGGCGGGCTGCTGTTCTGCGCCGGAGCCGCCGCCGTGTGGCTCCTCGGCGAGCAGCAGTGGGCGCTCTGGGTGCTCATCGCGCTCATCGTGATCTTCCTCGTCTCGATCGTGATCGAGCCGCGCCGGGTGCGCTCCATCGGCTACCAGCTGCGCGGCGACGACCTGCTGTTTCGCCGCGGCATCATGTTCCAGCGTTTCGTCTCCGTGCCGTACGGCCGGATGCAGCTCGTCGACATCACCCGGAGCCCCATCGCCCGGGCGCTCGGCCTGGCCGAGCTCAAGTTCGTGACGGCAGCCGCCGCGACGGGCGTCGTGATCCCCGGCCTGCCGTTGGAGGAGGCGGAGCAGCTGCGCGACCGTTTGGTCGCGCTGGCTGAGAGCCGCCGGGCCGGGCTGTGAGCATGACTCAGGGCCCGCCGCAGGACCCGCTGCAGAATATCCCGGCGCAGGAACCGATCCAGAGCCCCGCGCGTGGGGCGGGGCCGAGCGTCGAGACGAGCCTGGCCGACGGCGAATGGCACCGCCTGCACCCGGCGACGCCGCTGTTCAAGGGCGGCGTCGCGCTGATCGCCATCACCGGCATCGTGATCGCCAACCTGCGCGAGCGCCTGGTTGAGCTGTTCTTCCACGTGCCCAGCTACGGCGGCGACCCGCTGGATGAGATCTACAACCGCGGCATGGTCGGCTGGGCGCTGCTCGCCGTGCTCGGCGTGCTGCTGCTCGTGATGGCCGGCTTCTACCTGTCCTGGCGGATGCACAGCTTCCGGGTGACGCCGGAGGCCGTCGAGGTGCGCAGCGGAATCCTGTTCCGCACGAACCGCAAGGCACGCCTGGACCGGATCCAGGGCGTCAACATCAACCGCCCGCTGCTGCCACGCATCTTCGGCGCCGCCAAGCTCGAGGTCGGCGTCGCCGGCCAGGACGGCAACGTGCAGCTGGCCTACCTGGGCTCCGGCCACACCGACGCGCTGCGCCGCGACATCCTGCGGCTCGCCTCCGGTGCGCGGCAGGGTGCGGGGGCCGGCGCGGTTGCCGGGGCCGTCGAGCCGGTCTCTGTTCCGGATGCCGCCGCGCTGCCGCCGGGTGCTGACGCCGAGGCGGGAACCACCGGCGGGCACCGCTTCGCGGCATCCGTCGGCGCCATCGTCACTCAGCGCGCCACCGAGTTCCTCGCGCCGGAGCTGGACCCGGATGCCGCTCCGCCGGAGTCGGTCGTGCATATCCCGCCGCTGCGCCTGATCGCGTCGATCGTGGTCAGCGGGTTCAGCGTGGTGCTGGTCGCGCTGATGGTCGTGGTGCCGATCGGCATCGTGAACCAGCAGTACTGGTTGATCTTCACCATCATCCCGGCGCTGATCGGTGCCGCCAGCTTCTACATCAACCGTTTCACCAAGGGGCTGCGGTACACGATTGCCGGAACCCCGGACGGCGTGCGCGTCGGCTACGGGCTGCTCTCCACCAGCAACGAGACGATCCCGCCCGGACGCGTGCACGCGATCGCCGTCACGCAGCCGCTGCTTTGGAGGCCGTTCGGCTGGTGGACGATTCGCATCAACACCGCCGGGCACTCCACCCAGAACGGGCAGAACGCCTCGAACACCACAGTGCTGCCCGTTGGTCGTCTCGACGACGTGGAGCGCGTGCTCGCCCTCCTGCTGCCGGGCTCTGGACTGATGCCCGAGCTGGCGGCCGCCACAGCCCCCGAGCCGGCATTCTCGCCCGAGGGCATGTCTGGGCCGGTGCCGGTCGCCCCCGCGGCGGCGTCTCCCTCGCTGATCGAGCGCGGACTCACGTCCAAGGGTGGTGCGGACGGCTACAGCAACGCCCCGCGCCGGGCCGCCTGGTTGCGGCCGTTCTCGTGGCGCCGCACCGGATTCGCGCTCACCCCGAACACGGTGCTTCTGCGCCGCGGCGTCATCGCCCGCGAGCTCACCCTCGTGCCCTTCGCCCGCGTGCAGAGCGTCGGGCTCTCCCAGGGGCCGATCCAGCGCCGCCTCGATTTGAGCGGTGTGCAGCTGCACACCGTCGCCGGGCCGGTCTCCGCCCGACTCAGTGTGATCGATACGCGCGTCTGCGCCGAACTCTTCGAACAGCTGGCCGGCGGCGCCGTGGCATCCGCCGCCAGCGATACCAGCCACCACTGGGGCACCCCACAGGAGGCATTCTGATGACCGGACAACGGGCGGGCCGACTCGGCGTCGGCATTGTCGGCGCCGGCAACGTCGGGCCGATCCTCGGCGCGGCGCTGGCCGGGGCCGGGCACGCGATCGTGGGCATCTCGGCGATCTCGGCCGAGAGCCGGGAGCGGGCGGAGACGATCCTGCCCGGGGCGCCGATCCTCGACGTCGACGTGCTCGTCGAGCGCAGCGAACTCGTGATCTTGGCTGTGCCGGATGCCGAGCTCGAACCCCTCGTTGCCGGCCTCGCCGCCCGCGGCGCCTGGCAGCCGGGGCAGCTCGTGCTGCACACCTCGGCGCGCCACGGCATCGGCGTGCTGCGGCCGGCCCTCATCGCCGGAGCGATCCCGCTCGCCGTGCACCCGGCCATGACGTTCACCGGCACCAGCCTCGACCTTGCCCGCTTGGCCGGCACCTGGTTCGCGGTGACCGCTCCCGGCCCGGTGCTGCCGATCGGGCAGGCGCTCGTCGTCGAGATGGGCGGTGAGCCGCTCGTCGTTGCCGAGGCGGACCGGGCCGGCTACGCCGAGGCCATCGACACTGCCGTCTCGTTCTCGACCGCCATCGTCGAACAGGCTGCCGGGCTCTTGGCCGGGATCGGCGTGGAGTCGCCCGGAGCCGTGCTGGCGCCGCTGGTGCGTTCGGCCGTCGAGAAGGCGCTTGCCCAGAGCGGCGGCGCCGAGCCGTCCCGCGAGCTGCTCGACGAGGCCCTCCGGGACAACCAGTACTACGACAACGACGACCCAGAGGAGCAGGCGTGAGCGCCCCGCAGCTGTTGACCACCATCCGCGCCACCCGCGCGGCGCTTGAGCGGAAGCGGGCGGGGGGATTGACCGTCGCATTCGTGCCCACGATGGGCGCACTGCACGAGGGGCACCTCAGCCTCGTGCGCCGGGCGCGCGAGCTGGCCGACACGGTCGTCGTGTCGATCTTCGTCAACCCGCTGCAGTTCGGCGCGGGTGAGGACCTCGACGCCTACCCGCGCACGCTGGACGCCGACATCGAGGCGCTCGCTGCCGAAGGCGTCGACTTCGTCTTCGCCCCGACCGCGCGCGAGATGTACCCGGCGGGCGCCAGCTCGACGATGGTCACCGCAGGCCACATCGGCACCCTGCTGGAGGGCGCGACCCGGCCCGGTCACTTCGACGGCATGCTGACCGTCGTGGCGAAGCTGTTCAACATCGTGAACCCGGACGTGGCACTGTTCGGCCAGAAGGACGCCCAGCAGGTGTTCCTCGTGCGCCGCATGGTCGCCGACCTCAACCTGCCGCTCGACCTCGAGATCGTGCCGACCGTGCGTGAGGCCGACGGGCTCGCCCTCTCCAGCCGCAACCGCTTCCTCGACGAGGGCGCGCGACAGGCAGCCCTGGCGCTGAGCGCGGCCCTGCAGGCGGCGGATGCCGCGGCCGGCGACGGACTCGTCGAGCTGCTGGCCGAGGCGACGGCGAGCTTCGGCGACCACGACGCCGTGACGCTCGACTACCTGGTCGTCGTCGACCCGGCCACGTTCCTGCCGGTGGACGAGCACTTCCGCGGCCGGGCCATTGCCCTCGTCGCGGCGCGGGTCGGCGCCACCCGCCTGATCGACAACGCCAGCATCACGATCGGCTGACCACCCGCGCCTCCCGTGCCGCGAGAGTGCAGCGCCGGCGCAGGTGGCTTCGGTCGCTGGCGCTCCCTCGAGCCAACGGGGAGGGGAGCGGCTCAACCAGCGGGAGGACAGCCGCCGGCGCCTCGAAAGCCGCCGGGCAGATGCCCAGTTCGCGCCCGGTACTCTTGATGTTGCGTGTGTATACGTCTTGATACCCGCATCCAGCCTCAGTTCACGGAGAAGACATGGCCGACGCCCCCACCGAGCCCACCGCCGAAGAGATCGCTGCAGAGCAGAACGAGATCTCCGAGCAGAAGGCCGTGCGACTGGCCAAGCGTGAGCGGCTCATCGCAGCCGCGGCAGATCTCGGCGGTGGCGCCTACCCGGTGAGCGTTCCCGTCACCACCACGATCCCCGAGTTGCGCGCACGCTTCGGCGACCTCGAGCCCGACACCGCCACCGGCGAGATCGTCGGCATCGCCGGCCGCATCATGTACCTGCGCAACACCGGCAAGCTCTGCTTCGCCACCCTGCAGGCCGGCGACGGCAGCCGCATCCAGGCCATGGTCAGCCTCGCCGAGGTCGGCGAGGAGAGCCTGGCCGAGTGGAAGGACCTGGTCGACCTGGGCGACCACGTGTTCGTGCACGGTGAGGTCATCGCCAGCCGCCGTGGCGAGCTGTCGATCATGGCCGACAGCTGGCAGATCGCGTCCAAGACGCTGCTGCCGATGCCGAACCTGCACAACGACTTGAGCGAAGAGAACCGCGTGCGCAGCCGCTACCTCGACCTGATCGCGCGCGAGCAGGCCCGCACCAACGTCATCGCCAGGGCCAAGGCCGTCGCCAGCCTGCGCCGCACCTTCGACGAGCTCGGCTTCATCGAGGTCGAGACCCCCATGTTGCAGGTCATGCACGGTGGGGCATCCGCCCGGCCGTTCGTCACGCACTCCAACGCCTTCGACACCGAGCTGTTCCTGCGCATCGCGCCGGAGCTCTACCTCAAGCGCGCCGTCGTCGGCGGCATCGACCACGTGTTCGAGATCAACCGCAACTTCCGCAACGAGGGCGCCGACTCCACGCACAGCCCCGAGTTCGCGATGCTCGAGGCCTACCAGGGCTACGGCGACTACAACTCGATCGCCGACCTCACCCAGAAGCTGATCCAGGATGCAGCCACCTCCATCGCGGGCGGCCACGTCGTGACCTGGGCCGACGGCACCGAGTTCGACCTCGGCGGCCAGTGGGACCGCATCTCGATGTACGACAGCCTGAATGCGGCCGCCGGCACCAGCTTCACGCCGGAGACCCCGCTCGCCGAGCTCAAGGCGCTCGCCGAGCGCGAGGGCATCGAGATCGACCACCCGATCCACGGCAAGTACGTCGAAGAGCTCTGGGAGCACTTCGTCAAGGGCGGCCTCGTGCGCCCCACGTTCGTGATGGACTTCCCCGTCGACACCAGCCCCCTGGTGCGCGGCCACCGCTCCATTGCGGGCGTCGTCGAGAAGTGGGACCTCTACATCCGCGGCTTCGAGCTGGCCACCGGCTACTCCGAGCTCGTCGACCCTGTCATCCAGCGCGAGCGCTTCGTCGAGCAGGCCACGCTGGCTGCCGGCGGCGACCCGGAGGCGATGCGCCTGGACGAGGAGTTCCTGCGGGCCCTCGAGTTCGGCATGCCGCCGACCGGTGGCATGGGCATGGGCATCGATCGCCTGCTGATGGCCCTCACCGGCCTCGGCATCCGCGAGACGATCCTGTTCCCGCTGGTCAAGTAGTTCCCGCACAACACATCAACGGAGCAAAGGCGCACCATGGATAACGAGTTCCTGCCCAAGAGCGAGACGGACCCGCCGAAGGACCCCAAGCGGGTGTCCAACAACCGGCTCGCCTTCTGGATCATCGGCGGCGGCATCGGCCTGTACATGGTCGGTAGCGGCGTCTGGGGCATCATCACAGGTGGATCCTGATGTGAGTGGGCGGATGCCGGAGAAACCGGCTTCCGCCCCCACTCAGCGTGGGGAACCACGCCGGCACAAAAGCAACGTATTCTGGAGTGGCTATGGATAACTTTTGGGTGAACGCGATCTTCTCGATTGTTCCGACGCTGCTGGTCGGAGCCATCTTCTGGCTCGTCATGCGCTCGATCATCCGGATGGACCGCACCGAACGCAAGGTGTACGCCCGCATCGAGTCAGAAGAGCGCGCGCGTCTGGGCCTCGACCACCCGGCCCGGTAGCGCTCAATGCTGATTGACTTCACGGATCCATCGGACACGTCGCTCGTCATCATTATCTTCCTGCTGCTCGTGGACCTCGCGGTCCGCGTCGCGGCGATCATCATCATCCCGCGCAATCGCCGCCCAACGGCCGGCATGGCCTGGCTGCTCGCCGTCTTCTTCATCCCGTACATCGGCATCCTGCTGTTCCTGCTGATCGGCAACCCCAAGCTGCCGCGCGCCCGAATGGCCAAACAACGCCGCATGGATGCCTTCATCCGCGCCAACTCGGATGTGCCAGGCGGCCGGCAGCACAACGAGGAATGGCCTGAGTGGTTCGCCTCGGTCTCGCAGCTGAACCAGAACCTCACCTCGATGCCGATGGTCGACGGCAACACCGCGACGCTGCTCGAGGATTACGACAGCACCATCCTGGCGATGGCCGCCGAGGTGGACCGGGCCACCAAGTACGTGCACGTCGAGTTCTACATCTTCTCCTGCGACCAGACCACCGCGGTGTTCTTCGATGCGCTGGAGGCGGCCATCGCGCGCGGCGTGAAGGTGCGCGTGCTCTTTGACCACTGGGCGTCGTGGCGCAGCAAGGGCTACAAGCACACCGTTGGACGCCTCAACGAGATGGGCGCTGAGTGGCACATGATGCTGCCGGTGCAGCCGCTGCGCGGGCACTTCCAGCGGCCGGACCTGCGCAACCACCGCAAGATCCTCGTCGTCGACGGGCGCGCCGCGTTCATGGGCTCGCTGAACGTGATCGACCGCAGCTACAACAAGCGTTCCAACATCAAGCGCGGGCTCAAGTGGCAGGAGCTGGTGACGCGGGTGGAGGGGCCCGTCGTTGACGCGCTCAACCTGATCTTCATCACCGACTGGTACATCGAGTCGGAGGAGTTGCTCGAGAACGAGGCGCAGGTGCTCGAATCGATCGACGACCCGGCGCTGCTCGAGTGCCAGGTGGTGCCGAGCGGGCCCGGCTTCGAGGGTGAGAACAACCTGCGCCTGTTCCTCGCACTGCTCTACGGGGCCCAGCACCGCATCGTGATCACGAGCCCGTACTTCGTTCCGGACGAGTCGATGCTCTACGCCATCACGACCGCCGTCGACCGCGGCGTTCCGGTCGATCTGTTCGTCTCGGAGGTCGGCGACCAGGCCCTGGTCTGGCATGCGCAGCGCTCCTACTACGAGGCCCTGCTGCGAGCCGGCGTGCGCATCTACCAGTACAAGGCGCCGTACATTTTGCACTCCAAGCACTTCACGATCGACGACGATGTGGCCGTGATCGGCTCCAGCAACATGGACATGCGCTCTTTCGGCCTCAACATGGAGGTCTCGATGCTGGTGCGCGGCCACAGCTTCGTCGCCGCGATGCGCGCCGTCGAGGACCACTACCGCTCCGTCAGCAAAGAGCTCACCCTCGACGAGTGGATGAAGCAGCCGCTGCGCTCCACCGTGCTCGACGGCCTGGCCCGGCTCACCTCCGCGCTGCAGTAGCTCCGCCGCTGGCTCGAGAAGGCTTACGGCCGAAGCCAACATCGCATGAACGCTGGCGCACGCAGTCTCAGCCGCGCGGCTTGAGGCGCACCGTGGGCAGCGCCGGCGCGGGCAGGGGAGAGCCGGGGTAGTCGGCCACGGTGCCGAAGCGGCCGCCCGCCGCGGCGCCGCCGATCACGTCGTGCTGCCATTCCCGGCGGTCCTCGACGATCTCGTCGTGGCCGCGGCCAATGAAGTTCCACCACATCACGATCTGCTCGGGGAACGGCTCCCCGCCGAGCAGCACCAGGCGCACGGGGGAGTCCCCTGCGCGCAGCGTGACGGACGACCGGCCCGGGGCGAGGTAGCCGAGCTCGGCGTGGGCCAGCACCGTTGTGCCTGTGTCGCCACCGCTCTGACCGTCGTCGAGGGCGACCGGGCCGGCATCCACCAGCAGGCCGTGCTCGAACGACGGGTCGAGCGCCAGCGTCACGGCGGCGCCCGCCGGCAGGTCGAGCTGGGCGCCGAGCAGCGCCGAGAACACGGTGGGGGATGCCGCGGCACCCGGCCCGGAACCGGCTGCCGGCTCGTCGGCCAGCGCCCCCACGAACACCTGCGCGACGGCGGCGCCGCGCTGCAGGCGGCGCGCGTCGTGCCGCTCGAAGAACGGCTGCACGCTGCGGGCGGCATCCGGCAGCGCGATCCACAGCTGCACCCCGTGCAGCACGGTGGTGGTCGGCGTCGATACCTCCGAGTGCGAGATGCCGCGCCCTGCGGTCATCAGGTTCAGCTCGCCCGGGCGCACCATGGCGTGGCTGCCGACACTGTCCCGGTGTTCGATCTCGCCCTCGAACAGCCAACTGGCCGTCTGCAAGCCGGTGTGCGGGTGCGGTGGAACCACCATGCCGCCGGTGGAGGCGACGTCGTCAGGCCCGTAGTGGTCGGCAAAACACCAGGCACCGATCGTGCTGCGCCCACGCTGCGGAAGCGTGCGCCGCACCGGCATGGCGCGGGGGCCGCCGAGCGGCACGTCGCGGGGCTGCAGCACCTCCACGGGGGTCGGGCCGGCATCCGTCACCGCCTCGATGAACTCGCACACAAGCTCGGCCGGGTCACGCTCAAGATTGCTCACGGCTCCAGCCTAGGCCGCAGACCGAGGCGCTAGTCTGGCGGAATGAAGACGTTGCGTACCGCTGCCGCGCTGCTCCTGGCGCTCACCGTCGTCGTCGGAATCAGCGCCTGCGCCAGTACGGCAGGCTCGCCGACCGGCGGAACGATCGGCGCCTCCGACGACTACGCCGGCCTGCCGGAGGGCCTTGACGGGCTGCCGCAGAACCCGAGCGGCGACCCGCAGCTGTACTGGCTGAAAAACGGCGCGCAGATCGCCATCACGCTCTGGGGCAGCTCGACCTGCCCGCCGATCGTGGAGTCGCTCACGCCCACCTCGGCGAACGCCTTCACCGCGGTGCAGGCCCCTCTGCCGGCCAAGCCGTGCACCCGCGACCTCGTGCCGCACACCACGGTCTTCAAGACGCCGAGCGACACCACGACCAGCTCCGACGTCACGATCGTGCTCGACGGCACCAGCCTGACCCTGCCCGGCCGTAGCTAGACACGCCCGGCGACAGACTGCTGACGCCGCCGAATCCTGCCGCTAGAGTTGCGCCATGGCTACTACCACGCGCACCCGTCTCGTACTCGCAACCGTGGTTGCGGCATCCGCCCTGCTGCTCACCGGCTGCGCGCCAGTCGGTAACACGCCGACCGGCAACTTCCCCGGCTTCCCCGAGGGGCACGAGGCGAGCAGCGACACCACGGGTGCACCAGAGGCGGCCTGGGTGTCGGAGGGCGACAAGATCGCCATCACCCTCTTCGGCAGCTCAACCTGCCCCTTGGTCGCAAGCACCATCAACGTTGTGAAGAAGGCCCACGAGGGCAACGCGGTGAGCATCGACGTTCCGCCGCTGCCCGACAAGCCCTGCACCATGGACCTGGTGCCGCACACGACCGAGTTCTGGACCCCGCAGGACGTCACCACGACGAAGCCGCTACAGATCACGGTGCTCGACCAGACCATCGAGCTGCCGATCAAGGCCTACCAGCCTGCCGGGGAATCCGAGCACTAAACAGCCTCGGCCCGCGCGACGACCTTTTCTGCAGTTGGCGGCCGGTATCAGCCGCGCGGCGTGCGCACGAGCAGTTCGCCAACCTCGCAGTCCAGCGCGTCGCAGATCGCGTGCAGGGTCGAGAATCGGATCGCCCGCGCCCGGTCGTTCTTCAGCACGCTGAGGTTCACGATGCTCACCCCGACCAGCTTGCTCAGCTGCGTCAGGGTCATGCCGCGCGCCGCGAGGAGATCGTCGAGGCGGCACAGGATGCCGGTGTCCTCACTCTCTGCCGGTGCCATCAGACCAGCCCAACCGTGTCACGCTGCATCCGCTCGCTCTGCCGGAACGCCGCGGCTACGGCGAGGAGTGCGAGGCCGAGGAAGATCGGCCAGAGCTCGATGGTCGGCTCGAACGCCGGCTGCGGCAGGCCCGTTGCCAGCGGGTCGAAGGTGCCGAACGGCACGGCGCCGTCGCCAGCGACCTCGCCCAGTGTGCCGCCGGCGAAGCTGATCTGCTCGGAGCTCCACGCCGTGACCCTGAGCGCCTGCTCGGCAGCCTGGTAGCCAGCGGCCCCGAAGCAGAACTGCCAGCCGATGCCGCCGACCATGAGCGCGATCGCGCCCACGATGAAACCGCGGGCCACGATCGGCCGAAACGGCTCGTGGGCGAGCAGGCGGTGGGCGAGCACTGCGACGGCGGCGGCGAGCACGGCGATAGTCGCGCCCTGCAGCGCGTGGCCGCCGGCGAGCAGCAGGCGGGTGCCGGCATCCAAGCCCTCGATCATGACTTCGGCGCTCGTGAAGCCGCCCCCGGTGACGGTGGCCGTCGGCCCCTCCTGGACCCGTGCCCAGGGGTAAACGCCCGGCCAGAACGTCTGGACCGGGATCGTCACGCTCACGGCCTGCGCGGCGAGCGACTGCACGACCAGGCCCACCGCCGTCACGACGGCGATACCGGCGGCGGCCGTCGCGCCCAAGCGGGTGAACACGAGCACCGCCGGGCGAGGTGTGGCCGGCATCCGTTCGTCGAAGACAAGGTCGTCGCCGCGGGTGCGGAGCAACCGGAAGCCGACCACGGTGGCCACGATCACAACGATCGCGCCAATGACGATGATGTTCCAGGCGAGCATCAGACGAGTCCTTCCGTGTCGCGCTGCATCCGCTCGCCGATCTCGAAGGCGGCGGCGACGACGCCGAGCACGACGCCCACGAACACGATCGTCAGATCGGCCCCGCCCGCGAAGGGAAACACGCTGCCGACGGGGTCGGGATTGAGCTCGGCCGCAATGGTGAACTGCGCGGCGATGCCGAGCGCGTAGCCGAGCAGGCCGCCGGCGATGAGAGTGACGGATGCCGTCGCCAGCAGCCAGGTCATGCGGCGCCCGAACGGGCGGCCGCGCACCAGCCCGACACTGGTGAACACGATCGTGCCGGCGATCAGCACCTGGGCGAGGCCGAGCGCCAGGACCGACCCGGCCAGCAGCAGGCGGGCGGTCATAGAGACGTCGGCGAGCACGAGCTGCGCGCTGTCGAAGCTGCCAGACACGAGGGTGGCGGCGCCCGTGACCGCGCTCGCCGGAACCTCGAACACAGCGCTCATCTGCGCCTCCACGGTCGGGGCGCTGAGCACCGAGACGATGCGGGCCGCGCTGCCGACGGCGACCAGGATGCCGTAGGCCGCGGCGACGGCGGCGAAGAACAGCAGCGAGCCGCGCTCCGACCTGCGCAGCTGGAAGCCGGCTGTGTGCGTGCTCATCGCGTCCCCTAACGATTGTCGATAATAACGATAATCGTTAAGGTAGGGGTGGTCCCGGCGGCTGTCAAGGGCATACCGGCCGCCCCGGGGTTTCGACGGGCCGAGCCAGCGGGCACCGGCGGCACCGGTATCCGTGCGTCACATCGTCATGCTCTGGGCGAACACCGGCATATGCGCCCCGCGCGCTGGTTACTCTCTATGTATCGATGCTGCATCCGCGGCGGCATTGTGAGGAGTAGAAGATGTTCGAGAGATTTACCGACAGAGCCCGTCGTGTCGTTGTCTTGGCGCAAGAAGAAGCCAAGATGCTCAACCACAACTACATCGGAACCGAGCACATTCTGCTCGGCCTGATCCACGAGGGTGAGGGCGTTGCCGCGAAGGCGCTCGAGTCGCTCGGCATCTCGCTCGACGCCGTGCGCGAGCAGGTGCAGGACATCATCGGTCAGGGCCAGCAGCAGCCGACCGGCCACATCCCGTTCACCCCGCGTGCCAAGAAGGTGCTGGAGCTCTCGCTGCGCGAGGCCCTGCAGCTCGGCCACAACTACATCGGCACCGAGCACATCCTGCTCGGCCTGATCCGCGAGGGTGAGGGCGTTGCCGCCCAGGTGCTCGTGAAGCTGGGCGCCGACCTCAACCGGGTGCGCCAGCAGGTCATCCAGTTGCTCTCCGGCTACCAGGGCAAGGAGCAGGTCGCCGTCGGTGCGAACGAGCAGACCACCCCTCAGGGCGGCTCGCAGATCCTCGACCAGTTCGGCCGCAACCTCACTCAGGCTGCCCGCGACGGCAAGCTCGACCCCGTGATCGGGCGAGAGAAGGAGATCGAGCGGGTCATGCAGATCCTCTCGCGTCGCTCCAAGAACAACCCCGTGCTGATCGGTGAGCCCGGCGTCGGCAAGACCGCCGTCGTCGAGGGCCTCGCCCAGGCCATCGTCAAGGGCGATGTGCCCGAGACGCTCAAGGACAAGCAGCTCTACTCGCTCGACCTTGGTTCACTCATCGCCGGCAGCCGCTACCGCGGTGACTTCGAGGAGCGCCTGAAGAAGGTCACCAAGGAGATCCGCACCCGCGGCGACATCATCATCTTCATCGACGAGATCCACACCCTCGTCGGGGCCGGTGCCGCTGAGGGCGCCATCGACGCCGCCTCCATCTTGAAGCCGCTGCTGGCCCGTGGCGAGCTGCAGACCATCGGTGCGACCACGCTCGACGAGTACCGCAAGCACTTCGAGAAGGATGCCGCCCTCGAGCGCCGCTTCCAGTCGATCCAGGTCGCCGAGCCGTCGCTGCCGCACACCATCAACATCCTCAAGGGTCTGCGCGACCGCTACGAGGCGCACCACAAGGTGTCCATCACCGACGGTGCCATCGTCGCCGCGGCGAACCTCGCCGACCGCTACATCGCCGACCGCTTCCTGCCGGACAAGGCCATCGACCTGATCGACGAGGCCGGCGCACGCCTGCGCCTGTCGATCCTCTCGAGCCCGCCCGAGCTGCGCGAGTTCGACGAGAAGATCGCCGTCGTGCGCTCCGCCAAGGAAGCCGCGATCGAGGACCAGGACTTCGAGAAGGCCGCCAGCCTGCGCGACGAGGAGAAGAACCTCCTCGGCGAGCGTCTGCGCCTCGAGAAGCAGTGGAAGTCCGGCGATGTCAAGACCACCGCCGTTGTCGACGAGGGCCTGATCGCCGAGGTTCTGGCCCAGGCCACCGGCATCCCCGTCTTCAAGCTCACCGAGGAGGAGTCGTCCAGGCTCGTCTTCATGGAGAAGGCGCTGCACGAGCGCGTCATCGGCCAGGAAGAGGCCATCTCGGCCCTGTCCAAGACGATCCGCCGCACCCGCGCCGGCCTCAAGGACCCGAAGCGCCCCTCCGGCTCGTTCATCTTCGCCGGCCCGACCGGTGTCGGTAAGACGGAGCTGGCCAAGGCGCTCGCCGAGTTCCTGTTCGACGACGAAGACGCCATCATCTCGCTCGACATGAGCGAGTACGGCGAGAAGCACACGGTTTCGCGCCTGTTCGGTGCTCCTCCCGGATTCGTCGGCTTCGAAGAGGGCGGCCAGCTCACCGAGAAGGTGCGCCGCAAGCCGTTCTCCGTCGTGCTGTTCGACGAGATCGAGAAGGCACACCCGGACATCTTCAACTCGCTGCTGCAGGTGCTCGAGGAGGGTCGTCTCACCGACGGCCAGGGTCGTGTCGTCGACTTCAAGAACACCGTCATCATCATGACCACGAACCTCGGTTCGAAGGGCATCTCTGGCGGCCCCGTCGGCTTCCAGATCGAGGGTGACAGCGCCGTCGGCTACGACATCATGAAGGGCAAGGTCGTTGAGGAGCTGAAGAAGCACTTCAAGCCCGAGTTCCTCAACCGTGTCGACGAGACGATCGTCTTCCCGCAGCTCTCCAAGCCGGAGCTGCTGCAGATCGTGGACCTGTTCATCAAGCGACTGAGCGAGCGGATGCTCGACCGCGACATGACGGTGGAGCTCACCCAGGCCGCCAAGGAGCGCCTCATCGAGGTCGGCTTCGACCCGGCCCTCGGTGCCCGCCCGCTGCGTCGCGCGGTGCAGCACGAGGTGGAGGACCTGCTCTCGGAGAAGATCCTGCACGGCGAGCTGAACTCGGGCGACCACGTGCACGTGGACTTCGTGGACGGCAAGTTCGTCTTCACCACCACGCAGCGCGCCCTGCCCGCCACCACGAACGTGAACGCCGGAGCCGCCCTCGGCACCGGTTCGGTCACGCCCGACATCGCGATCACCGGCTAAGACCGGCTCGCGGCGATTCGCCGCAGCCCAGAAGGGCCCGACAGCTTCGGCTGCCGGGCCCTTCTGCGTGCCCGGGGTGTGCGCGGCATCCGTGGAGGGCGGCAGTACGCTGGGATCACGAAAACAGAAGGGTGCCAGGGTGGCTCAGGAATTCACGGTGCGCCGCGCGCGCACGAGCGATGTGCGCGGCATTCAGGCCCTGATCGAGCCCTTGGTGCAGGAGCGCATCCTGCTCGGCAAAGACCTCGTCGTCTTCTACGAGGCGGTGCAGGAGTTCCGCGTCGCCGAGAGCGCCGACGGCGAGATCATCGGATGCGGCGCGCTGCACGTGATGTGGGAGGACCTCGCCGAGGTGCGCACCCTGGCCGTCTCCGACGACTGGCGCGGCGCCGGCGTCGGGCACGCACTCCTCGACCGTCTGTTGGAGGATGCCGCGGAGCTCGGCCTCTCCCGCGTCTTCTGCCTCACCTTCGAGGTGCCGTTCTTCGAACGCCACGGCTTCGCCGACATGGGCGCGGAGACCGTCGCGCCCGACGTCTACGCCGAGCTCGTGCGCTCGCCCGACGAGGGTGTCGCCGAGTTCCTCGACCTGGCCAGGGTCAAGCCGAACACGCTCGGCAACACCCGCATGCTGAAACGCCTCTGACGCGGCGCCGCTGTCTGGCAAAGTGTTGACTCACCGGCCAAATGCCGTGCAAATCTGGGCGGGCTGGCTAGCCTGAGGGCATGTCGACGATCAAGCACCCGGTCGGGCCCCAGTCGAACAAGGTTTACTGGCGCCGCAGGCTCGTAGTCCTGCTCGGGCTGCTTGCCGTCATCGTCGTCATCGTGCTGATCGTCGTCGGCCCCGGCCGCAGCGCGGAGGCGGAGAAGCCGGCCAGCGACCCGGGCAGCAGCGCAGCCCCCTCGACCGGCCAGACCCCGACAGCGACGGGCGCTGGCGGTGCCTGCGCCCCCGGCAGCGTCAGCGTGGAAGCCGTCACCGATGAGGGCGACTATGCCGCCGACCAAGAGCCAGCGCTCTCGCTCGTCGTGACGAACACGGGCCCCGCTGCCTGTTCGCTCAACGTGGGCACGGCAGCCCAGGTCTTCACCATCAAGAGCGGCAGCGACGTCTACTGGACCTCGACCGACTGCCAGACGGATTCCAGCAATGTGCCGTTCGAGCTGCAGCCCGGCGTGCCCGTCAAGTCCTCCGCGCCCATCGTCTGGGACCGCACCCGCTCGGACCCAGGCACCTGCGACTCCGGCGAGCGGGAGTCGGCGCCGGCCGAGGGCGCCTCCTACCACCTGACTGTGACCGTCGATGGCGTCACGTCGACCACCTCCAAGCAGTTCATCCTCAACTAGATTCGCCGAGCGCTCACTGCCGCGCGACATCGGGAGGCCGACGCGCCATCGGGAGGCCGCTTTGGTTCAATGCTCGCCTCCCGATCCGCCGATTGCCGTCCAACGGGTCCCGCGGCGGAAGCGTCTCGGCCGGTCAGCCGCGCCGCGTTGTGGCGGGCCGCTCGCAGCGAACAGCCGGGACGGCGTCGCGCGCGCTCGGTAGGCTGGAGCAATGGCATCCGGAGCTCAGAAGAAGTCGAAACGCGTGGGCGGAAACCCGGCGACCAGGGCCGCGAAGGCGGCGGCAGCCGCATCGAAGAACGCCGCCGAGATCTTCCGCTCGCAGGCGCTGGCCGAGGCGCTGGAGCGACAGGACATGGCCGCGGTCGCTCTGGCCCTCCGCAACGGCAACACGGTCGTGCCGCTGATGAACCCGGGGACCGTGACCGCCCGCTGGAATCCGGCGAGGTGTGGACCTACCGTGACCCGAACACCGGCGAGATCGCGCTGCTGCTGTTCAGCGACGCGCGCCACAAGCCGGCGAACCTGCCCCCGGCCGTCGGGCTGCAGGGCCCCGAGTGGCTGAAGACGTTCCTCGGCCGGTACGGCGAGCAGATCACCACGGTGTTCCTCGACATCGCCGGCCCGCACCCGATGCAGGCCTCCCCGGCCGAGCTGCTGGCCGCCCTCGAGCTCTAAGTGGCGCTAGGAGCGGTTCAGAAGGCCCGGTCCAGCTCGCGCTCCCGGTTCTGCACTCGCTGTTCCCGTTGCTCGGCCGTCGTACCCGGGCCGGCCAACCGGAGGCGCTCAAGCGCCGCGGTGACGCTGCCGAGCTCGGCATCCAGAATCTTGTTGAAACCCAGCCGCCGCGCCTCTGCCCCGCGCAGCTTGCCGGCCGTGACTGGCCGCACCTCGCCGGCCAGGCTGATCTCGCCGTAGGCGGCCATGTCGTGCGGAACCGGCCGGTCGTGCATGGCGGAGGCGATGGCGACGGCGATCGCGAGGTCGGCCGCCGGCTCGTTCAGGCGCACCCCGCCGACGGTGGAGATGTAGACGTCGAGCTGGCCGACGCCGGAGAGCTTGGCGCGGCGCTCCAGCACGGCCAGAATCATGGCCACGCGGGACGGGTCGACGCCGTTCACGACCCGGCGCGGCTGCGGCCCGGTCGACTTGACCAGCAGCGCCTGCACCTCGACGGGCAGCGCGCGGCGCCCCTCCAGCGCCACGGTGACACAGGTGCCGCTGACACCGGTGGCCCCGCGGCTGAGGAACAACCCGCTCGGGTCGGGCACCTCGGCAATGCCGTCGCCGGTCATCTCGAAGCAGCCGACCTCGTCGGTCGGGCCGAAGCGGTTCTTGAGCGCGCGCACGAAGCGCAGCGCGGTCTGCCGGTCGCCCTCGAACTGGCAGACGACGTCGACGAGGTGCTCGAGCAGGCGCGGGCCGGCGATCGAGCCGTCCTTGGTGACGTGGCCGACGAGCAGTACGGGCAGGTGGCGGTCTTTCGCCACCCGGATCAGCGTGGACGCCACCTCGCGCACCTGGCTCGGCTGGCCGGCCAGGCCGTCGGAGAGTGAGCTGGCGACGGTCTGCACCGAGTCGACGATGAGCAGTTGCGGCTGCACGGCGTCGATCTGGCCGAGGATGGTGCCCAGATCGGTCTCGGCGGCCAGAAAGAGGGTGGGCACGAGGGCGTTGGTGCGCTCGGCGCGCAACCGCACCTGCTGCACCGACTCCTCGGCACTGACGTAGAGCACTCGCTGCCCGGTGGCCGCGGCGCGGGCCGCGACCTCCAGCAGCAGCGTGGACTTGCCGACGCCCGGCTCGCCGCTCAGCAGGATCGCCGCGCCGGGCACGATGCCGCCGCCCAGCACCCGGTCGAACTCGTTGATGCCGCTCGGCCAGTGCTGCACCGACTCGGTCGTCACCTCGGTGATGGGGCGGGCGGAGCGGGCATCCGAGATCTGCACCGGACGCAGCGCGCGGGCCGTGCCGGCCTGGTCGGCGACGTCGAGCACGGTGCCCCACTGCTGGCACTCGCCGCAGCGACCGACCCAGCGGATGCTGGTCCAGCCGCATTCGACGCAGCGGAAAGAACTCACTGATTTGGCCATGTTCCGAGGGTAGCCTGCCCCTCCGACACGGCCTCGACACGCGCGCAGGCGCTCGATTCGCGCTGAAAGCCGCTGGCTACTAAACTCGTCCTCGGTACCGTGTCCGAGCGGCCGAAGGTGCAACTCTCGAAAAGTTGTGTGGGTGAAAGTCCACCGTGGGTTCAAATCCCACCGGTACCGCCATAGAAAACCCCCTGGATCTCAGTGAAAACTGCAGAGCCGGGGGGTTTTCTGCATGCCAGGGGTGTGCGTCTGACGAGTGCCTTAACACGGTTGGCGCCGTCTCCGCAAGGGTCTGCGCCGGGCAATCGAACTTCGGTAGCGTCTCGCGAAGGGTTCTCCGGTTCACGTCGCAGTGCCCGCTATCCGTAACGTGCCCGCTATCCGTAAAGGAGCATCAGAGTGAATATCTTGCTAATCATCGTCATTGTCGTAGCGATCGTGCTCGCCATCACGGGAGGGCTGGTTCAGTCGCTGAACTTCCTGCTCTGGGTGGGCGCCGTTCTACTCATTCTCGCGGTCATCGCCTGGTTGATCCGAGCGGTTTCGGGACGGAAGGTCGGCTGATGAGCATCGGTCTGGGGATCGCGCTGATCGCGATCGGGGCCATTTTGGTCTATGCACTCGACATCACCGTCGACTGGATCGATATCGACATGGTCGGCTACATCTTGATGGGCGCGGGCGTCGTTGTCGTGCTCCTCGGCATCGTCCTGTTGGCGCGCCGTCGGCGGAGCGTCGCGACGACGCACACGCAGGTCGACCCGGCCAGCGGTGAGCGGATCACTCGCAGTGAGCAGTCCACTCCCGAGATCTGAGCCGCACATGCCACGAGGGCTGCCACGCATCTGAAAAGATGCGGGGCAGCCCTCTGTCGTTCTCGCGTGGCCGCCGTGTGCGCGGAGCACTGCCGACCGGCGCTTCGGGGCGGGCCTCACAGGCGCACACCTTATTCACAGGTATGCGCCTGCTGGCCAGCTTCCACGCGGAAGTGCCTCCAGTAGAAAGCGGAGGCTACCCCCGAATGGGTTGCATTTGGTTGAGCGGAGTGGGACGGTGGTATCCGTTCGACGTTCAACGCCGAGCGGGAGTCAGGCCCGAAACACCCGACTCCCAAACGAAGGGATATGACCATGGGGTTCTTCGCATTTCTCCTCCTCGGCTTGCTCGCCGGGGCCATCGCCAAGCTGATTCTGCCCGGAGACCAGGGCGGCGGGTGGTTCGCCACCTTGCTGCTCGGAGTGCTCGGCGCAATGCTCGGCGGCTGGTTGGGTGGGCTGCTGTTCAATGCCAACCTCGAAGACTTCTGGTCGATCCAGACCTGGCTTCTTGCGATCGGAGGAGCAATAGTCGTGCTCCTGGTCTGGGGGCTCATCGTCGGTCGCAAGAAGGCTGCATAGTCGCAGCCACCACGGGTCCGGGCTGTTTGGGGCTCTCTGAGCCGGCCCGCGACCTCGGATTTCCCCCTGTCTCTTCTTGAGACAGGGGGTTTTTCGTGCCTGTACGCCCGCGGCACGTCAGTCAGCTCAGTCGCCCGGAGCGATCATCGCCAGCGTGCCAGAGGTCATGTCGGCGCGGAAGCAATCGCCGACGCGTTGCCGGTCCGAGGTCTGGGCGCCAGGCAGGAACGCGAGTCGGAGGTACGGGAACGGCTCCTCGACGCGGACGATGGAAGCCTGATCAACGGCAGGGTCGGCGACGCAGGCATCCGGTGCGTCGTCCGGCGCCCAGTCGGCCAGCTCGATGGCGTAGGTGTCGCCGTACCGCCAAGCCTCGATGGAGACGGCGTCCGGGGGCCCAGCCTCGTCGAGGTCGGGGAGGCCCATGGTGTTCCAGTACTCGACGGTGGCTCTGAACTCGATGACCTGATTGGCCCCGGTGGCCTGGATGTCATCGGCGGTGAGGTGGGCGGCGCTGGTGTCGGCACTGGGGCCGACATCGAGGTTCCCCTCGAACGGGGCGTGCCAAGTATCCGGTTCGAGCGCAAAGGCATACACGGCAAATTCAACGGGGCCCTCGTGCCCGCCTCCGCGGAGCGACGCGATCTCGGGATCCTCCCGCACCGGCGGGTAGATGCGCATCAGGTCTCGCACCATGCCGCCGGGGTAGAACGGGAGCTCCGTGGTCGCCATCTCGGCGTCGATGGCCGGGGCGAGCTCGTGCAGCGTCCGGGCATCGGGGATGACGGCGACGGTCGTCCACGACGTCCAGCAGCGGTAGCCCAGGTCTTTTCGGTCGTCGAACCACCAGTTCTCCGCGGTGTCGCAGCTGTCCTGCTGCAGATCGCCCAGCACAATGACGCGGTCGGAGAGAACGAGCCGGGTCCGCATCTCCGTGAGCTGCGCCAGGGCCACGGCACGTGCCTCAGGGATGCCCGGATCGGTCGGCGAGCGGTGAGGCTGAAATGAGATGCACCCGGTGAGCGCCAGCGTGAGCAACGCCACGGTCGCGACCGCGAACACTGACCGTCGTGCGAAGGTGCGCGTCACCCGGTCACTTTACCGACACGCGGGCGGCTGCAGCGGCATTTCGCAGACGTATCTCCGCCGCGCGGCCGGGGGGCAGTCTGGCCAGGAGCGGGCCGGCCTATCGCGTTGCTGGTGCCGTCGGCGGCACCTCGGCTGGCGGAAGCGTGATCGTCACCGTCAGGCCGGTGCCCGGACGGTTGCCCAGTTCGATCGTGCCGTCGGCGTTCGCGACGATCGCCGCGACGATGGCCAGGCCGAGCCCGGTGCCCCGGCCGGCCGCGCGGGCGGCGTCGCCGCGGCTGAACCGCTCGAAGGCATGCGCCTCGAAACCCGGGTCCAAGCCGCCCCCGGTGTCGACGACGCGCAGCACCAGGCTGCCGCGCGTGAGCGCGAGCGACACGGAGAGCACCCCGCCGCCCGGCATGGCCGTCACCGCATTGCTGGCGAGGTTGTCGATGATGCGGCCGAAATCCTCCGCCTTGACGGCGTACACGGGGCCGCCGCCGGGCGGGAGCGTGCTCTCATAACTCAGCTCGACACCGGCGTCGCCGTGCCGGAAGCGCGCCCGCTCCACGGCATCCCGTGCCTCCCGGTCGAGCTCCGCGGCCGTCGAGCGGTCGCCACCCCTGGCCTCCTCTGCCTCCAGACTGGAGAGCTCGAGAAGTGAGTTCACCAGCGCCGTCAGCCGCGCGACGTTGCGCCGGGCCCCCTCGACGTCGCCCAGCAGCTGCTCGACCGATGAGGCCTCGGCGGCGGCCAGCTGCAGCTGCATGGTGAGGATCGCCAGCGGCGTGCGCAGTTCGTGGCTGGCATCCGACACCAGCTGTCGCTCGCGCAACGCCGAGGCTCGCAGCCGCACGATCAGCTCGTTGAGGGTCTCGGCGAGCTCCGAGATCTCATCCCGCGCGGATGCCACGGGCAGCAGCTCGGTGCCGGAGCTCGCGCTCAGCTCCTCAGCGCTGGCACGCAGCCGCTTCACGGGGGCGAGAGCGGCGGTGGTGAGCAGCCACGCGGTTGCCGCCGTGCCCAACACGATGACGGCGAGCGCGACGATCAGCAGCACACGCATTTGGCCGAGCACCGTGGCCTCCTCATGGCCGCTGCGCGCCGCGACGACATGCCATTCCTCGCCGTTCACCGTGACCGGTGTGGAGAGCACCAGGTAGCTGATGCCGGCCGACTCCGGGTTGTCGGGCGTCACCTGCTGCGGCGAGTGGCCTTCGAGCAGGCTCGGCAGCATGTCGCGCAGCGCGCTGGGCAGGGTGTTGACGGGGGTGCTGCCGTCCGGGGCGACCACGGCCACGTGCTGCGCCAGGCCGGGCGCATCGAACGGCTCGCCCGCCTCGTTGACCAGCGCCGTGAGGTAGCCGGCGCTATCGCTCTCCAGCACGGCAACCGAGCCGTCGCGCACGATGCGCTCGATCTGCGCGTTGATCACGATGCCGGCGGCGAGCGAGATGAGCAGGGCGATGAGCAAACTGCCGCCGGCAATCCTGTTGCGGATCGTCGGCATCCGTCTCAGCGGGTTGCGCATCTGTGCCACTCGGCGTCACTCTGCCGTGGCGGCGAGCCGGAATCCGACCCCGCGTTCGGTCACAATCTGCACGCCGCTCTCGGTGTGCTCGAGTTTGCGGCGCAGATAGCTCACATACTGGTCGACGACGTTGGGGTCGATGTGCTCGCTGGTCTCCCACACCTGGGCGAGCAGCTCGGAGCGGGTCACCGTCTCGCCGGCGCGGGTGGCCAGCGCGCGCAACACGTCGAACTCGGTGCGGCTGAGCGCGAGCTCACGCTCGCCGGCCGTCGCCCGGTGGCGCAGCAGATCGATGGTGAGCCTGCCCACGCTGAGGGTGCGCGGTGCGGTGAGCGCATCGCGCCGTCGCACCGCCCGGATGCGCGCGGACAGTTCGGCGATGTCGAAGGGTTTGATCATGTAGTCGTCGGCACCGGCATCGAGGCCGCGGACCCGGTCGCCGACGGCATCCCGCGCGGTCAACAGGATGACGGCCATGGTGGAGTCGTGTGCCTTCAACCGCCTGCTCAGCTCGAAGCCGGACATGCCGGGCAGCATGACGTCGACGACGGCCAACTCGAAGTCGGTGTCAGCGAGCAGGGCCATGGCGGCGATGCCGTCGTGGGCCTCACTGATCTGGTGCCCGTCGGCGCCGAGCCCGCGGCGGAGCAGGGCGGTGAGCTCCGGCTCGTCGTCGACGACCAGTATCCGCATGCCTGCTCCTTCGGATGGTGATGACGACGGCGATGAGGGCATCCGCTGTGCGCCGGGCCGCTCGTGACCTGCCTGCGGCTGGTCTGCGCGCACCGGCTCTGCGCGGCCGTCTTCAGCACTCATTGTTCTGCACACATCCTAGAGCTCGAGTTGCGGTACCCCGCCGGGAACGGGGCGGACAGCGAGGGGAGTACTGAGCGCCCGGCGCTGGCGGGCGAGCTGCTGGGTCAGGAATATGACCAGGCCGACGATGACCACCAGGAAGATCGCGCTGGTCGTCGTCGTGCCGAGGCCGAGACCACCGTCGGCCCGCGGCTGCGAGGCGAGGTCGCCGAGCGAGGCGCCGAGCGGGCGGGTGAGCACGTACGCGGCCCAGAAACAGACGACCGCGTTCGCCTGGAACACGAAGAATGCCAGGGCGACGGCGGCGATCAGCGCGCCGAACAGCGCTGCAGCGACGAGGTAGCCGAGCCCGAGCGCCTCCGCGGCCAGATCGCCGGCGGCGGTGCCCAGCGCGAAGGTGAGCAGGATGGCGAGCCAGTAGAAGCCCTCGCGCCGTCGGGTGACGATGGAATGGATTGACAGGGTGCCCTCCCGGGCGTACCAGAAGGTGAAGACTGCAGCCAGCAGCACCGAGAAGCCGAGCGTCGACACCCAGAGCGGCACGCCGGCGGCATCCGTCAGGGTGTCGGTGAGCAGTGTGCCGACGACGCTGATTAACACCACGGCGCTCCAATAGACGGCCGGAACGTAGCGGCGGGTGCCGAACTGCAGGGCGAGCACGACCACGAACAGCCCGGTCATCACGAGTGCCGTGAGGCCGAGGCCGAGGCCGAGCGTGTCGTTGAGGTAATCGGCGGCCGTCTCGCCGACGGTGGTCGAGAACACCTTGATGACCCAGAAGGCCAACGTGATCTGAGGGACTTTGCTGCGAAAGAGGTCGCTCATGAGCGTCGATTCGCCGGGGTCGGTGGCGGGCGTTGCCGTGTGCGCTGAGGGTGTCATGGGCTTACCGTCTCGGGGCGCGCTGGAGCGATGCTGTGCACCGGGGTCGCCTCATCTGAGCGAATTCACAGACACGCGGACTGAACTGGGCACTCTGAAAGGGCTCTCACGAAACGCTCATCTGGATTCATGCCAGGTTCAGTCGGCACTCAGACGATGAGAGTGGCTGATCCCGCGAGCGAAAGTCGCGGCGAAAGAGAGGGGCACGGCATGGTCGATGTGCTCCCCGATGCCGCGCGGTGGACGCCGCGGGCGGCCTTCCGGGCGAACCCGGGGCGCACCGCGGCCGTGCTCGGTGCCGGTGCCGCCCTGATCTCTTTCATCGGCAGCGGCAACCCATCGTATTGGGGGGACGAGGCGGCCAGCGTGCTCTCGGCGTCCCGCTCGCTGACCAGCCTGTTCGGGATGCTCGGGCAGATCGACGCGGTGCACGGCGCGTATTACCTGTTCTTGCACTTCTGGGTGCAGCTGGCCGGGACGGGCGAGTGGGCCGTGCGTGCGCCCAGTGCCGTCGCCGTCGGGTTCGCCGCGGCCGGTTGTTATGTGCTCGGCCGCCGACTGTTCGGCGCGACGACGGGCATTGTGGCCGCCGTGCTGTTCGCAGTGCTGCCGCAGGCCACCCACATGGGCGCGGAGGCCCGCTCCTACGCGTTCACGATGGCCGCGGCGGTGTGGCTGCTGGTCTGGCTGCTCCGCTTGCTGCGGCGCGGGGAGGCACGGCGCCGGGTCTGGGCACTGTACGGCGTGGCGACGGCCGCCTCGATCTACCTCTTTCTCTACCTCGGGCTGATGCTGCTCGTCGCAGCGGCGACGCTGCTGATCTTGCGCGCACCGCGGAGCCTGTGGCGGCGGTGGGCCTGGTCGACGCTGCTCGCGCTGCTCGTGGCCAGCCCGATCCTGGTGGCAGCCATGCTGCAGCGATCGCAGATCAGCTTCTTGGCGCAGGGCGGCTACGCCACGCCAGAGACGGTGCTCGTCACCCAGTGGTTCGGCTGGCCGGTGTTCGCGATCGTCGCCTGGGCCCTGATCGGGATCGCGGTGTTCGGCTCCAGGGGGAGACGCCCCGGTGTGCTCATCGTGACGGCTTGGTTGGTGCTGCCGACGACACTCGTGCTGCTGGTGAACGCGTTCGCCCTGCCGGTCTACAACATGCGCTACCTCTCTTTCGGCGCCCCGGCCGCCGCGCTGCTGATGGCGGTCGGCCTGCGCGTCGTCGTGGGATGGATGCTCGGCGCCGGCCCGGCGGCGGCGCGCCGCACGCGGCTCGGCTTGCTGGCCGGCGTGCTCATCGTGGCGGCGCTCGCGGCGCCCAGCTACCTGCAGCAGCGCGGTCCATACGCCAAGAATGGCAGCGACCTCCGACAGACCGCCGAGGTCATCGCGCAGCACGCGCAACGCGGTGATGCCATCGTCTTCGACGAATCCGTGCGGCCGTCACAGAAACCACGCCTCGCGATCGATCTGTACCCGACGCACTTCGCCGGGCTCGACGATGTGGCCCTCGTCACGCCCTACCCCGAGACGCCCAGACTGTGGGATGCGGTGCAACCACTCTCTGCGCTGACCCTGTCTCCGCAGGCCGCCCGCTTCGATGCCCACGGCACCGTGTGGGTGGTCGAGCGCGGTTCCCACCGTGCGGACGTCACCGCGATCGAGGCCCTCGGCTACCACGTCGCCACCGTGCTCCCCGTGCACACCAGCACGGTTTTCGAACTCACGAAGGAGTTGCCATGACCCGAACAATCGTCGTAATCCCCACCTACAACGAGGTCGACAACCTCGAGGGCATCGCCAGACGGCTGTTGGGCACGGTGCCCGCGGCCGAATTGCTCGTCGTCGATGACAACTCTCCAGACGGCACCGGGCAGCTGGCGGAGGCGCTCGCCGCTGGCGATGCGCGCATCCACGTGCTGCACCGGCCGGGCAAGGAGGGCCTCGGCGCGGCCTACCGGGCCGGCTTCGCGTGGGCGCTCGCATACGGCGCCGACGTCGTCGTCGAGATGGACGCCGACGGGTCGCACCTGCCGGAACAACTGCCGCGCCTGCTCGACGGGCTGCGCCGCGCCGACGTCGTGATCGGTTCGCGCTGGGTGCCCGGCGGCGCAGTGCAGGGCTGGTCGGCGCACCGCAAACTGCTCTCGCTGGCCGGCAGCAGCTACGCGCGGGTGGCGCTCGGGATGCCGCAGAGGGATGCCACCGGCGGATTCCGAGCGTTCACGGCCTCCGCTCTGACCGAGATCGACCCCCAGCATTCCAGCAGCCAGGGCTACGGATTCCAGCTGGAGACGCTGTGGCGGGCCGTTGAGCACGGCCTGCGCGTGGTCGAGGTGCCGATCACCTTCGTGGAGCGGGTCAACGGGAGCTCGAAGATGAGCTCGGGGATCGTGGTCGAAGCGATGCTGCGGGTGACCGGCTGGGGGCTCGCCGCGCTGCCGGCCCGGCTGCGCCGGCAGCGGCTGGCGAGTGCCGCAAGCCCTGCACCCGCGCACACCCGGTAGCAGGAAGTGGCCGTCGGTGCGGCGACATAGGCTGAGTGCACGCCCACCTGGAGGGGGCGCAGAATGACGCAGTCACGCCGCAACACCGGGAGTTCCACGACCAAGCCGCCCCGCCTGGACAGGGTGGATCCGCAGAACCTCGGCGCGGGCTACCCGGGCGACCTCGGCGCAAACGCGACCGTCGACGGTCTGGAGTTCGGGGCGCTCGTGCTCGACACCTTCGCGCTGGACTACGCCACCGTGAGCGAGAGCGTGTTCGGCGGGGTCACCGCCGACGAGGCCGAGCTGCGCAGCGTGCGCGTCGTCGACACCGTGTTGGACGCGCTGAACGTGCCCGTGCTGCGCGCCGCCCGTTCCACCTGGAAGGACGTCGTCGTGCGGGGCTCCCGCATCGGCTCCGCCGAGCTGTACGAGTCGGGGCTGCGGGCGCTGCGCTTCGAGAACTGCAAGCTCGGCTTCGTGAACCTCCGTGGCGCACACCTCAATGATGTGCTGTTCGTGAACTGCACGATCGACGAGCTCGACCTGGGCCAGGCGACGGCGGCGAGGGTCGCCTTCGACGGCTGCACGGTCAGGGCGCTCGACCTGCAGCAGGCCACGGTGAGTGACTTCGACCTGCGCGGGGCCGACGTGCAGGAGATCGCCGGCATCCGCAACCTCGCCGGGGTCACGATCACCCAGATGCAGCTGGGCATGCTCGCCCCGGCGCTCGCTGAAAGCATCGGCATCCGCGTCGAGGACTGACGCGCGCCACGGGCGTGCACCCACCCCGCCACGCCAAGGGCGTGCACCCACCCCGCCACGCCAGCCACGTTCACCAGCCGAAAGGGTTGCGGGGGCGTCCTGCGCGTGACAAGTTGAGACTGCTCGCCGTTCGCAGACGGGTGGGGGCTGGCGCGTGGCGCCGACCTCGCAGCGTGAAGGGAGTACGACGATGGGTTTCTTTGCCTTTCTACTTCTCGGTCTGATCGCAGGGGCCATCGCGAAGCTGATCATGCCCGGTGATCAGGGCGGCGGCTGGTTCGCGACACTCCTGCTCGGCGTCGTCGGCGCGATGCTCGGCGGCTGGCTCGGCGGGCTGCTGTTCGGCGCCGACCTCGAGAACTTCTGGTCGATTCAGTCCTGGCTGCTCGCGATCGGTGGCGCCATCGTGGTGCTCGTGATCTGGGGCCTCATCTTCGGGCGCAAGAAGACCGCGTAGCCGCAGGCCCTGTCTCCCGGCGCGCGGATCGTTCCGAAGCGCGCGCCGGATACCTCTGCCCTGGCCCGCCCGCAGTTCCATCCAATGAAAAGCGGGTACCTCGGAACCCTGCCGTTCGCCCACGCTGAACTCAGCTGGATCACACCGATCCGGCCGAAAGCAGTAGGGACACGACATGAAGTTCATGGGCATCGCCGCCGATGACAGCAACGACACTCGCATCGGCGTCGTTCAGGGCGACTCGGTCGCACCGCTCACCACGCTCGTCGAGTTCTGGCAGGACCCGTTCGCCTGGCAACAGCGCGCAGCGGCCGGCGCCGCGGGTGCCGCGCTGCCGCTCCGCAGCGTCCGCGAGGTGCCGCTGGTGCCCGCGTCTGCCCGCGTGCTCTGCGTCGGCCTGAACTACAAGGCGCATGCGGCGGAGGGCAACTTCGAGGTGCCGGAGTACCCGACGATCTTCGGCCGGTGGACGGCCTCGCTCAGCGTCGGCGGTGTGCCGGCCCCTGTCCCCACCGGCGAGGCTGGCCTGGACTGGGAGGGCGAGATCGCCGCCGTCGTGGGCGCCCGCATCCAGTCGGCGGATGCCGCGACGGCCGAGTCGGCCGTGTTCGGCTACTCCGTGTTCAACGACCTCACCTCGCGCCGCGCCCAGAAGCTCACCGCGCAGTGGACGCTCGGCAAGAACGGCGACTTCTCCGGCCCGATGGGGCCGCTCGTCAGCCGCGATGAGGTCGGCGACCTGCGGGACGGTCTGCAGCTGCGCACCCGCGTCAACGGCATCGAGGTGCAGAACGGCAACACCCGCGACATGATCTTCTCCGTCGGGGACATCCTGGCCCTGGTCAGCCAGACCCTCACCCTGCACCCGGGCGACGTTCTCGTCTCCGGGACGCCGGAGGGCGTCGGCTACGTGCGCACCCCGCCGTGGCTGCTGCAGCCGGGGGACAGCGTCGAGGTCGAGGTGGACCGGCTGGGAACCCTGACAACGCCAATCGTCGACGCGTCGGCGCGAGACCGTGCCTGAGGCCCGAGTGTCCACGACGGCGAAGCCCGGCCAGGGCACCCTCGCGGCGCTGCCCGACTTCGTGCCGGTGCTGATCGTCGGCGGGGGGCCGAGCGGACTGTTCCTGGCGGCCGACCTCGACCGCCGCGGCGTGCAGAGCCTCGTCATTGAGCCGCGCGACGCGGTGGACCACACCCGCCCGAAGGCGAAGACCACCAACGCCCGGACCATGAGCCACCTGCGCCGGCTCGGCCTGGCCGCGCCGCTGCGCAGCGCCGCCCCGCTCACGGCGGACTACTCCGAAGACGTCATCTTCTGCTCGAGCCTGACCGGCCACGAGCTGGCCCGCTTCCGCAATGCGTTCCAGTTGGCGCGGGGGCGCTACGAGTTGCAGCCAGAGTGCGGGCAGCAGGTGTCGCAGCCGATCGTCGAAGAGGTGCTGCGCGCCGGCGTCGACGCCGCCCCGCTGGCCGAGCTCGCGACCACCCTGCGGGTGGAGCGTATCGATGCGGCACCCGGACGCCGGCCGCGCGCCCTCGTCGTCGACGAGGACGGTGCCTCCCGCTGGGTCGAGTGCGAGCACCTCGTCGGCGCGGACGGCGGCTCTTCGCTGGCGCGGCACGAGCTCGGCATCGCCATGGAGGGCGGCTCGGCCGCCAAGTCCAACTTCAACTTCCTGTTCCGCTCCGAGCGCCTGGCCGAGACGATCACGCTGGACCCCGCCGTGCAGTACTGGGTGCTCCGGCCGTCCGCGGCCGGCATGATCGGCCGGATGGACCTTGAGTCGACCTGGTGGGTCATCATCCAGAACATCGAGCCAGACACGCACCCCGACCCCGTCGAACTGGTGACGGAGCTCGTCGGCGCCGACGTCGACGTCGAGGTGATCGCGACCGACCGCTGGACGGCCAGGATGCTCCTCGCCGCCAGCTACGGCCGCGACGGCGTCTTCCTCGTCGGCGACTCCGCGCACCTCAACCCGCCGTGGGGCGGCCACGGCTTCAACACGTGCGTCGGTGATGCGGCCAACCTCTCCTGGAAGATCGCGGGCAGCCTGGCCGGCTGGGCCGGCGAGGTTTTGCTGGACAGCTATGAACGCGAGCGCCGCCCGATCGCGGCGCGCACGATCGCGGATGCCGCGTCGAACGGACGCAGCCTGGCCTCCGACTTCGCCCACAGTGTGCTCGACGATGACACCGACGCCGGGGCCGAGGCCCGCCGGCAGATGGCGCAGGACCTCGAGGTCAAGCGCAGCGAGTTCAGCTCGCTCGGCCTCGTGCTCGGCTACCAGTACCCCGGCTCGCCCATCGTCGTCGACGACGGCTCGGAGCAGATCCCTGAACACCCGATCCACTACACCCCGTCGACCCGGCCCGGCAGCCTGCTGCCGCACGTCTGGATCGGCGAGGAGTCGCTCTACGACGCCATCGGCCAGTGGTTCACGCTGCTCGTGGACTCCGCCGAGCCGCGCCTGGCTGAGTTCGAGCAGGCCGTGGAGGCGGTGCGCGGGCAGACCGGGGTGCCCGTCACGCTGCTGCCGCTGGACTTCTCCGCCCACCCCGAGATCCCGTGGCAGGCGGCCGCCATCCTCGTGCGACCGGATCAGCACGTCGCCTGGCGCGGCAACGAGCCGGCAGCGGTGGCGGACGCCGTCGCCGTCGCCGTCGGACGCGCCCTGGCGGCATCCGACACCCTGGACGAGCTGGAGGGCACCCACCGTGGCCGATGACGACTTCCGCGCGCACCTCTTCCCCGTTGACGACCCCCGGATCAGCGCGTTCCGCGGGCTCAGCTACCGCGAGTACGCGGAGGCGGTCAAGAGCGACCCGTTCGCCGGACCGATGATCGTGGACTGGGCCACCCGCTATCCCGTGCCCTACCGCGGCGTGAGCCACGACGGCAACATCACCGCGCAGCCGCCGGCGGAGCTGCGTGCCGGCGAGGCCGCCCCGACCGAAGCCATGGTCGCGGCCGCCGAGCTGCTGTTGGCCGGGCTCTCGGAACGGCAGCGCGCCGACATCGGCTACCCGCTGCGCGCCGGCCAGTGGCGCAGCTGGGCCAACCCGGAGTTCCTCCAGCACGACACCGGCCTGCGCCTGGAAGACCTCGACCACGTCTCGCGGCACCGCGCGCTCGAGCTCGTGCGCGCCAGCCTCAGCGAGCAGGGCTTCGAGTCCGTGAAAACGCTGATGTGGGTCAACGGCTACCTGGGCGAGACGATCGACCTCGCCAACGTCATGAACGACGCCAGCTACAACGTCGCCATCTACGGCACGCCCTCGACGAGCCAGCCGTGGGGGTGGCAGCTCTTCGGCCACCACCTGGCGCTCAACTGCGTCGTCGATGGCGAACGGATGACGGTCTCGCCCGCGTTCCTCGGAGCGGAACCCTCCCTGATCCGGGAGAGCCCGATCGGGCCCGTCGACGTCTTCGGTGCGCGCATCGCGCATGCCAGGACGCTGATGGCCGGGCTGACACCGGCCGAGCAGGCCGAGGCGCTCAGCTACCCGGAGATGGTCGACCCGGCGATGCCGCTCGGCCGCTTGCACCCGGGCGATGAGCGCCACCTCGGCGGCTGCTTCCAAGACAACCGCATCGTGCCGTTCGAGGGGATCCTCGTCGGCGACCTCGACGAGCCGACGCGGGCGGAGGTCAGCGCGGTCGCCGCCGCCTTCCTCGACCACCTGCCGGCCGGCGTCGCCGCGGCCCGCCTGCGCGAGATCGAGTCGCGCTACGACGAGACCTGGTTCTCCTGGATCGGCGGCTGGGGCGAGGGCGACCCGTTCTACTTCCGGATCCAGAGCCCCGTCGTGATGCTGGAACTGGACCACCACTGCGGCGTCTTCCTCAGCAACCGCACCCCCGCGCAGTTCCACGTGCACACCGGCATCCGCACGCCCAACGGCGGCGACTACGGCGGGCTCCTGCGCGCGGCAGAGGGCGGGCAGCCGTGAGCGGGCAGGCCGGTGCGCTCGCCGGCACCGTCGTGCTCGACCTCAGCCGTGCCCTCGCCGGGCCGCACGCAGGCATGATGCTCGGCGACCTCGGCGCCCGGGTGATCAAGGTGGAGGCGCCGGGCGGCGGCGACGACACCCGCGGCTGGGGGCCTCCGTTCCTCGGCGAGCCCGACGCGGAGGAGTCGAGCTACTTCCTCTCCTGCAACCGCAACAAGGAGTCGATCGCACTCGACCTCAAGCACCCGGACGACCGCCGCGTGCTGGACGGCCTGATCCTCGAGTCGGACGTGCTGATCGAGAACTTCCGCACCGGGGTGATGGACCGCCTCGGCTACTCGAGCGCCCGGCTGCTTGAGCTGAACCCGCGCCTCGTCATCCTCTCGATCACCGGCTTCGGGCACGACGGGCCGGAGGGCGGCCGCGCCGGCTACGACCAGATCGCCCAGGGCGAGGCCGGGCTCATGTCGATGACGGGCTCCGGGCCGGACGACCCCCAGCGGGTCGGCGTGCCGATCGGCGACCTGCTCAGCGGCATCTACGGCGCCTACGGCGTCGTCGCCGCGCTGCTCGAGCGCGCAGAGACCGGCGCCGGCGGCGTCGTGCGTACCTCGCTGCTCTCCGCACTTGTCGGCGTCCACGCCTTCCAGGGCACCAGGCAGACGGTCGCCGGCGAGACCCCGCAGGCCCAAGGCAACCACCACCCATCGATCGCGCCCTACGGGCTGTTCCGCTGTGCGGGGGGCGCCGTGCAGATCAGCGTCGGCAGCACGGCGCTCTGGGAGCGCTTCTGCGCGCGCTTCGGGCTGGATGCCGACGCGGCCCGCTTCGCCAGCAACGCCCTGCGGGTGGCGAACCGCGACGCGCTGATCGAGGTCGTCGAGGCGGCGTTCGCGCCCTTCGAGGCGACGGATCTGCTCAGCCAGCTCGAGGCGGCCGGGATCCCGGCCGGCCGGGTGCGCACCCTCGACGAGGTCTACGCCTGGGACCAGGTCGCCTCCCAGGGGCTGCTGCTGGAAGTCGAGCACTCGAGCCTCGGCCCGCTCACCCTGCCGGGGCCGCCGCTGCGCTTCTTCGGCACCGACGATGAGGTGACGTTCCGCGGGCACCGTGCCCCGCCGACGCTCGACCAGCACGGCCAGGCGATCCGCTCCTGGATCGCCGCACGCCCCGGCGCCGAACAGCATGTTCCCGAGCACGAGAGCGCCGGCATTCTGTGAGTTCCGCGCGCTCCCTCACCGCCGGCGAGCTGCTCGACCTGATCGCCGACACCGGCAGCTTCCGCTCCTGGGACGAGCCCGTGCCGCCCCGGGACGTGCAGCACGGCTACGCCGACGACCTGGAACGGGCACGCGCCCGGAGCGGATGCGACGAGTCGGTGCTGACCGGTGAGCTCCGCATCGACGGGCGCCGCGTCGCCGTGCTGGTCAGCGAGTTCGGCTTCCTTGGCGGGTCGATCGGCGTCGACGCCGCGGGCAGGCTCATCGCCGCCATCGAGCGGGCGACGAGGGAGCGGCTGCCGCTGCTGGCCGGGCCGGCATCCGGCGGCACCCGGATGCAGGAGGGCACGGCCGCGTTCGTGGCCATGGTCGGCATCGCCGCGGCGATCGCCGAGCACAAAAGCGCCGGCCTGCCGTACCTCGTCTACCTGCGGCATCCGACCACCGGCGGCGTGATGGCGAGCTGGGGCTCGCTCGGCCACGTGACCGTGGCGGAGCCCGGGGCACTGCTCGGCTTCCTCGGCCCACGCGTCTACGCCGCCCTCTACGGCGAGCCGTTCCCCGACGGGGTGCAGACGGCCGAGAACCTCTACCGCAACGGCGTGATCGACGGCGTGATCGCACCCGCCCAGCTGCCCCGCCTGATCGCCCGGTTGCTCTCGGTGCTCGCGCCACCAGAGGGAACGCACGGCCTCGGGAGCGACAGCGGTCAGCACGACGGGCAGTACGACGGCCCCGCGATCAGCGCCCTGACCTCCATCGCCGCCTCGCGGGCGCGGGCACGCCCCGGCGCGCGCACCGTCCTGCGCCACGCCGCGCGCGACGTCGTGCCGTTGAGCGGCACCGGGCAGGGCGAGGCCAGCGACGGCCTGCTCCTGGCCATCGCCCGTTTCGGCGCCGTGCCCTGCGTCGTCATCGCGCAGGACCGCTACGCCCAGCGCGCGGGGGCTCCGTGGGGCCCGGCCGCACTGCGGCAGGCCCAGCGCGGCCAGCGGCTCTCGGCCGAGCTCGGTCTGCCGTTGGTGACGATCATCGACACCCCGGGCGCCGCCCTCTCCCGGGAAGCGGAGGAGGGCGGGCTCGCAGGCGAGATCGCGCGCACCCTGGAGAGCCTGGTCGGACACGAGCAGGCCACGGTCGCGGTGCTGCTCGGCGAGGGAACAGGCGGCGGCGCACTCGCACTGCTGCCAAGCGACGTGACGATCGCCGCCCAGCACGCCTGGCTGGCCCCGCTGCCGCCAGAGGGCGCCAGCGTCATCATGCACGGCGACACCACGCACGCCTCCGCGATGGCCGAGGCCCAGGGCATCGGGGCGGTGGCGCTGCGCGCAGCCGGGATCGTGGACTGGGTGGTGCCGGAACGCCCGGATGCCGCGCTGGAGCCCACCGAGTTCAGCCGGAGGATCGGCCGGGTGATCGAGCGACAGCTGCTTGCCCTGGCCGCGGCCACCCCGGCCGAGCGGCTGAGCCGGCGCCGGGGCCGCTACCGCGCATTGGTGCGGCTGCCCGGGCAGGCGGCAGACTCATGACAGGCCGACGCCGGCGAATGACGACAATACCAACACCAACACCAACAGGCACGGCAGCACCAGCATGAACGTCAGCACCAATGTGAACGTCAGCACCAGCATGAACGTCAGCACCAGCATGAACGTCAGCACCAGAGAGAGTGGAGGCCAGCAGATGGCACCGGAGACTGTCAGCGCCCCGCACAACGACGGCCAGGCCCTGCGCGAGCAGCCGGGCATCGAGTTCGCCCCCGGATTGCTCCTGGACATCGTGCGCCCCGCCGACGACCGATCCCTGCCGGCGATCATCTGGCTGCACGGCGGGGCCTGGCGGATGGGCGACCGCAGCTGGCGGCCCGACTTCGCCCGGTACTTCGCCCGTTCCGGCTTCGTCATGATCAGCATCGACTACACGCTCTCCGGCGACGCCGTCTTCCCGCGGCAGCTCCTGGACGTGCGCGCCGGCATCCGCTGGGTGCGTGAGAACGCGGCAGAGCACGGCATCCTGGCCGACTCCATCGGGCTCTGGGGATCCTCGGCCGGCGGGCACCTCGCCGCGCTGGCCGGACTGCACGGCGCCGCCGCGGCGATCCTTGGCGAGCCGGAGGGCACGGCCAGCGCCGCGGTGCAGGCGGTCATGGACGGCTACGGCGCCGGCGACCTGCTCGCGCCCGACCAGGACAACCCGCCGACGGCCGGCCTGCTTGGCGGCTCGCCCGTCGAGCGGCGCGAGCTGGCAATCCTCGCAAGCCCGGCACGCACCGAGGTGTCGAGCGCCCCGCCGTTCCTCATCATGCACGGCGCCGCAGACGACCTGGTGCCAGCCAGCCAGAGCATCGCGCTCTACGAGGCGCTCGCCGCTGGCGGGCGCGACGCCACCCTGTACCTGATCGACGGCTTCGGCCACGGCTTCCTCAACCCGGCCGGCCTCGACGAGGTGGCACCCGGCCCCCGTCTGGACTCCGGCCGGCTCGAGGCCGACCCCTCGGCCACCGCCGAGCTGCGCAGCACGGGCGGCCGGGCCTGGCCGGCTTCGGCCTCGTTCGCGGTCATCGAGCGCTTCTTCCGCGAGAACCTCGGCGGCGCCGCCACCACCATGAACACGACCACCACGAACACGACCACCGCGGATGAGGCATGAGCACGGTGAGCAGCGCGGATGCCCTGACCGCCGCCCTGGCATCCGCGCAGTGGATCTCGCCGTACGAGCCCGTGCCGCACCCGGCCGGGCAACGGCCGGCCCACGAGCTGGCGGGCCGTTTCCACTGGGACGGCGCTGCCACACACCGGGCAGAGGGCGCCGAGACCGGCGCCGAAGCCGTGGTCTACGCGACCGCGCACGGCATCTACGAGCTCTTCGTCAATGGCGTCCGCGTCGGCGACGAGGAGCTCTCGCCCGGCTTCAGTTCTTACCGCAGCCGGCTCCAGGTGCAGCGCTGGGAGATCACGGCGCTGCTGCAGCCCGGTGAGAACACCATCAGCGCGCTGCTCTCCGACGGCTGGTTCCGCGGCCGGCACGGCTTCGTGCGGCGCGCGGACGGCTTCGGAACCGCCACGGCGTTCCTCGCCGCGGTGCTGCTGGAGCCGAGCGCTGGCGCCGCCCGACCGCTGCTGGTGACCGGCGACGACTGGGAGTCCCGCCCGAGCCACATCACCCGCGCCGACCTGATGGACGGGCAGGCCGTCGACCTGCGCCTGGAGGGGCTGGCGGCACAGGGCCAGCCGCACAGCGCGGTGCTCTCGACCGACCCGCTCTGCGCCGACCGCACCCGGCTCGTCCCGGCCGGGGCCCCGGCGGTGCGCCGCATCCAGGAGCTGCGCCCGGCACGGATCAGCACGCCGGGCGAGGGCATCACCGTCGTCGACTTCGGGCAGAACATCAACGGCTGGGTGCGCCTGCACGAGCTCGGCCCGGCCGGCACCCGCACGGTGCTCCGCCACGGCGAGGCCCTGGACGACGCCGGCCTGCTGCTCGTGGAGAACATCCAGGCCTTCGACTTCGCCACCCGCGCGGTGCTGCCGGCCGGTCAGGTCGACGAGGTCATTTCGGCCGGCCGGGCCGGTGACACCTTCGAGCCCCGGCACACGACCCACGGATTCCGCTACGTGCAGATCGAGGGGGCCGCCGGACCGATCGGCGCCGACGACATCCTGGCCGTCGTCGTGCACAGCGAGCTGGCGCGCACGGGATCGTTCGCCGCCAGCGACCCGCTGCTGAACGCCCTGCACGACGTCGTCGACTGGAGCTTCCGCGGCAACGCCTGCGCGGTGCCGACCGACTGCCCGCAGCGGGAGCGCTCCGGGTTCACCGGCGACTGGCAGGTCTTCGCCGACACCGCCGCCCTGCTCTACGACGTCGCAGCGTTCAGCGAGAGCTGGTCGAGTGACCTGGCCGCCGACCAGTGGGCCGACGGCCGGGTGCCGACTGTGGTGCCCAATCCGGCCGGCAACGGGCCGTCCGGCAGCGCCTTCGAGGACATGGCCGCCGGCTCGGCCGGGTGGGGGGATGCCGCGGTGCTCGTGCCGTGGTCGATGTGGCGCGCCTACGGCGACCGGGCCGCACTCGCGTGCGCGCTGCCGTCGATGCGGGCCTGGGTCGACTACGCCGCCCGCTCGGCCGCCGCCGGCCGGCATCCGGAGCGGGCCGCAGCACGGCCACTCGAGCAGCCGCACGAGCGCTACCTCTGGGACACCGGCTTCCACTTCGGCGAGTGGCTGGAGCCAGACACCCCGCCGGCGCCGGACCCCACCGTCGACCACGGCATCGTCGCGACCGCGTTCCTGCATCGATCGGCCAAGACCCTCGCACTGGCGGAGGCCGCCGTCGGCCGGCCGGCCAGCGCCGAGCGCTACGGAGAGCTTGCCGCGAACGTGCGCGCGGCCTGGTGCGCCGAGTACCTGGCCGCGGACAACACCCTCAGCGAGGAGGCGCAGGGCCACTATGTGCGCGCGCTCGCCTTCGGCCTCGTGCCAGAGGATCGCCGGCAGCCCGTCGCTGACCGGCTGGCCGCCCTGATCCGCCAGAACGGCACCCGGCTCGGCACCGGATTCCTCGCGACCGGCCTGCTGCTGCCCACCCTGGCGGATGCCGGCCACCTCGATCTCGCCTACGAGCTGCTCTTCGCCCGCGACATCCCGTCCTGGCTCGGCATGATCGACCAGGGGGCCACCACGATGTGGGAGTGGTGGGACGGCGTGACCCCGAGCGGGGTGCGCGGTTCCCTCAATCACTACAGCAAGGGGGCCGTCGCCTCTTTCCTCTACACGCACGTCGCCGGCATCCGCCTGGCCGAGAGCCCTGAGCCGGGCGCGGAGGCGTACGGCGCCGTCGTCATCGCCCCACAGCCGGGCGGCGGCCTGAGCGCGGCCGCGGCGAGCGTGCAGACCCGGCGCGGTACCGTGGGCGCCGAGTGGCAGATCGAGGGCGGCTCGTTCCGGCTCACCGCGACGATCCCCGCCGGCGTCACCGCCGAGATCCGGCTGCCGGACGGCTCGCGCGTGAGCGGGGTCGGCGCAGGCACCCACAGCTACTCCGTCGCGGCCGCCGCTTTGTGACCAACGACGAACGCCGCTGCGGATTCCGCAGCGGCGTTCGTCGCTGTCGGCCGGCCCGGAGCCGGCAGGGGCCTAGATGTCGAGCCCGGCGACTCGCTCCGGCGGCGGCCCGACGACGACCAGGTCGAGCTCGGCCTGGGCGCGGCCGAAGCCGGGGCCGATGAAGCCGGGCACGCCGCCCTCCGTGTAGATCGACTCCTCGGTGGGGCTGAAGACGTACTCGAAGAACGGCTCGAAGATCGAGGGGGCGAGCACGCCGACCATCCGCGCGTAGGCGGTTTCGTAGGCGTAGGAGTGGATCGTGCCCGCCGGCGCGTGCACGAAGTCGCCCTTGCTGAGCAGCACCTCCCGCCCGTTCACGTGCAGGCGCACGCGGCCGTCGAGGCAGATGAAGTTCTCGGTGTGCTCCCGGTGGAAGTGCAGCGGGATGTAGCCGGAGCGGGCACCGCTGGACTCCACCGCGAAGTAGCGCCCGCCGGTGTTCGCCCCGCGGGACATGTAGCTGTGCATCTCGTCGGCGCCGAGGTAGCGCTCGCCCTCGCCGGCACTCAGGAAGAACGCCTCCTCCTCGCGCGGCAGGCCGGCGTGGCGGGAGCCGGCTGCCGGCTGGCGGGCTGCGTCGAAGAGCGGCGCCGCGGTGACGTCGACGCCGAACTCCTCGCCGACGGCGCGGAACTCGTCGAGCGAGACGAGCCGCTCGGCCCTGGCCGGGCGCACGTGCGAGGCCGTCGGAGTGCCGAGGCGGCTGAGCAGCTCGAGCGAGTGCCCGGGCGAGGACCAGAGCAGCAGCCGGTTCTCGCCGGCGAGCATCCGGTAGGCGAAGGGCGTGCCGGCCGGGATGACGACCTCGTCGCCGGGGGAGAGCACGCTCGTCTCGGAGCCGAGCCAGACCTGCACGAGGCCGTCGAAGACGATGACGGTGCGGTGCTCCGCGGCATCCGTGGTCGCGGGCAGCTCTGCCCCGCGCCCGCCGGAGAGGTAGGCGGCACCGAACAGGTCGCCGGTGTCGACGGGGCGAGCGATCACCGTGAGCAGCTGCCCGTTGAGCAGGAACCGCTCGCCGTGCCCTGCGGCCATGACGTACGGCAGCTGCGCCCCGGGGAGCGCGTTCGCGATCGGGACGTGTGCGCCGGGCTCGAGCAGGGTGGATGCCATCGGTGTCTCCTCATTGAGTCGTGTGTGCGCCCCCAGCAGAGAGGGCAGCAGCCTTCATTGTTCCCGAGCCGGGCTCGCACTCGGCAGCGCACTTCCACTGATTGGAAGGCGGGGGTGGGCTCAGCGGCCCTCGCGGTCCGGCTGCGAGCGGATGCCGTCGATGCCGGGCGGGTGGTAGCCGAGCGCGCGGGAGATCGACCGAGCCGTCGCACGCAGCGCGGGCAGCGCCACCTCCGGGGTGAACGCCCCGTCCGGGGCCAGGATCGACACCGCCGCGGCCACCGCGCGATTGGCGCCGAACACCGGCGCCGCCAATGAGATGGTGTGCGAGGGCTGGGTGCGCCGCACGACGGAGTAGCCGAGGCGGGCGACGTCCTTCAACTCGAGGCGCAGCGACTCGATGGAGCCGAGATCCTCGACCCGGAAGTCCTGGTCGAGCGGGAGGGCGAGGGTCTCCTCGCGCGAGGGCGCCGGCTGAGCGGCCAGCAGCACGCGGCCGACCGCGGTGCTCCGCAGCGGCAGCCGGCCGCCCAGTCGGTAGGCCACTGCTGGCGCGCGTCGCGAGGAGAGCCGCTCGATCAGGATCGCCTCCCGCCCGTCCAGCACAGCCAACAGCACATGGTGGCGGCTCACCTCGTAGAGGTCCTCCAGGAAGGGCAGCGCAATCTCGCGCACGCCGTGCCCGCGCGGCGCGAGTGAGGCCACCTCCCAGAGTCGGACGCCGACCACGAACTCGCCGCTCGGCAGCCGTTCGAGGGCGCCCCACTTGAGCAGGCCCTGGGCCAGCCTGAGCGTCGAGGAGAGCGGGATGCCGGAGAGCGCCGAGAGCTCGCCGAGGCTGAGCTCGCGCCGGCCATCGCTGAAACAGTTCAGCAGCGAGAGGGTTCGATCGATCACGGGCTCACCGCGGGGCGGGCGTTTGCCGCGGGCGGGGGCAGGGCCGGGTGGCTGCACTTCGGCGGGCATGTCCATGTCGCTGATCCTGACTGAACCGGCCCGATATGTCCAATCAATGGAATTGTCTTGGATTCGGGGTCGGGGTTCGACGCACAGTAGGCCGAGCGATGGCGCTCCGGCGCCCGCTGAAACGTCTCACAGCACCAATGCCAATGCAGGCATTAGAAGCACACCAACAAGCAGTCAGTGCAATCAATCAGCGTAGATGGAGGCCGAACGTGAACAAATCAACTTTCGACTGGGTGCGACGGGCGGCGGCTGTCGCCGTCACGGGAACACTCGTCGTTGCCCTCGCCGGGTGCAGCGCAGCGGGTGGGGCCGGCACTGCCGCCAGCTCCAGCACGCTGACGATCGCACAAGAGGCAGACATGGCGCCGAGCGGCTTCGATCCGCTCGCCTACTCGGCCGGTCAGCGACAGATGATGTCTGCCGCGTACAACTCGCTGCTCAGCCTCCAGCCGGATGGCACGGTCGGCGCCGGCCTGGCATCCGAATGGGAGTTCAATGAGGATGGCACCGTTCTGACGCTGACGTTGGCGGACGGTGTGACCTTCAGCGACGGCAGCAAGCTCAGCGCCGCCCTCGTCCTGGCGAACCTCGAACGCCGCTCCGATCCCGCGCTCGTGGCCTACAGCGGCTTCGCGCCGGGCGGCGACGCCGAGATGCTCTCCGTCGAGGCCCCGGATGCCTCGACGGTCGTCATCACCTTTGCCGCACCCCAGTTCGCCGTCGTGCAGTCGCTGGCCAACGTGGCGGGAATGATCGTCGGTCAGACCGCGATCGACGATGCAACGCTGCTGAAGAAGGCGCCCATCGGGTCCGGACCCTACGTGCTCGACACCGCGAAGACGGTGAAGGCCAGCACCTACACGTTCGTGCGCAACGACGCCAGCACCGAGGCAGCAGACTACCCCTTCGACACCGTGGTGTTCCGCCCGATCAACGACCCGCAGGCACGGGCGAATGCCCTGATCTCCGGTCAGGTGGATGCCGGCGTCATGAAGTCCTCGACGGTGGAGCTGCTGGAGTCCAAGAAGATGGGCGTCTCCCAGATCGGTGGAACCACCGTCTCGCTGATCCAGTTCGACAAGACCGGCACCTCCGTTCCCGAGATGGCCGATGAGCGCGTGCGTCAGGCCATACAGCTCTCCATCGACCGCGACCGCCTCGTCGAGCTGCTGCACGTCGGTGACACCCCGCAGCGCAACGCCCTGCCGTCCGCCTCCGCCGGGTGGTCGGAAGAGGTCGACGCGGCCTGGCAGCGCGATGTGCCGAAGGCGAAGGCGCTCCTGGCCGAGGCAGGCTACCCCAACGGGTTCTCCTTCGAGATGCTCTCCAGCCCCGACAGCCAGGCGGACCTCGAACTCATTCAGAAGGATCTGGCCGAGGCCGGCATCGTGATGAACGTGCGCCCGGCGGCATCCACGCAGGAGGCCTTCGACGCGGTCAAGACCACGGCCATGGGATACATCCCGCTGGACTGGTCGAACACCGTCGGCCTGATGTACGGAGTGCTCTTCGGATTCGCCAACACGCAGGGCGGCGACGACGAGCAGCTGCGCGCGGCAACGGGGGCACTCGCCGGCGCCCAGACCGACGACGGCCGTGACGAGGCGCTGCAGGCGCTCAACGCGCGCCTGGTCGAGTCCGGCTGGCTCTACCCGCTCTACGAGCCACTGCTGAACATCGGCTACAACCCGACGAAGCTGAACCCGGTGACCTTCGCCGGAACCGACAGCATCCCGCTGCTCTCCTCGTTCACCCCGGTGGAAACAGCCAAGTAGTTCGACGGGGGTGGCGGCCGGCAACAGCCGCCACCCCTCGCACCAACCCACGACCACGCCCTGGAGGCGCCATGGCCCGCTTCATCACACAACGCCTTCTCTTCGGCATGCTGACGATCCTCGTTGTCTCCGTCGTCGCGTTCCTGCTCGTCCGACTCATGCCCGGCAGCCCGGGAACGATCGTGCTCGGCATCGGGGCGAGCGAGGACGAGATCGCGGCCTACAACGCCTCGATCGGGTGGAACGATCCGCTCGCCCTGCAATACCTGGCCTGGCTCGGCGAGGCCGTGCGCGGCAACTTCGGCGTGAGCCTGATCGACGGGCGCGACATCAACGCCGACATCACCGCACGCCTGCCCGTGACCTTCAGCATCGCCCTCCTCGGCACCGCGGTGAGCGCCATTCTCGGCGTCGCCCTCGGGGTCATCGCCGCGGTGCGCGGCGGACTGGTCGAGAAGGCCGTCAACGCATTCTCGGCCCTCGGAGCAGCCATCCCCGGGTTCTGGATCGGCATCGTCTTCGTCTTCCTGTTCTCGGTGCAGACGGGATGGCTCCCAGCCACCGGCTTCGTCCCACTCGAGGACGACCCGGCGCTGTGGGCGCAGTCACTGGTCCTCCCCGTTGCCACCCTCGCTCTGGGCGGCGCGGCCTTCATCGCCCGCCAGACCAGGGCATCGATGCTGGATGCACTGACGCAGGACCACGTTCGCACGCTGCGGGCGACCGCGATGCCCGAATGGCGCATCCGGTACGTGCACGCCCTGCGCTACGCCAGCCTGCCGATCGTGGCGGGGATCGGCCTGCAGTTCATCGCCCTGTTCGGCGGCTCGGTCATCATCGAGCAGATCTTCGCGATGCCGGGCCTCGGCCAGTCCATCCAGGGCGCCGCGGCGTCCAACGACGGGCCGCTCGTGCTCGGAATCGTCGTGACCACGACCATCGTCGTCGTCATCGTCAACCTCCTCCTGGAGCTCTCCAACCGATTCCTCGACCCCAAGCTGAGGACCTCATGACCCGTCACCCCGACTCGACCGTCGCCATCGCCACCGCACCACCGCGCACGGCGCGCCCCTCGCGCTGGCGCGCCATCCGACAGTCCCTGGCGAAGCCGGGGGCGATCTTCGGAATCAGTTGGCTCCTGCTCGTCGTCATCGCCTCGTTCACGGCTTCGCTCTGGGCGCCCTACGGGCCGAACGACCAGACCGGCAGTGCACCGCTGGCCGGCCCGAGTGCCGCGCACTGGCTCGGCACCGACGACCTCGGTCGCGACATGCTCACCCGCATCTTCACGGCGGGCGCCGACGCGATCTCGACCTCGGCGCTCGCCGCGGTCGTGGCCCTCTCCGTGGCCATCCCGCTCGCGTTGTGGGCCGCCGCGCGCGGCGGGCGCACCGAGACGCTGATCAACCGGGTGACCGAGATCGCGATGTCGATCCCGGTCATCATCGTGATGCTGACGGTTGTGGGAATCGTCGGCACGAACCTGCCGCTCATCATGATCATCCTCGGCGTGCTGATTGCCACCGGCATGTACCGTGTGCTGCTCGGCCAGGCCAAGTCGCTGCAATCCCAGCTCTATGTCGATGCGGCCTTCGTCGACGGGCTCACCACGCCGCGGGTGAGCGTCCGTCACGTGCTGCCGGGGCTGACCACGACGATCATGGTGCAGTTCGCCCTGGTCTTCTCCATCGGCCTCGCCATCCAGACCGGGCTCGCCTTCATCGGCTTCGGCCCGCCCGTTCCCGCCCCCAGCTGGGGCGGGATGATCCAGAATGCCTCCACGCACATCTACGACGCGCCGTGGCTGATGGTGCCGACCGGCGTCGTGCTCATTCTCACGGTGCTCGCCGCGAACTCGATCGGCGACGCCCTCTCCGGGCCCCGCGAGAAGGCTCCGGCACGCCCCCGGGCGCGGAGGCGTGCAGCAGCCAACGGCACGGTGTCACGCCCCGTCGCCGTGCCGCCCGCGAGCGATTCCGCCCTCGTCGTGCAGTCCCTGCACATCGGGCTGGATGACGGGACCACCCTCGTCAGCGACGTCTCCTTCGCGGTCGGCAGCGGGCGGGTGCTCGGGCTCGTCGGGGAGTCCGGCTGCGGCAAGACCCTCACGTCGCTCTCGCTCATCGGCCTGCTGCCGGATGCCGTGTCGACGACATCCGGATCGATCTGGTGGAAGGGCACGGACATCGCGGCCCTCAGCGAGGCCGAGCTGTTCCGCGTGCGTGGACGGGAGATCGCGTTCATCGCGCAGGAACCCATGCGGGCGCTCGACCCGATGTTCTCGATCGCCACCCAGCTGCAAGGCGCGGTGCAACGCCTCCGCGGCGTCTCTGCCCGTGCGGCGAAAACGGTGGCCACCGAGCTGCTCGAACAGGTCGGGATCGTCGATGCGCCGCGGGTTCTGCGTTCGTACCCGCACGAGATCTCGGGCGGGATGGCGCAGCGCGTCGCCATCGCCCTGGCGTTGGCCGGCCGGCCCCAGCTGCTCATCGCCGATGAGCCGACCACCTCGCTCGACGTCACGGTTCAGGCGGAGATCCTCTCCCTGCTGCGCCAGATCATCGCGGATGAGGGAATGACCATGGTGATGGTCACCCATGACCTCGGCGTCGTCGCCGACATCTGCGACGAGGTCGCCGTGATGTACGCCGGTCAGATCGTCGAGTCCGGGCCGGTGGAATCCGTGCTGTTGGCCCCGGCGCACCCATACACCCAGGCCCTGCTCGGCGCCGATCCGCATGCACGCGAACATGCCGACAACTCGGGGCGCCTCGTGTCGATTCCCGGGCAGGTTCCGCAGCCGCGCGACTGGCCCACCTCGTGTCGCTTCGCGCAACGGTGCGACTTCGCCACGACCGCCTGCTCCGTGCCGGTCCCGCTCACCGGGCGGCCGACGGGCCAAGGGCTCACCCGCTGCATCCGCGCAGAGGACCTCTTCCTGCGCCCCTCCTCCGAAGCACCTCCGGCGGCACAGCCCGCCCCGACGACAGCGCAGGTCGACGCATGACCCTCCTCACCCCGCAGACGTCACCGACGGATGCCGCAGAACGCCCGGTCCTCGAGGTCGAGAACCTCGTAATCCGCTATGGCCGTCCGAGCCGTCGGCCGAGCGGTGCCCCCGCGGTGGACGGTGTGAGCTTCTCGATCGCACCCGGCGAGACCCTCGGGCTGGTCGGTGAGTCCGGTTCGGGCAAGACGACCATCGGCAAGGCCATTCTCGGCCTGCAGCCGGTCACCTCCGGCACCATCCGCTTCGAGGGCGAGCAGATCAACGGGCTGAAGCCGAGGGGGCGACGGGTTCTCTCGAGCCGCCTGCGCGCGGTCTTCCAAGACCCGTACTCCTCGCTCAATCCACGGCTGTCGATCGGTGACTCGCTCTCCGAGCCGCTGCTGGTGAGCGGGGTACGACGGGACGAGGCGCGTGCGCGGGCAGAGGAGATGCTCGAGCAGGTCGGTCTTCCGCGCGACGCCGTCAACCGGATGCCGCGGCAATTCTCCGGCGGCCAACGCCAGCGCATCGCGGTGGCCCGCGCGCTCATCACCCGGCCCAGCCTCGTGGTCTGCGATGAGCCGGTGAGCGCACTCGACCTCTCCACCCAGGCCCAGGTGCTCAACCTGCTGGCCGATCTGCGGGATGACCTCGGGCTCAGCTACCTGTTCATCGCCCACGACATGGCCGTGGTGCGCATGCTGGCACAGCGCGTCATCGTGCTCTACCGCGGGCAGGTCATGGAGGAAGGCCAGACGACCGCCGTGATGGGGCAACCGCAGCACCCATTCACCCAGGCCCTGCTGGCCGCATCGCCCGTGCCCAACCCGATCGAGCAGGCCGAACGCCGGCGGCTGCGGGAGTCGCGGCTCGTCAGTGGATCCTCCGCCGCCTCGGCCTCGCACACCGGATGCCCGTTTGCCGCGCGCTGCCCGATGGCGACAGAGCTGTGCCGCACCGAACGACCAGCCCTGCGCCTGACACCGGTCTCGCAGGCCGCCTGCCACTACGTCTGAACCCGCACCGCCGAGGAGAATTCGTGACACCCACCAGCTCAACCACCATCGACACGCTGCACGCCGATCGCAGCCCGGGCAGCGATTTCGTGGGCGCCGAGCGCCCGCGCCTCTCGTGGACGGTGCAGACGGCCGTCGGAGAGTGGGCGCAGCAGAGCGTCGAGCTGGAGCTGACGCGCGGCGAGGACGTCAGCGTGCTCACGCTCTCCGGCTCGGAGTCGCATCTCGTCGACTGGCCGTTCGACCCGATCCGCCCGCGCGAGGCGGTCACCGTACGGGTGCGCGTCACCGGCAGCGACGACGCCACGACGCCGTGGAGCGCAGCGCGCACCCTCGTCGGCGGGCAGCTCGGCGTCGACGAATGGCGCGCCCGGATGATCGGGGCGGCGGATGCCGCGGAGCCGGCCACCCCGTTTCTCGCCCGCCGCACGGTCACCGTGCGCGGCCCGATCGCCAGGGCCACCCTCTACGCGGTGGGCCACGGCGTCTACCAGGCGGCCGTGAACGGCGTGGACGTGGACGACCACGTGCTGAAGCCCGGCTGGACCAGCTACGACAAGCGCTTGACCCACGAGACCACCGACGTCACCGCGCTCCTGCGGGCCGGCGAAAACACCCTGAGCGTGCGGGTGGCCGCCGGCTGGTACGCGGAGCGGCTGCGGCTGTTCGGGCCGCCGACGGCCTTCTACGGCGAGCAGCCGGCGTTCGCCGCGCAGCTGGTCATCGACTACGTCGACGGCGAGAGCGAGGCCGTCATCACCGACGAGTCCTGGCAGGCCAGCCTGGACGGGCCGACCCGCGTCAGCGGAATCTACGGGGGAGAGCACGTCGACTCCCGGCGATCGGCCGCATCCGAATCAGAACTCGGCTGGAACCCGGTGCGCGTGGACGGCCAGACGATCGTGCCGCGGATGAGCACCCAGCCGCCGGTTCGCGCGATCGAGGAGCTCCCCGTGCAGCGGGTCATTACCTCTCCGAGCGGCGCCACGATCCTCGACTTCGGCCAGAACCTCGTCGGTGTGCTGCGGGTGCGGGTCGACGGCCCCGCCGGCGGCGTGCTCACGCTGCGGCACGCCGAGGTGCTGGAGAACGGCGAACTGGGCACACGCCCACTGCGTGAGGCGCGCGCCACCGATTCCCTCACCTTCGACGGCACGGGCGCACAGACCTGGCAGCCCGAGTTCACCTTTCACGGATTCCGCTACGCGGAGGTGAGCGGCTGGCCAGGCGACTTCGACCCGGCCGACGTCGTGGCCGTCGTGCTGCACACCGACATGGAGCGCACCGGCTGGTTCGAGAGCTCCGATGCCACCCTCGACCGCTTCCACGAGAATGTGGTCTGGGGCATGCGCGGCAACTTCCTCTCCATACCCACTGACTGCCCGCAACGCAACGAGCGCCTCGGCTGGACGGGCGACATCGGCGTCTTCGGCCCGACCGCCAGTTACCTCTACGACTGCCGCTCGATGCTCGCATCCTGGCTGGAGGACCTCGCCCTCGAGCAGCGCGCCTCCCACGGCGTCGTTCCCTTCTTCGTGCCCTCCTACGACCCCGCGGTCTCGGCCGCCGCCGGATGGGGCGACGCGGCGACCGTCGTGCCGTGGGCGCTCTATGAGAGGTTCGGCGACGCCGGCGTGCTCGCCGAGCAGTACCAGAGCATGTCGTCGTGGGTGGACACCATCGCGGCCCTCGCCGGCGAGCGCCACCTCTGGGAGGGAGGCTTCCAATTCGGCGACTGGCTCGACCCGGACGCCCCACCAGAGAGCCCGGCGAAGGCGAAGGCCGACCCGGACATCGTCGCGACCGCCTATCTCTGGCGCAGTTCCGACATCCTGGCCAGGGCCGCAGCCGTGCTCGGGCGCACCGCGGACGCCACCCGCTACCGGGCGCTCGCCGACCGGGTTCGCACGGCCTTCCTGCGGGAGTATGCGACGGACGCCGGTCGGCTCGTCTCAGACTCCGCGACACCATACGGCCTGGCGATCGTGTTCGGCCTGGCCAGGGACGACGCGCAACGGCAGCAGTTCGGCGATCGCCTCGCCGAACTCGTGCGCTCCTCCGGCTACCTGATCAGCACCGGCTTCCTGGGCACGCCGCTGATCACCGACGCGCTGAGCAGCACCGGGCACCACGACGCTGCCGCTCGGCTCATGTTCCAGACGCGGTGCCCCTCCTGGCTCTACCAGGTGAATATGGGGGCGACGACGGTCTGGGAACGTTGGGACAGCATGCTCGAGGACGGCTCGATCAACCCGGGCCAGATGACCAGCTTCAACCACTACTCACTGGGCTCCGTCGCCGACTGGATGCACCGCGAGCTCGGCGGGCTCTCGCCTGTCGAGCCCGGCTACCGTCGGATGCGCATCGCGCCGCGGCCGGTCGCCCAGTTGCAGCACGCCCGCACCGAGCACGAGACCCCCTACGGGCGGGCGGCATCCGGCTGGGAGCGCACACCGACCGGACTCATCGTGACCGCGATCGTTCCACCGAACACGCGTGCCGAGGTGCTGCTGCCCGGCTCGCTGTCGCCGTTCGAGGTCGGCTCTGGGCGCCACGAGTGGCGGCTGACCGGCGATGGCCCCGCACCGGAACCGGTGGAGCGGGAGCTCGGCGCCGATACCGCGCTGGCGACGATCATCGATGACGAGCACGCATTCGCCGCCATCATCGACGCCATCGAATCGGTCGATGCCGGGCGGGCGCGGGCCTTCCACCGGGGCACGAAGTGGCGCACCGACACGAGCCTCGGCGACGTCTCCTTCTTCTTGCAGGGTGCGGTTGGGCAACGGGTGGCGGATGCCATCGCCCGCGTCAACGCGGCACGCGAACTCGAACGGCAGGCACGGTGAGCCTGCCGATCCTGCCCGGCTTCCACCCCGACCCCTCGATCTGCCGCGTCGGAGACGACTACTACCTCGTCACCTCGAGCTTTGAGTACTTCCCCGGCGTGCCGATCTTCCACAGCACCGACCTGCTGAACTGGACCCAGATCGGCAATGTGCTCGACCGGCCGTCCCAGCTGCCGCTGACCGCGGAATCCGGCGGCATCTTCGCACCGACCCTGCGCTTCCACGACGGCCTCTTCTGGATGATCACCACCCAGATCGACCGCGTTGCCGAGGGGCACCTGATCGTCACGGCCAGCGATCCGCGCGGCCCGTGGTCCGAACCGGTGTTCACAACGGGCACGGTCGGCATCGACCCCGACCTCGCCTGGGATGAAAACGGCGCCTGCCACCTGAGCTGGACGCGGTACTCGCCACAGGGCAGCGAGATCGTGCAGGCGCGGCTGGACCCGGCATCCGGAGCTCTGCTCTCCGAGCCGAGGCCGCTCTGGGCCGGCACCGGGCTGGCGCACGCAGAGGGGCCGCACCTCTACCGGCGCGGCGACTGGTGGTACCTGCTCATCGCCGAGGGCGGCACAGAGCGCGGCCACGCCGTGTCGATCGCCCGCTCGCGTTCCATCGACGGGCCGTTCGAGTCGAACCCGGCCAATCCGATCCTTTCCCACCGCAGCACCGATCACCCCGTACAGAACACCGGCCACGCCGACCTCGTCGAGCTGCCGAACGGGGACTGGGCGATGGTCTACCTCGGTGTGCGCCCGCGCGGCATGACCCCGGGCTTCCACGTGAACGGTCGGGAGACGTTCCTGGCCAGCATCGACTGGGCCGAGGACTGGCCCGTCGTCGACGAGTCGCGCTATCTGGTCCCGCCCGGCGTCACGGACTTCGTCGATCTATTCGAGGCCGCGGAGCCGGACCCGCGCTGGATATCGCCCGGCGGCCCGGCCGGGGCGTTCCTCACGCGGGGCGTGGGCGGCGGAGTGACGGTGCCGCCGCTCCGCGAGGCGCCCGACGGGTTCCTCGGCGTGCGCACCCGCGACACCCGCTGGCAGGCCGAGCTCACCATCACCGCCGGCGACGCCGCCCTCGTGCTGCGACTCGACGCGGCCCACCTGGTGCGGGTTGAGACGGACGCCGGCTGCATCCGTGCCTCAGCCCGCATCGGCGGCCTCGACATCCCGCTCGGGCAGGCGGAGCGGCCCGCGGAGGGCGTCATCCTCGCCATCCGGGCCGACGACGCCCCGGCGGGTATCGGTGTGCGCAGCGGCCCAGACATCCTGCGCCTCGGCGTGGTGCGGGCCGGCGTCTTCGCCGAGCTGGCGAGCCTGGACGGTCGGTACGTCTCCACCGAGGTCGCCGGTGGATTCACCGGCCGCGTCATCGGTTTCTCGGCCGCAGAACGCGGCGGCACGATCAGCACCTTCGCCACCCACCGAATCGAAGAGGACGACGCATGAGCATCATCACCATTCCCGACACCGGCTACGTCTTCCCGTCGTTCCGCCCGCCGGTCTCCGCCGGCCGTTCGCCGGTGCCCGCCGGAACGAGCGCCCATCTCGGCTTGAGCTACGCGCTGCTGGAGGGGTATCGCGAGTTGGGCCTTGACCTGTACGTTCCGACGGATCGCCCCGGCCCGGTTCCCTGCGTCATCTGGATCCACGGCGGGGCCTGGCTGAGTGGCGACCGGCGCTACTTCCCCGACATCTGGCCGGAGGGGATCGTGTTCGACGGGCTCATCGCGCGCGGCTATGCCGTCGCGACGATCGACTATCGGCATGCCAGGGAGGCGTCGTTCCCGGCCCAGCTGCACGACGCCAAGGCCGCCGTGCGCTACCTCCGGCATTTTGCGGGGGAGCTCGGCATCGACCCGACACGGTTCGCCGTTTGGGGGGAATCGGCCGGTGGGCATCTCGCCGCCCTCGTCGGTCTGGTGTCTGGCCGGCCGGATCTGGAGGGCTCGGTCGGTGTTGCCGACGGCGACAGCGCCGTGTCGGCCGTCGTTGACTGGTACGGCGTCAGCGACGTGGCGACCATGCCCGCCTTCGCCGAGGCGGCCCTCCCGGATGCCGACCCCCACGCCGATGCCGAGGGTGCCTGGCACGGCGAGGAACCGATCGACGTCGTGCTCGCGGGAGTGGCAGACCGGGCGGCGGCCGAGCTGGACTTCTCTCCCGTGAACCACGTCACGGCCTCCGCCCCGCCCTTCCTCCTGGTGCACGGTGATGCCGACGGACTCGTGCCCATCGGGCAGAGCGTGCTCCTGCACGAGCGCATGCGCGCCGCGGGCGCTCCCGTCACCTTCCACGCCGTTCCGGGCGCGAACCACGTCTGGATCGGCGTGGACATGGAACCCCTCGTGACCGAGGCGCTCGACTTCCTCGATGGGGTGCTGGGCGGCTAGGAAACCCAGGGCTCCCGGCCCAGCACCCGCATCGACGGCGGAGTCCGCCCGGCGCGTCAGCCGCAGTCGGCCAGCCGCAGGTCGTCCGCGGAGAAGGCAACCGGCACCAGTGTGACGCGCTCGGCCGGGCTGTCATTCGGCGAGTGGAAGACCAGGCGGCTTCCCCCAGCGCTCGGGGTGAGGATCATCCCGTGCCCGCCGTTCACCGGCCAGAGCGGCTCCGGCTCCTGGGACCACGGCCCGAGCACCGTGCCGGACTCCGACGTCGCCACACCCATCGCATATCCCTGCTCGCCGAAGCTGGACCAGAGCATCTGCAGCCGTCCGGCCGGCGAGCGGAGCAGGAACGGCCCATCGGTGAAGAGCGGGTCTTTCGCCAGCCGGAGCTGGGCGGGCGGCTCGACCCCCTCCGGGAAGGTGAGCGGCCTGCTCCACGCCGCGGCCGATGCGCGGAACAACAGCTCGGGGGAGCCGAGCGACTCGCGGAGGTCCGCGGACATCCGCTGCGCGTACATCTCGCCGTCCGCGATCCCCGCTGCGCCGGCCGGCCCGCCCTCCGCCCCGCGGCTGAAGACGAGCCAGGGCTCGGCCGCGTCGTCGATGAAGAGGGTGCCGTCGAGGCAGGGGAACTCCTGCGGGGTGACCGGCCCGTCACTCCAGGGGAGGTAGGGGCCAGTCGCCTGCTCCGACACCAGCACGGCCACGCCGCGCACGCGGGTCTCTGACGAGGCGAACGTGGCGAAGAGGTAGAAGCGCCCGTCCAGGCGGAACACCTCCGGCGCCCAGTACTGGGTGTCCGACCAGAAGCCGGCAGGCGGCCTGAACGCCGCGACAGGGCCCTGCCAGCGCTCCAGATCGGTGCTGGTGTAGCAGTCGAATCCGGTGGCCGGGCCACCCCACACGTTCTCGTCGGTGGTGCCGAAGAGCACGAAGGTGCCCGGCTCCGTCTCGATGATGAACGGGTCGCGCATCCTGATCTCGGAGAGGGGCAGCGCGGGTGCCGGAGGCGTCATCGTCACAGTCTGGGCTCGCTCAGACGCCGGCCGACACCGCGGAGCGCTGGGCCGCGACGATCGCGCCGTAGACGCCGGCGCTCGGCTTGGCCGTGCGCTCGAAGGTGGTGCGGTCCACGGAGTACAGGCCGAGCTGGTGGCCGTAGCCGAAGACCCACTCGAAGTTGTCCATCAGGGTCCAGTGGCAGTAGCCGAGCACGGGAACGCCGTCCTCGATCGCCTCCAGCAGGCCCGCCAGCGACGGCTCGATGAATGCGGCACGCACCGAGTCGTCGCCGGTGCTCGCGCCGTGCTCTGTGACGAGAACAGGCACGCCGCTGACGTCGTGTGCATAGCGGGCGGCGCCGCCGAGCGACGCCGGGTCTACGGCCGAGCCCATCTCGTTCAGTACCGCACCCGCGGCCGGTGCCAATTGGCCGTCTGGCCCGAACCAGAGGCGCTCGTAATTCTGCACGCCGATGAAGTCGTCCGTGCGGGCCAGGCGCAGCCAGTGGTCGTACACGTCGGCACGCTTGGCATCGCGGGTGGCCTCGCCGCCTTCCGCCGCGCAGTCGTCGGAGATCGCGATCGAGAGGCCAACCGGCAGTTCGGGGCGACGCTGCTTGATCGCGGCCTTGGCTGCGGTGTGCGCGGCCGTCATCCCGACCTGCATGGCGTCGAAGTCCTCGGCGACCATCACATTGCCCGAGCGGTACTTCGCGACGCCCGCGGCCGCGGATGCCGCGTCGAGCGTGGCCCTGGTCAGGTCGGCGACGAAATCGGGCAGCCCCGCCCAGGCCAGCATCTGGGGCAAGTTCGGCTCGTTGAAGGTGACGGCCGCGGCGATCCGGTCGCCGAAACGGTCCATCACGACGCCGCAGAACCGCGCGAACAATGCGGGGGCCTCGTCGTCCATCCACGCGCTGCGCTTCGCGAACCAGTGCGGCTGGGTGAAGTGGCTGAAGGTGATGAGCGGGGCCAGCCCGCGCGCGATGCACCCGTCGACGATGGCCTCGTAGTGGGCCAGCGCCTCCTCGTCGAACTCGCCCTCGGCCGGCTCGATCCTGGCCCACTCCACCGAGAAGCGGTAGGCGCTCAGCCCCATGCCGGCAACGAGGTCGAGGTCTTCGCTCCACCGTTCGTAGCCGTCGCAGGCGGGCCCGGACGGCTCCGCGAACACGGTCGGCGTCACGTTCTCGAGGAACCAGGTGTCGCTGTTCCGGTTGTCGCCCTCGCTCTGGTGACCTGCCGTGGCCACGCCCCAGAAGAACTGATTGGGAAAATTGCCGAGAACCATGGGTTACCACTTCCTTGTAGGCCGAGAACTGCGCGCCATTGCCGCCGCAGTCGGTGCGCCCGTCTCTGGCGAGGGGCGACCCCATCAGGCTCGCCGAGCGCCGGGGCGTACGCACTCTCGATTCCGCCCAATGGCACGGCATGCTGTTGGGCAGCGCTGGCGGCGGGGGCTACGCCGCGATCACCGGAGGGGCCTGCTCCGGCGTATCCTGGCGCCGCGAGCCGCGACGCCAGGGGAGCGCCAGCAGGAGCCCGAGCAGGAGCAGTACACCGCCGGCCGCAGCGGCGTACCACGGTGTCGCCAGCGGAATCTCGAGGTACACCGTCAGACCGAGTATGCGGGAGAGCCCCCACGGCAGCAGCGACATCTCGTCGTTCCAGGCGGTGAGCGCCTGCTCCAGCCCGATCGCACCGAGGAAGCCGCCCAGGGCGGCGAGCACGAAGCCGCAAGCGGCAATCACCGTTCCCGTCGCCCGACGCGCGCCGATCTGGCCGCCGAGCGCCCACGCGGCGGCGATGAGCACCCAGAGGAACAGGGCGAAACCGAGCGTGATGTAGGCCGTCCGCGCGAGCGGGTCGGTCCAGAACCCCAACCAGTAGTAGCCGGGCCCGCGCACGGCGAGCACGGCCAACAGCAGCATCGTGCGCAGCAGCAGTGCCCCTCCGGCCGCCGCAATGATCGGCCATGCCGGGCGCCGACGCAGCGCGAGCGCGATGACCGCAGCGAACAGCAGCCAGGCGACCGTGGTGAACAACACGTGTGACGGCGCCAGGAACCAAGTGTAGATGCCGCGGCTGAGCAGCAGCAGGGCCGCAGGCACGGCGACGAGCAGAACCCGCGAGGCGGCGCTGAGACCGGCGACGGCATCCGCCGCGCGCCACGGACGTGTTCCGGCGAGCCACAGTGCCCGGGCAGCCGCGGCACCCGGCCACGTCGCAAAGCGTGGCCAGCGGGCCAGCATGCCGAGCGCGAGCCAGAGCACGAGAAGGGCGCCGGCCAGCCGGGCCAGCCACGCCATCGGCAGGTCGAGGGCCGCTCTGGTCTCGCCGATTCGCGCCGCCGTGAGGTTGAAGGCGGGCAGCTCGATCGAGTTGCCGTAGCGGGCCTCGTGTGCGGCCGCGAAGCCGTCGAACGCCGTGCGGGCGGCCGCCCACTGCTCCCGCGCCTCAGCGGAGCCGGTGTCAAGCCATTGGCTGTGCCGCAACACCATGGTGCGGTAGGAACCGAGCGTCTCGAACAGATTCACCTGATAGTCGAGGGTGTCGACGAACTGCGCGTGCAGCGCCGGGTCCTTCCACATCGTCGGGTCGGATGCCGCGACGGCATCGCGCATGGCAACGGCGGTGCGCACAGCGTCGCCGCCGCCGGCAATGGCGGTCTCGAGCTCCGCTCGGCTCACCTCGTAGATAACGGAGAGCACGGAGCTGTCGCCGGTGAGGATGTCCCACTCGAAGATCCACATCATGGGCGGAGGCTCGAGCCCGAGCGCCTCGACCCGTTGCTCGGCGAATGGGCCGATGTAGAGGCCGGCGGTCACTGCGTCCCGGGACTGGGACATGGCCATCGCCAGGGTCTGCACGGTGGCGGGGTCATCGGAGAACCACTCGTGGATCCAATCGGCCGTGATCGTCGCCGGATCGAGTTGCGGGTCACGGGCCAGCCGCACCGCGAGCTCGGTGTTGAGCTCGTAGAGCTGCCAGAAGCCGGCCTTCAGCTCCAACGTCATGGGTCCGGCACGCCACGGTCCGCCATCCTGAGTCCAGGTCCAGATCCCCTCGACGTTCGGATTGGCGGCGATGAAGTGGGTGAGCGCGCTTTGGTAAAGCGAGCCGAGATCGTTCGGCAGCGCGCCGAAAGCCTCGAACTCGCGCCGGCTCTGAAACTCGACGATGCGCCGCTGGCTGCCGGTCTCCAGGGTGGTGTTTAGTGGCAGGTAGCTGTAGAAGTCGCCGAGTGAGTACTTCGTCGAGACGACGAGGGCGGGCGAGTCGATGCCGTCCAGCACTTGGGCGTAGGAGTCGGGATTCGTGTGCATGTCGCCGACCGCGCCGACGCCAACACTCCAGGAGCGGAAGATCACCTCGCGCCCGGCCGACTCGGCCTGCGCGCTGAAGGTGGTGAGCATGGCTCGTACCGCGTCGACCGACGTCACGGCCAGATCGGAGTAGTAGTCCCACCCCGGCAGGTCGTAGACCCGGCCGGCCTCGCCGATGCGCACGACCACACCGTCGACGGCGGGCAGGGCGGCATAGAGCTCGTCGAGCCCGGCCCTGTAGACATCCCAGAACGTCGGATCTTCGGTCGCGAGGCCGCCGAAGTTCCGCTCGAAGTGCTGTGCCAGCGGATCGCTCAGCGCGAGCATGTCGGTGCGCATGTACACCTTCATGCCCAGCTCCTGCGCGTACTCGAAGAGCGGGCCGAAAGCCTGCTGCATCGCGAGTGCGCGCTCCCGGTGCGGATCCCCAGCCGGATAGACGGCCATGCCATCGCCCACACCGTTGAAGGTGACGTACTCGATGAAGCCGGGCACGGCGATCGCGTTGTAGCCGAGGGCGAGGGAGTGCCTCACGTAGTCGTGGAACTCGCTCGTCGCCCGCGCCATCTCCTCGGCATCGATGTAGGGCGCCTCGGCGAGCATCACGTCTTTGAAGGCGTTGGAGTTGTGAGAGTAGTCGGTGCCCGTCGCGTAGGCCGCGGCATCCGCTTTCACGCCGACGGCGCCGAGGTCGACCATGCGAAACGGCAGCGCGGAGTCGACGGTGCGGCCGAGGTTCTCGGTGATGGAGCGGCCGGCGCGCACCGCGGCAGCCAAATCATAGACACCGAGCACGGCGCCGGCGCGGCTGGGCGCGGTGACGGTGATCGCCTGCTCCGTGACAGAGAGTGTGTAGCTCTGCTCGCTCTCCGGGTCGAGTGCGTCGTAGCGCACGGAAAGCGTCGCCGTCCCCCTCGTGCCTCCGGCACCGGCCGCGGCCTCCCGCAACGCGTCGAGCGCGGTGCTCGTTCGCAGGTCATCGGGGGCGTCGATGTCCGTGAAATCGGGCGGCAGCACAGCGGATGCGGCTGGCGCCGCCGTGAGCTCTTCCACCGGGATCCCCACCGCGGGATGAGCCCGCAGGCCGAGGGCATCGGACACCTGAACGGCCACGCCGGCGCCGAGCGCGAGGAGCGCGGCTGCGGTTCCGAGGAGTGTCAATCTGTGGCGCATTGCACGTTTCACTGCACCAGACTAGTGCCCGCTGTACCCCGGTTCGGGCGAGTGCTCCTCACGGATGCGCGCACACATGCAGCGCGCGCCGGGCGGCGATAGGGCTGGGAAGTCGAGCCTCAAGTGAGTAGCCTCAGAGCTATGGCAATTGCGGAGAAGTCCAAAACGCCAAGTGTGAAACGATGGGTTTTCTGGCCCGCCGCAGTGATCGTGGCGCTCTTCGTGGGCTTCGCCCTGCTGGCCCCACGGGCCGCGGAAGCCCTGTTCGGCACCATCCAGAGCACCATCGTCAACGCCTTCAACTGGTACTACGTTTTGATCGCCGCGTTCTTCGTGGCCTTCTGCCTGTTCCTCGGCTTCAGCCGCTTCGGCGACATCAAGCTCGGCAAGGACGACGAGGAGCCGGAGTTCTCACTGATGTCGTGGTTCTCGCTGCTCTTCGCCGCGGGCATGGGCATCGGCCTGGTCTTCTACGGGGTGAGCGAGCCGCTCAGTCACTTCGCCACCCCCCGCCCCGGCGTCGAGGGCACGCCGCCCGAGCTAGCCCAGCTGGCGCTCACCCAGACCTACCTGCACTGGGGTGTGCACGCGTGGGCGATCTACGTCGTCGTCGGCTTGGCCCTCGCCTATGCGATCCACCGCCGCAACCGCCCCATCTCCATCCGCTGGGCGCTCGAACCGCTGCTCGGCAAGCGGGTGCGTGGCGGCTGGGGAAACGCCGTCGACGTGATCGCGCTGGTCGGCACCCTGTTCGGCGTCGCCACGTCGCTCGGTCTCGGTGTGCTGCAGATCAGTGCAGGGCTCGACGCCGCCGGGTTCGGCCGGCCGAACGAGCTCATGCAGGTCGTGATCATCCTCGTCATCTCCTGCTTCGTGCTGTTCTCGGTACTCTCCGGTGTGGGGAAGGGCATGAAGTGGTTGTCCAACACCAACCTCGTGCTCGCCGCTCTGCTCGTGATCTACCTGCTGGTGAGCGGCCCGACCACCTTCCTGCTGCGCGAGTTCGTGCAGTCGATCGGCGGGTACATCCAGAATTTCGTGAGCCTCTCCTTCAACGTCAACGCGTTCACCGGGGATGCCGGCGAAGCGTGGCAGGCCAGCTGGACATCGTTCTATTGGGGCTGGTGGATCTCCTGGGCGCCGTTCGTCGGCATCTTCATCGCCCGCGTCTCGCGGGGGCGCACGGTGCGGCAGTTCGTCACCGGGGTGATTCTGGTGCCGACACTCATCGGCATCCTCTGGTTCAGCGTGCTCGGCGGGACGGCCATCGCCATGGAACTGGCCAACCCGGGCACGCTGGTCGGCGCCAATGGTGCTGTCGACGTGGAGGGCGCGCTGTTCTCGATGCTCGCCCAGGTGCCCGGCGGCCAGGTGCTCACGTATGGCGTCATCCTGCTGATCGGCTTGTTCTTCATCACCTCAGCAGACTCGGGCGCCCTCGTGATGGGCATGCTCGCGACCGGCGGACAGCTCCACCCGAAGCGCTGGGTGCGCATCTTCTTCACCATCATCACCGCGCTGCTGGCGATCGCCCTGCTGCTCACCGGTGGGCTCAAGGCACTGCAGACGGCGGCGATCATCATCGCGCTGCCGTTCAGTGTGGTCATGCTGCTCATTTGCTGGTCCACCGTGCTCGCCTTCAGCCGGGAGCGCCGCGCGTACACGCTGGCGCGGCGGGCGCAGTTCGTCGACAACATCGGCGACTTCTATGGCCTGGACCCGGAGGAGGCCGCCGAAGACGTGGCGACTGCCGGGCCCGCGTTCTGGACGTGGCCGCTGCGCAAACGTGTGCCCGCCCGCCCCGGCGACCCCCTGCCTCCCGAGGTCGCGCTGATCACGACGGCGGAGAGCCTGCCAGACCCCGAGCCGTCGACGGCCGCCATCGACATCCTGGTGGAGGTCGAACAGCTGGCGCAGGCGGGCGAGAGCCTCGAGGACGCCGCCATCGACGGGCCGGACCCTGCCGACGGTGGGAGCGGCATCGACGAGTTCGGCGTCCATGACCCGCCGCACCGGGCGGGACCGCATCCCGACGCGTCGCCGCAGCCCGACGACGGGGAACCGCGCGAGCCCGCCCCCTAGTGCGTGGCGGCGACCCGCTTCGGCAGGGCGAAGACCAGCAGGAACGCGACGATGCTGAGGCCCGCGCTGACCGCGAGCGCATACGTGGCGCTGGTGGCGAAGGCATCCGCGACCGCCGTCGGGGTGTGCCCCGTGACGGTGAGGGTGCCGAACAGCACACTGCCGACGACGGCGATGCCGATCGCGCTGCCCACCCGCTGCATGACGCTGATGACGCCACTGGCCGAGCCCGCCTCTGAACGGTCGACCGTGGCGACGATGAACTGCGCATTGGGGGCGATGAACAGGCCGTTTCCGGCACCGGCGATGAACAGCGGGGGCAGCAACAGCCAATTCGTCAGATCGCTGGCCGGGGTCACGAGCAGGATCAGCCACACCCAGACCAGGCCGATGCTGACCAGGCCGGTGCCCATCACGAGCACGGTGCGGCCGAGCAGCCGGGACAGCCGGTCGCTGAACGCGGCGCCGAGGATGCTGCCGACGGCGAAGGGCAGCGAGACGATGCCGGACTCCAGCGCGGTGTGCCCCAGCCCTGCCTGCCAGAGCAGCGAGATGATGAAGAAGATGCCGGTGAACGACGCGAAGTAGACCAGGGCGAGAATGGTGCCACCGGTGAACGCGGGGTGGCTGAACAGGCGCGGTGGCACCAGCGGGCTCTTCCCCGCCCTCGCGAACCGCACCTCCCAGAATGCGAACAACACGATGAAGAGCACGCCGGCGCCGAGCGTGACGAAGGTCCAGAGCGGCCAGCCCTCATCCTGCCCCTCGATCAGCGGCACGAGCAGCGAGACCAGCCCGGCGGTGAGCAGCATCAGGCCGAACAGGTCTGTTCCCGTGCGCACCAGCGAGCTTTCGTGTGCCGGCAACAAGATCGCCGCGGCGATCAACGCGATCACACCGATGGGCAGATTCACCCAGAAGACCAGCCGCCAGCCGTTCTCCTCGCCGAAGGCCTCGATGATCAAGCCACCGAGGATCGGGCCAATCGCCGTGGAGACGCCGATGACGGCGCCCATGATGGCGAACGCCTTGCCGCGGCTCTTCAGCGGGAACAGTAGTTGGATCGTCGCTGTGACGGCCGGCACGAAAATACCGCCGGCGAAACCCTGCACGACGCGAGCGACGACGAGTTGCAGGTCGTTCGTGGCGAGCCCGCAGAAGAGGCTGGCCACGGTGAACAGGGCGAGGCCGGTGAAGAACACCCACTTGTGGCCGATCCGGTCGCCGATGCGGCCAGCCGGGATGAGCGCGAGGCCGAAAGCAAGCGCGTAGCCGGAGATGATCCACGACAACGTCGCCTCGGAGGCGTCGAGGCTGGTGCGGATGGTGGGCAGCGCCACATTGACGATCGTGGTGTCGAGCAGGGCCATGAACATGCCGAGCATGAGCACGATGAGGGCAAGCCAGGCACGCCGGGGCACGGCGGGCGCCGAGGTCGACGCTGCCGTGGGAGCGGGGCCGGCCGGGGGAGTCTCAGACACGGGCGGGGTCCTTCCAAACGGCGGGGTCGCCGCGCTGTGCGGCGACATCAAGTATCGCCCCAGACGGGCCCTGCCTGCTCCCCTTTTACGCAGCGGATGCGGCGGCGGCCCGTGTCAGCAGGCGCTCCAGAGGCCGGCGCCGGCCGCCCGCGCGCTCTCCTCGCTCGCCCGGAACAGCTCGGTGTGCGCCCGGTTCGGGTCGATCTGCAGCACGGTGGCCGCGCCGCTTCGCAGCAGCTCGTTGTTCACGAAGCGGCCGTCGTCCGTCCACATCAGCAGCAGGCTGCGGCCGTACTTGTCCTGCGGGTTCACGTCGCTCTGGGCCCACGCGGTCGTACCCTCCGGCAGCAGGGCGCGCAGCGCGTCGGTGGCCTCCGCGCCGAAGCATTCGGCGTTGTCGCCGACCTCGGGGGTGTCGATGCCGAGCAGGCGCACCTTGATGCGCTCGGCGCTCGGGGCCTCCGGGTAGACGAAGAGGGTGTCGCCGTCGTGCACGTAATCGACGGTGACCGGAACGGCCTCGGCCGGGCGGGCCGGCGCCGCGTCTGTTGCCGTGGGCGCGGCGGGCACTGCCGGCTCTGCGCCGGGCTCCGCACCGACATCCGACGTCGAGTCGAGGGCGCCCGGGCCGGTGCCGCCGAAGTCGAACCAGCCGATCTTCGGGCCCCAGATCGCGACGGTCGCGGCGACCACCAATGCGATCGGAACGACCAGGCGCAGCCAGGGGTTGACGCGGCGGCGAGAGCGGCGGGAGGCAGAGGAGGTCACCTCGCGAGCGTACGGCATGCCCGCTGGGCGGCCCGCCCGTCCCGTTGGCTCGAGGGAGCTTGCGACCGAAGCCAACACCCGCATCGACGCGACGGCAGGATTCGAACCTGCGAATGACGGGCTATGAGACCGTTCCCTTGGACCACTTGGGTACGCCGCGATCCCTCGACGCTAGCCGCGACGGGCCAGTGCTGCACCTGCTGTTGCGGTTGCCTACGGCGCGTGACGCCGCGTGACAGCGGGCCGCGACAGGCGCTCGGCGACGATCAGCGGGCGAAGCGCTGCACGAAGTGGCGCATGATCAGCTGGGGCACGGTGACGTCGGATGCCGCCAGCCGCGCCACGACCTCCTCGAGCTCGTGCGAGGGGAAGTAGCCGTGCTCCTTGTAAACGTGGGCGCGGGCGACGAAGTCCTGCGGCAGCACCTCCGGGTGGAACTGGGTGGCGTAGACGGAGCTGCCGACGCGGTAGATCTGCACGGGACAGGCGCCGCTCGTGGCGAGCAGGGTGGCCGACTCCGGCAGCACGCTGGTCGCCTCCTTGTGGCCGGTGAGAGCGGTGAAGCTCGCGGGGAGCCCGGCCAACAGCGGGTCGTCCAGGCCCTCCGCGGTGAGCGTGACGGTGACCGGGCCGGCCTCCTCGCCGAACTCGGTGCCGACGACGCCGCCCTGGCGCTCGGTGAGCAGGCCGATGCCGTAACAGGTGAACAGCGCGGGGAGGCCGGTGTCGACGGCCCAATCGGCCAGCAGCGAGAGGTCGCTCTCGACCCGGCGCTGGGTGGCCGACTTCGCTGCCGGTTGGGTCGTCACGTTGAACGGGCTGCCGCCGACGATCACGCCGGAGTAGCCCTCGAGCGGCAACGGGGGCAGCGGCTCCAGGTCGAGCCGGTGGTGGTGCAGCTCACCGGCGTCGAGCCCGGTGGCGGTCAACATGGCCTGGTACTCCGGGCCGACGGCGTCGACCTCCGGCCGGGCGGAGAGGAAGAGGAATGGCCGTTTCCGGCTCATCGACGCTTGCCCTTCTTCTTGTTCGAGTGCGGGCGGCCGGGGTTCGGGTTCGGCCGGTGGCCGTTGCCGGCGACCTTCTTCTTGCCCTCGCCCGGCTTCTTCTGCTTGCCGTTGGCCTCGCGCAGCGCACGCGCCGCCGCCTTCGCCTTGTCGGCACGGCTCAGCACCTTGCCGTTGGCGTTCGTCTCCGGCGCGATCCCGCGCGAGCTCTGCGCAGTGCGGCCGCGCACGATGCCGACGAACTCCTCGACGTCTTCTGTGGTCTGCTCTGTGGGCCAGGCGATCGCGATGCGTGTCGGCGCGGCATCCGTCACCGGCTTGGCGACGAGGTCTTTGCGGCCGTGCAGCCGGGCGATGCTGTGCGGCACGATCGCGACGCCGACGCCGGCCGCGACGAGTTCCATGGCGATGCCGAAGTCGGGGTCGCCCGGCGCGTAGCCGGTGGTGCTCGGGCCGGCCAGTTCGGCCACCTCGGCCAGGGTGAGCTCGTCGAGCTTGGCGATGGCGTGGTCCTTGGGAACGACGACGACCGCGACCTCTTCATACAGCGGGATGACGCTGAGCTCCAGCCCGGCGGGCGTGTTCAGCGGCAGGCGCACCAGCAGCACATCGGCCGCGGCATCCGCGTCGGGCTCCGCGGTCAGCGGGGCGAGCTGATCGCCCTCTGACACACCGAATGCCACGATGCCGACATCGGCGAATCGGTCCTTCCAGATGCCGATCCACTTGGTGGGGGTGACCCCTTCAACAAAGCCGAGCTTGAGTGTCACGGTGTACTTTCTGACGCTGGGGCACGGATGCCGAACCCACAGGTTCAGGCTATACGCTTGATCGGTGAGTACCGTAGAGAGCAATCCAATCGACCCCGTTGTCGACAACGCCGAGGCACCCGTTTACCGTGAAGACACGCGTCAGCAGCCCAAGCCCAAGACCAAGAAGCCCCAGATGATGAAGGCCGAGACGGCCGCCAAGAAACTGGGCATCCTGCTCAGCGCGGCGCCCGACTCCTTCACCGCAGAACCGATCAGCCGCGAGCAGCTGGACGGCATCCTGGCCGACCCGCCCGCCTGGCTCGTTGAGCTGCGCGCCAATGGCCCGCACCCGCGCCCCGTCGTGGCCGCCCGACTCGGCGTGTCCATCTCCGGACTGAACCGTGCCGAGATGACCGAGCCGCTGACCACCGCCGAGATCAAGCACCTGCTCGAGACCAAGCCGCAGTGGCTCGTCGTCGAGCGCGCCACCCAGCACGAGGTGCGCGAGGAGCAGATCCGTGTGAAGAACGCGCAGGCCGGCAAAGAGGCCCTGGCGAAGGAAGCCGCAAAGAAGGACTCCTCGAAGAAGCACACGAAGTAGAGCACGACCGCTGCCTCCCCGATGCCGGGAGGCGCACGCGACCGAAGCCCTGTTGCCCGACCTGATGTCGGTGCGGCAGGGCTTCGGTCGTTCCTCCCTCAGCCGACGGGGTGCCGTTTGCTGAACCGCCGAAGCTCCGGGGCTCGGGGGTTTCGACAAGCTCAACCAGCGGGAGCGTGCTCAACCGGCGGGAGCGTGCTTAACCAGCGGGTTGCGCCCGCTGATTGAGCCTGTCGAAATCCCCCCCCAGGGCCTAGGCGTGCTGCTCGTTCAGGAATGCGACGGCGTCGGCCAGCTCGGCCTGCGACACGGAGTGGCCGAGGCCCTCGTAGATGCGCTCGGTGAGGGTCGCGTGGTCGGGCAGCCAGGCCTGGGTGCGGTCGATGGCCGTCGCCGAGATCACGGCATCCGCCGTGCCGCGGCCCCAGAACACCGGCGGTTTGCGGGCGCCGAGCTCGGTGTCCCCGGCCTGCTGGCCGCCGGCCAGGAAGCCGGCCAGGATCACGGCGTGGTCGAAGCGGCCGGGAGCCAGCCGCAGCAGCTGCAGCGTCATCGCGCCGCCCTGCGAGAAGCCGAGCAGGCCGATGGATGTCGGCTGCACCGTGAGCGCGTCGAGCCAATCGAGCACGCCGCGGGCGGCATCCGTCACCGCCTGCGGGTCGGGAACGCCGGGCTGTGCACCCAGCTCGAACCAGGCGTGCCCTGGCCCCATCGGGATCGGCGCGCGCAGCGAGGCGATGACGGGGGAGAGCGGCAGGTACGGGGCAAGGTCGAACAGGTCGGCCTCGTTGGACCCGTAGCCGTGCAGCAGCACCAGCAGCGGCCGGTCGGCCCGGTCGTGCTCGCTCGCCGACCAGAGGACGGCGGCAGGGTCGAGGGGGAGTGCGGTCATGATTCCTCTGATTCGGTTCTCATCGGGGTGTTGGCGGGTTCAGCGGCTCGCGCCGCCCACCGGCTTGCGTCGATGCGCAGGTGCACGGCGGCCGGCGTGTTGTTGTCTGGGTCGGCGTCGAGCGTACGGAAGACCTGGAAGCCCAGCTTCTCGAGCAGGGCGATCGACGGCGTGTTCGGGGCGAAGGCGATCGCCCGTACCTCGCTGGCGGCGTGCTCCGCGAACAGCCAGCGGATGACGCGCGCCGCCGCCTCACGGGCGTACCCCTTGCCCTGCATGTCGGGGTGGAAGGCGTAGCCGATCCAGAAGATGGACGGCTTCTCACTGGCCGGGCCGCTGCCGTCCAACAACAGGTTCCAGACCCGCAGGTCGCCGATGGCGTCACCGTCGGCATCCGGCCCGAGCAGTTCGACAACGAAATTCAGGTTGAACAGCTCGGCCGGGTACGCGCCCCAGAGCTCGATGGAGCGAGCGTTCCGGGCCCGCATGCCCGCCGGGCTGAGCGGCTTGTGCGTGAGGTAGCGCACGACATCCTCACGCCCGCGATAGCTCTGCATGGCGTCGGTGTCGCTCGCGGCGACGGGCCGGAGAAGGAGCCGCTCGCTCTGCAGGGTCGGACGGCTGGGCTGCATCTCTTCCTCTCGCTGGGCAGTGACGTGCGGGGAGTTCTGGTGCACCCATCTTTGCACCGACGGCCGCTGCCGTTCCCGGCACCGGTGCGACACAATGGAGCCATGAGCGTGCGCACCCCCGACCCCAACCCGGAGTGGACCCCCGATTCCGAGCCGCCCAGCGCGGCGGATCTGACGACGCCCGGCTGGCTCAGCGACATCGAGCTGGCCGAGATTCGCGGCCGGCTGCCGCTGCTCTACGTCGAGGCGGTGCCGGTGCGGGTGGACGGCCTCGGGCAGGTGATCGAGCTCGGAGTGCTGCTGCGCGCGACCGCGGTCGGCGAGATGACCCGCACGCTGGTCTCCGGCCGGGTCATGTACGGCGAGACCGTGCGCGACGCGCTGTTCCGACACCTGGAGAAGGACCTCGGGCCGATGGCGTTCCCGCAGCTGCCGGTCAGCCCGGTGCCGTTCACGGTCGCCGAGTACTTCCCGATGCCCGGCCTCTCTGCCTTCCACGACGACAGGCAGCACGCCGTCTCGCTCGTCTTCGTCGTGCCGGTGACCGGCACCTGCCAGCCGCGGCAAGACGCCCTCGAGCTCACCTGGATGACACCGGAGGAGGCGTCAACCGCCGCGGTCAGCGCCGAGATGGAGGGCGGCCGCGGCGTGCTGCTGCGCCAGGCCCTCGCCTCGGTCGGCGCCCTGCGCTAAACGACAGTCGACACCCGGCGCGGCCGCCGTCAGTGGCGCACGGTGTAGTTGAGGGCGACGATTCCGCTGTCGAACTGGCGCTCTTCGGTGAGCTCAAGCGTCTGCCTGACGTCACTCGGGAACATGGCCAGCCCACCGCCGAGGAGCACCGGCGCGACCAGCATCTGGATCTCATCGACGAGGCCGGCCCGCAGCGCGTGTGACGCGAGCGTCGCACCGCCGACGAGCAGGTCGTGGGCGGATGTCTCTTTCAACTCCCGGATGGTCGGCGCGTCGAAGCGGCGCTCGATCTGGGTGCGCGGCCCGACCGGCTCTGCCAGGGTGCGCGTGTAGACGATCTTGTCGGCGGAAAGCCAGATGGGGACGTACGCCTGGATGTAGTCCGGCTGGTCCGCGACCGCCTCCGCCGAGTCCCAGACCCTCATCACCTCGTACATGCGCCGGCCGAACAGGTAGGTGCGGATCGGGCGCAGGGAATCGTTCACGAACTCGCTCACCTCGCGGTCCGGCTCTGAGAAATCGATGTCGCCGTGCGCGTCGGTGGTGAACCCATCGAGCGAGCACGTGCTGTGGTAGATCAACTTGGCCATGCTGGACTCCTTGCCTACTGGCTTGCCTAGTGGCGCAGCACCCGGTAGCTGAGGTACACGACCCCGCTGTCGAAGCGGCGCTCATCGGTGAGCTCCAGGCTGCTCTGCACGGCGTCCGGGAACATGTGCAGCCCGCCGCCCAAGATCACCGGGAACACGAGCAGGCTCACCTCGTCGACGAGGCCGGCGCGCAGCGCGTGCGAGGCGAGCGTCGGCCCGCTCACGCTGATGTCGTGGGCGGATGCCGCCTTCAACTCCTTGATCGTCGGCACGTCGAAGCGGCGCTCGATCCGTGTGCGCGGCCCGACCGCCTCGGTCAGCGTGCGGCTGTAGACGATCTTGTCTGCCGCCTGCCACCTCGTGGCGTACTCCTGCACGAAGTCCGGCATCTTGGAGAGGTCGTTCGTCGCTTCCCACCAGGTCATCACCTCGTACATGCGCCGGCCGTAGAGGTGGGTGCTGATTCGGAGTTCGAGGTCGTTCGCGAACCGGTGCACTTCCTCATCCGGCATTGCGAAGTCGAAGTTGCCGTGCACGTCGGCCGTGTAGCCGTCGAGCGAGCACAGGCTGGTGTAGATCAACGCGGCCATGGAGGCCTCCTCAATGTCGGGCGAGGGTTGCCAACTGCGGGTTCGAGCCTAGGAGCGTCGACGGCGGCGCGCCAGTGCTTCTCTGGCCGGGCTCGGCATGCAGCAGAACCGCGTACCCTCGTACGGTGCCCGTTCCCGCCCCTCTCGCCGCTTCACAGGCCGCCGTGCCGACCGCGGCTCCCGTCGTGCTCGCCGCCGCAGACTGGCGCGCGCTCGAGGCCGAGCACGCCGAGCGTGCGGATGCGTTGACGCTCGCCCGGCGTGAGCGGGTGCAACGGGGCGAGACGCACCCGGTCGAGGACTTCCTCTTCACCTACTACCCGAACAAGCCGTCGGCGTTGCGGCGCTGGCACCCGGGAGCCGGAGTCGTGCTGGCAGGCGCCGCCGGCGACGAGCGCGCCGACTGGCGCTGGTACCGGGCGGACGCCAGCGGGCTGCAGGTCGACGCTGGAGCGTTCCTCGCCGCACGCGGCGCCACCGTCGATTTCATCGAGCGACTGCTCGGCCGAACGAAGGAGCGGCAGGCGCGCTTCGGCTGCTTCGGCCTGCACGAGTGGGCCATGGTCTACAAACAGGGCGAGCACCGGCACGAGGTGCCGCTGCGGCTCGGCCAGGCCGGGACGGATGCCGTCGTTGAGGCGGCCAACATCAGCTGCACGCACTTCGACGCGTACCGCTTCTTCACGCCGGAGGCGCTGCCGTTGAACGCGCTGCGGCCCTCGCGGGAGAACCAGCCCGAGCTGGAGCAATCCGGCTGCCTGCACGCCGGCATGGATCTGTATAAGTGGGCTGTGAAACTCGGCCCGCTGGTGCCGGGGGAGCTGCTGCTGGACACCTTCGACCTCGCCCGCGACATCCGCTGGCTCGATATGGCCGCCTCGCCGTACGATGTGAGCGACTGGGGCGCGCCCGCCGTGGCCATCGAGACCGCGGAGGGCAAGGCCGAGTACGTGCGCGCTCAGCGCGGCTTCGCCGAGCGCGGCGACGCGTTGCGCGTGCGGCTGGTCGCCGCGATCGCGCACGCCCGCGGAAACGCGGCGGCCGGGTAGCGAGGGACGAGCGTATCGAACGGGTCTCGATACGGCGCTGGCGCGCCTACTCGACCAGCGGGGGAGGACGCCGGGCACCTGTTCCGGGGTGTTGGCTTCGGTCGCTGGCGCTCCCTCGAGCCAACGGGCGTGTGGCCGGACCCTCCCGCTGGTTGAGCTTGTCGAAACCCGGTCGCGGGAGGATTCCGCTGGCTTGAGGGGGCCGCGCCGTGAGGAACGAGCAGCGCAGCCGCCGAAGCCCCGGGGCTTACGCGCGCGGGGTGTTGGCTTCGGTCGCTGGCGCTCCCTCGAGCCAACGGGCGAGTGGCCCGACCCTCCCGCTGGTTGAGCGTATCGAGGCCGGGTGACGGGGTCTCGATACGGCGCTGGCGCGCCTACTCGACCAGCGGGGGAGGACGCCGGGCACCTGTTCCGGGGTGTTGGCTTCGGTCGCTGGCGCTCCCTCGAGCCAACGGGGGAGTGGCCCGATCCTCCCGCTGGCTGAGCGTATCGAGGCCGGGTGACGGGGTCTCGATACGGCGCTGGCGCGCCCTCGAGCCGACGGGCGAGGGGCCGGACCCTCCCGCTGATTGAGCTTGTCGAAATCTGGTTCCGACAGGCTCAACCAGCGGGCGCGGAGGAGGGTGCTGCTACTTGAGCCCGAGGGTCTTCAGGAACAGGTCGGCGTAGCGCGGGCCGTCCACCTCGAGGGCGATGTCGATCGACGCCCACTCCTCGGCGAGGCCGTGCACGACGTCTTCGCCGGCGAACTCGCGCATGTCGACGAGCGTCTGGCCGCGGCCATAACCGCCGAGCTCGATGCGCACCGGGCGGTTCTCGATCCGCAGCGACTCCGGCTCGACGAGCGCGCAGACCGCGCCGGCGTCGCCGATCAGGCCGGTGTACTCTCCGGGGTCGTCCTCGCTCACCGCGATGCGGTTGCCGAGCAGCGCGCCGACGATGCGGCCGACCGGGTCGGTGCCGGCGGCCAGGGCCTCCGCGACGGGCTGCTCGACGGCGACGTGGTTGAACACGTCGAGGCCGTACATGAATGTCGGCACGCCGGAGTCGAGCACGATCGACGCGGCCTCCGGGTCGTGCCAGACATTGAACTCGGCGACGGCTGTGGCGTTGCCGACGGATGCCGAGCCGCCCATGAACACGATGCGCTCAAGGTTGGCGGCCACCTCGGGGTGGGTGCGCAGCAGCAGGGCCAGGTTGGTCTGCGGGGCGAGGGCCACGAGCGTGACCGGGCGCTCGGAACCCATGATGGTGCGACGCATCAGCTCGACGGCGCTCACGGTCTCGGCGACGCGCGCGGAGACGGGCAGCTGCACGCCACCGAGGCCGTCTGCGCCGTGCACGTGCGAGGCGGAGCGGGCCGGCTCGATCAGCGGGCGCTGTGCGCCGGCCGCGACGGGCACAGCGGGGGCGTCCGCGGCATCCAAGATCTTCAGGGTGTTCTCGACCACCTGGTCGAGCGAGGCATTGCCGGCCACACAGGAGATGGCGAGCACCTCGATGTCGGGGTGCTTGATGGCGAACAGGATGGCGAGGGCGTCATCGACGCCGGTGTCGACGTCGAGAATGACGGGAATCGTAGGCATTAGGCAAGGATACGGCCGCCGCCGCACACGAAAATGCCCGCGAGCTCGTGGAGCTGGCGGGCATTCTCAACAGCTGTGCCGCTAGCGGACGAGCCGGACTTCTTTGATCTCCTCGCCGAGGAAAGGCTGCAGCTGGGTGGCGCCGTCCGGCACGAAGCCGTTGCGCTTGTAGAAGCCGTGTGCGCGGGGGTTGTCCTCGGCGACCCACAGGTAGCCGGGGCGGGCGTCGCAGGCGGCCTCGAAGAGCTGCTGGCCGAGCCCGGTGCCCTGGAACTCCTCGAGCAGGTAGAGAAAGTAGAGCTCGCGCTCGCGCGGGGCGTCTTCGTCGCGGGCGGGGCCGGAGCCGACGAAGCCGACGATCTCACCCGAGACGAGTGCGACGTAGAGGTGGTGGTCTGGGCCCTGGCTCATCCAGTGCGTCCAGAGCTCCGCCATGCGGCGGGGCGACAGGTTGGCGAGAGTCGCCTCGCTGATCAGGTGGTCGTAGGTCTGATGCCAGCACTTCGCGTGTACGCGGCCGAGGGCCTCGGCGTCAACATCGCGAACGGGACGGATAACTGCTTCAGCAACTGCATTGGTGCTCATGACCAGAGACTAATCCCGTAGCGGCTCGACTGCGAAATCGGCGGCCGTGCGAGGGCTCTCTGGCGGATGTCGGTAATATGTCACCCATTACGAGCTCGCCTCGAAACTCGCCCGTTGCCCGGTCAGAAAGGCCACTTCATGCACTCGCCAGCCGACGCACACCAGCCAGCCGCCGCGCACCAGCACGAGCAACCGACGGCTTCGATGCCGCGCCCGAGCGAGCCGGACCCCCGTCTGCCGCGCCTGGCCGAGTCGCCCGGCTTCATCGACTACATGGGCACCGGGTGGGCAACACCCGACCGCACCCCGGCGACGGTGCCCGGGGTGGCCGCCGCGGCCGCCGCGCACCGCCGCCGGCTCAGCGCGGTCAGCGCCGGGCGCACCATCGTCGTGCTGGCCGGGCGGGCCCCGGTGCGGGCCAACGACACCTATTACGGCTTCCGCCCCGACAGTGACTTCTTCTGGCTGACCGGCTGCGACGCCGAGGATGCCGTCGTCGTGATGCACCCCGTCGCCGGCGGCCACGATGCCACCCTCTACATTCCCGCGCCTGCCTACCCGGGCGAGGCCGGCTTCTTCGCTGACCCCGCCCACGGGGAGCTCTGGGTTGGCTCGGCGCCCGGCATGCCGGAGTGGAGCGCTGCGCTCCAGATCGAGACGAAGCCGCTCGGCCAGCTTGCCGCCGCGCTGCGCGGCGCGGCCGACATCCTGCTCGCCGGCAACACGGTTGCCGCGCCGCGCGAGCTCGCCGAGGTTCCCGCCTCGACCGAGCTGCGCCGCACGCTGGCCGAGCTGCGCATGATCAAGGACGCGTGGGAGATCGCCGAACTGCGCCGCGCCGTCGATGACAGCGTCGACGGCTTCGCCGCCGTGGCCCGCGAGATCCCGAACGCGATCCAGTTCGGCGGGGAACGCTGGCTGCAGGGCACATTCGACCGGCACGCGCGCACCGTCGGCAACGGCCCCGGCTACTCGACCATCGTCGGCAGCGGCGCGCACGCGCCCATCCTGCACTGGGTGCGCTGTGACGGCCCGGTGCTGCCGGACGCGGCACTGCTGCTGGACATGGGTGTGGAGGGCCGCTCGTTCTACACCGCCGACGTGACCCGCACCCTGCCGGCATCCGGAACCTTCTCCACCGCCCAGCGCGCCGTGCACGACCTCGTCGAGGCCTCGCACCGGGCCGGGCTGGCCGCGGTCGGCCCCGGGCGGCAGTTCAGCGACTTCCACACCGCATCGCTCGAGGTCATCGCGCGCGGCCTGCACGACTGGGGCCTGCTGCCGGTCTCGGTCGACGAGGCGCTGAGCGCAGAGGGCCAGCACCACCGCCGCTACATCGTCTGCGGGATCGGCCACCACCTGGGCCTGGACGTGCACGACTGCGCGCAGTCGAGCTACGAGGCCTACCAGGGCGCCCCGATGGCGCCGGGCATGGTGCTCACCGTCGAGCCCGGGCTCTACTTCCACGCCTGGGATGAGACCGTTCCGCCCGAGCTGCGGGGTATCGGGGTGCGTATCGAGGACGATATTTTGGTGACGGACTCCGGCTCCGACGTGCTCTCGGACGCACTGCCCATCGACGCAGCCGGCCTGGAACAGTGGATGCGCGCACTCGTGTGATCCGCGCAACACGACAGACGAAGGGGGAAGCGATGAGCACGAGCATGGGGCCGCTCGGCCAGCAGATCAGCCTGCGCGCACACGTCGAGAAGGCGCTGTCTGCGGCGATCATCTCGGGCGAGCTCGCGCCGGGAACCCTGCTGACGGTGCCGACCCTCGCCGCCCAGTTCGACGTCTCGGCGACCCCGGTACGGGAGGCGATGCTCGATCTGGAGGGGCGCGGCTTCGTCGAGTCGGTGCGCAACAAGGGGTTCAGGGTCACCGAGATGAGCGAGGACGCGTTGCGGGAACTCGCCGAGGTGCGCCTGTTGCTGGAGCCGCCGGCGATGGAGCGGCTCGCGGCGAGCTTTCCGCTCGAGCACGTGCCCGCTTTCCAGGCGCAAGCGGCACGGATCGTGGCCGCCGCGGCCGCGGGCGACCTGCGCGCGTTCCTCGAGGCCGACCGGGAGTTCCACCTCGACCTCACCCGTCTGCTCGGCAACACCCTGCTCGTCGACACCATCGCCGAGCTGCGCGCGCGCACCCGGATGCTCGGCCTGGCCGCCATCGTCGACAGCGAGAAGCTCGCCGAATCGGCTGCGGAGCACGCCGAACTGCTCGGCCACCTCGCCGCGGGCGACGGCGCTGCCGCCGGCGAGCTAATGCGCAGGCACATTGGGCACACCACCGGGTGGTGGGCAGGCAATGCCGAGGCCGACAGCGGCGACCCAGCCCGGTAGCGCCGGCTGCCGAGGCCACTCGCCGCCTTCGGGCTCGCGAGCGCGGCGGGCCCAGCGGTTCTTCACACCGGTTGTGAGCAGCATGCCAGGAGGGTGTGAAACGAACGCCTACCGGGCCCGGCGGTGCACCTCGGCGGCGACCACGAGATCCTCCCAGCCCATGCCCGTGCTCTTGAAGACGCGCGGCTGGCCCGCGGCGGGGCGGGCCGCGCCGGTGACCAGCTCGCGGAGGGGCACGAGCGCGCCGGCATCCAGCGACCCCTCCTCGATGGGGATGATGACGTCGCCCGCCTCGCGGAGCGCCGAGGCGGTGTCCTCGATGACGACGAAGCTGCGGGCCATCAGCGCCGAGTCGATCTCGCGCATGGACGGCTCATGCGAGCCGACCGCCACAACGACGGTCTCGCCCGAGACGAGGGAGCCGTCGAACACCGGCTCGCTCGCGGTCGTGGCGCACACGATGATGCCGGCGCTCGCGGCATCCGCCGGGCTGCCGACGCGCGCGGTGTAGCCCTCGGCGCGGAGCGTGGCGACCAGGGTCGCCGCCTTCTCGGCGGAGCGACCGGTGATGATCACCTCGGCAAGCTCGCGCACGGCGGCGACCGCGTGCACGTGGCCCCAGGCCTGCGGGCCGGAGCCGATGACCAGCAGCGAGGCCGGGCCGGCCGGGGCCAGGTGGTCGACGGCGACGGCCGACAGCGCTGGCGTGCGCAGCGTGGTGAGCGCCGTGCCGTCTAGGAGCGCGAGCGGGGTGAGCGTCTCGGTGTCCATCAGCAGGTAGATCGCCTGGATGCGTTCCAGCCCGCGGGCCGGGTTGGCCGGGGCGATGCTCGCGAGCTTCACTCCGGTGAAACCGGCGCCCTCGGCCGGCATCAGCAGCAGCTGGCCGTTGTCGACATCGGCGAAGGTGCGGTCGAGCGCGGCGGCCGGGTCGAGGCCACCGCGCAGCGCTGCATCGAGGGCGGCAACGGCGGCCGCGAAGTCGACGGTCTCGAACACCTTCTCGGCATCGTAGAAGGGCAGGGTACTCATCGCAGCACAAACCCTGTTCCGAGCGCGTCGCGCTCATCCAGGGTGAACAGGTGCTCACCGGTCTTGAAAGCGGTGCCGGTCACCTCCGGGATCACCCGTCGCGGCTCGCCCGCGGTATCCGCGACGCGCTCGTAGCCGGCGGTGAAGCGGGTCCCGACGATTGAGTCGTGGGTGAGGGTCTCGCCCTCGCCGAGCGTGCCGTCGTCGGCGAGCAGCGCGACCCGGGCGCCGGTGCCGGAACCGCAGGGGGAGCGGTCGACCTCGCCGTCGGCGAAGACGGTGACGTTGCGCTGGTGGGGGCCGGATGCCGCGGCGCCGAGGTCGTCGAAAAGGATCGTTCCATAGACGCCGGAGAGGCGCGGGTCGGCGGCGTGCTGGGCGAGCGGGGAGTCGTTGAGCAGCCACTTGACCTCGCGGCCGATGGCGATCAACTCGGTGTAGAACGAGGGTGTGACGCTGAGCCCGACGGTGGAGGCATCGAGCGACGCGTAGATCGCGCCGCTGAAGCTCAGGTCGACGAGCACGTCACCGCGGCTGGTCTGCACGGGCACGGAGCGGGCGATGACGTGCGAGGCGACGTTACGGAAGGTGACCGACTCGATCACGCCGGCTCGCTGGGTGACCCGGGCCACGACCCGGCCGGAGGGCACGTCGATGCGCACCTCGGTGTCACCGTCTGGGTCGGAGGGCACGCGGCCGGTCTCCACCGCCCACACTCCAAGCGCGATCGTGCCGTGCCCGCAGGCGGTCGAGAAGCCGTCCTTGTGCCAGAACAGCACACCGAAGTCGGCGCCGTCGTCATCGGCGGGCGTGATGAACCCGCCGTACATGTCGGCGTGCCCGCGCGGCTCGTTGCAGAGCAGCTCTCGGACGCGGTCGACGCCGTTCACGTTCGCGATGGCGTTCATGCGCCGCGCGCCGACGGTATCGCCCGGAATGGCTGGCAGCCCGTCGGTGACGATGCGAAACGGCTCTCCGGCCGTGTGGTAATCCTCGGTGCGAAGGCACAGGGCCGCGTGCTCGGTCATGCTCCGAGCGTAGCGCTTTGATGTGTGACATACCACTGAGTCGAACGGCGTCGATGCACGCGGCGGCATCCGTGCCCGGGCATGCCAAAGGCCCGGGGCTAAACACACCCACCCAGGAGAATTCACCAAGTGTGTGCGCCGCAACCGGGCCTGACAGTACTGCTGTGTGTGAGCGCCGAGCCGCACACTGTGAAGTCAATGTGGGCGCGCTCGTGGAATGCGAGATGTGCGAGTCACCGGGGCACGAGACATACCCTTGGCACCGGGGACTCACATGAGCTGAGCAGTAGCGGTACGCGCGAAGATGCTCGCGCGTTGCCCCCTGATCCGCCTCGCTCGGCGGCCGACATCGGCACGAGCGTGAGGTGGAGCGGGGCAGGTGGCGGCAGCCGGTGCACGCGCAGAAAGACGCGTGCGACCGGATGCGCACCGGGATGATGGACGGGCTGGTCGGCCCTGCTGACTAGCGCTGGTGGCTAGACCGGCTGGTTAGCCCTGCGCGCGGCGCGGGCCACGGCCCTGCGCCGATCCGCGCACGAGGCTGCCAACCTGCAGGCCGCCGGAGCGGCCGCCCTGCGACCCGGATGCCGAACGCTCACCCTGTGCGGAACGGCCACGGCCGCCTTGCGCAGAGCTGTTGCGTGCGGCGCCGGAGCGCTCACCCTGAGAGGAACGAGATTCGCCGTCGCGACCGCGGCCGGTGGAACCGCCGCGCGAGGAGTCGGACGACGAGGAGCCGGCCGGGCGACCGGAGCGGTCGCGACGCGCGCGGCCCTCACCGGAGCCTGCGCGGCCGGCGACGTCGCCGCCGTCGCGCAGAGCGCGCTTGCGCTGGGCGTTGGCGCCCTGCGAGCGACCGCCGCCACCCTGCTGCTGGCGCGAGGCGTCGACCGGCAGCGGCTTCACGTAGGCGGCGACCTCGCCGACCAGCGCGGTCACGGCCGGGGAGTTCGGGGTCACGCTCTGCACGTCGACCTTGATGTCGGCCTTGCGCATGAGCTGCTGCAGGTCGCGCTTCTGGCCGGGGATGATGACGGTGACGACATCGCCCTCGCTGCCGGCGCGGGCGGTGCGGCCCGAGCGGTGCAGGTACGCCTTGTGCTCCATGGGCGGGTCGACGTGCACGACCAGCTCCACGTTGTCGACGTGCACGCCGCGGGCCGCGACATCCGTCGCCACGAGAACGCGGGCAGTGCCGTCAGAGAACGCGGCCAGGTTGCGGTCGCGCTGCGGCTGGGACAGGTTGCCGTGCAGGTCGACGGAGGGGATGCCCTGCTCGGTCAGCTTCTTGGCCAGCTTCTTGGCGTGGTGCTTGGTGCGCATGAACAGGATGCGACGGCCGGTGCCGGAGGCGAGGGTCTTGATGAGCTCGTTCTTGGCGTCGACGTCGGAGACCTCGAAGACGTGGTGGGTCATCGCAGCGACGGGGGAGTTGGCCTCGTCGACCGAGTGCAGAACCTCGTTGTGCAGGAACTGCTTGACCAGCTTGTCCACGCCGTTGTCGAGCGTGGCGGAGAACAGCAGGCGCTGGCCGTTGTTCGGGGTCTTGTTCAGGATGCGGGTGACGACCGGAAGGAAGCCGAGGTCGGCCATGTGGTCGGCCTCGTCGAGCACGGTGATCTCGACGGCGTCAAGGGTGACGAAGCCCTGCTTCATCAGGTCCTCGAGGCGGCCAGGGCACGCCACGACGATGTCGACGCCGTCGCGCAGCGCGGCAACCTGGCGGGCCTGCGAGATGCCGCCGAAGATGGTGGTGGTCTTCAGGCCGTAGGCGTCGGCCAGCGGCGAGAGGGTCGCGGTGATCTGGGTGGCCAGCTCGCGAGTCGGGGCGAGGATCAAGCCGAGCGGGCGACCCGGGCGGCGCTTGCCGCCGGAGAGGGCGCCGCCGAGGCGGGCGACCATGGGCAGTGCGAATGCGATGGTCTTGCCGGAGCCGGTCTTTCCGCGGCCCAGCACGTCGCGCCCGGCGAGGGTGTCGGGAAGCGTGTCGGCCTGGATCGGGAACGGCTCGGTCTTGCCGTCGGCCGCGAGTACGGCGACGAGCGGGGCCGGGAGGCCGAGTGAAGCGAAGGTGTTTTCAGACAAAGTGGTGCCTTTCGGGGCAGACCCCGCTGCGAGCGGCGCGCAGGCGCACCGGTATCTCGGTCGGATTCCTGGGCTGCCTTGGAGTGCGTGTGCACTGTGCAGGGCAATCCACGCGACCGACGATCGGGGATAAATGGCGAAGGTGCCGGTGGGCACATCCGTTCGCCGTATGAAGAGTCAAATGATGATGCGCGAGTTTTCCTGGAATCAGGCACTGCTCGGCACATCGAAAGAATGCGTTCTACGACGCAAGGAGCGCAGCAACGCACTCACAAGTTCCACAATTCTAACACAGGGCGTGGGCAGGCCCAATCGGGCGGTGTTCGACGGGGCCAGGCGGGGCGCGGGATGACGGCGGATGACGCCGCATTCCGCAGGGTGACGCGGGGGAGTGCGGCATCCGACGGCCACACTCTAACGTCACTGCAGCGGCACTGCAGAGGGCAGGCCCCCGTTGTATTCGAAGGAGTCGCCATGAGCGCCGACGCAGCTGTTCTGACCACCGTTCCCGAGACAACGGGCGTGCCCCCGATCACAGCAGAGGCCCGGCAGCAGCGACTCACCGCCGTGGCCACCAACTGGGTGGGTACGGTGAAGCAGGACCCGGCCAAGGCGCAGCTGGTGTTCAGTGCCAGCGGCGCGGGCGTCGGATCGGTCGGCACCACCATCCGCACCGGCAAGCACACCTTCCATGTCGACGAGCCGGCCGGCCTCGGCGGCGACAACGCCGCTCCCAACCCGGTCGAGGTGGCGCTCTCGGCGATCATCGCCTGTCAGGTCGTGACCTACCGGGTGTGGGCGCTGAACCTCGGCATCGCGCTCGACACGATCGAGGCCAGCGCAGAGGGCGACCTCGACGTGCACGGCTTCTTCGGTCTGGACGACGCGGTGCGCCCCGGCTTCACCGCGGTGCGCGTCACCGTGAACGTGAGCGGCCCGGAGACCGAGGCGCGCTACCGCGAGCTGCACGCCGCCGTCGACGCGCACTGCCCGGTGCTCGACCTCTTCGCCAACCCCACCTCGGTGCAGACCACCCTCGTCGTCGACTAACTCGACCCGCGTCGGCCGAATCTCCGGCCGCGCGCACGCGGTGGCGGCGGATGACGGCACGCCCGGCGCGCACGGCATCGGCCCGAGAACCACACGTCACCCAGCCTGCCCGCGCCGGGCAGGCGTAGACTGTCGGGCCGGAGAAAGTGGGGTCGTGTGCCGTCATCGGAACTCGAGCGGGAGCGCGCCGTTGTTGCGTCGTTTTACCGCCGTCTTGACCAATTGCGTGCCGAAGTTGAGGGGCGCCTCGTCGCCGTCCAACGGGGCAATGTCGGCAGCAATCACCAGGCCCGCAGCGAGCGGGACTCCTTCGCCCGGCTGCACGAGGACAACCTCGCCCAGCTGAACGAGGTGGATGCCCGCATCGCCTTCGGCCGGCTGCAGGTGGCCGAAGGTGGGCCGGAGTCCGGCGCGCCGGACGCCATCCACTACATCGGCCGCATCGGTCTGCGCGACGCTGACCAGTCCACCATGCTGCTGGACTGGCGCGCCCCGCAGGCCGGCGCCTTCTACCAGGCGACGGCCGCGCACCCGCTCGGTGTGCGCGCCCGCCGCCACCTCACCATGCGCGAGCGCGAACTGATCCGCATCGACGACGAGGTGCTCGACGCCGCCCTGCTCGACGAGCTGCGCGCAACGGATGCCGCAGCGGGCGAGGCCCTCGCCGCCGCATCCGGCACCCTGCAGGGGGAGGGTGCGCTGCTGGCCGCCCTGACCGCGGAGCGCACCGGCCACATGCACGACATCGTCGCCACCATCCAGGGCGAGCAGGACCGCATCATCCGCTCAGAGATGCGCGGCGCGCTCGTCGTGCAGGGCGGCCCCGGCACCGGCAAGACGGCCGTCGCGCTGCACCGCGCCGCGTTCCTCATCTACGCCAACCGGGAGCGGCTCAAGTCGGCCGGCGTGCTCGTCGTCGGCCCGAGCGCCGCCTTCGTGCACTACATCGAGGCCGTGCTGCCATCGCTCGGCGAGACCGGCGTCGTCATGCGCACGCTCGGCGCGCTGTTCCCCGGCGTCGAGGCCGACACCGACGACGCACCGGCCACGGCCGCGCTCAAGGGCCGGCTGGAGATGTCCGGCTTGCTTGCCCGGGCCGTGCGCTCGCGGCAGCGTGTGCCGGCGGGGCCGGAGCAGATCGAGGTGAACGGCGACACCATCACCGTCGCGCCGTCGCTCATCGAGAACGCCATCCACCGCGCGCAGCGCACCGGCAAACCGCACAACGTGGCCCGCGTCACGTTCGTCAAGGCTGCCATCGCCGAGTTGGCGACCCAGCTCGCCACCCAGCTGGCCCAGGCCGGGGCGGCCATCGACGATTCAGACATCGCCGCCCTGCGCGAAGACCTGCGCGAGAGCTACGCCGTGCGCGTTCTGCTCAACACGGCCTGGCTTCCGCTCACCCCCGAGAAGCTGCTCGGCGACCTCTACGCCCGGCCGGAGTGGCTGGCCGAGCTGACCCCGCGCTGGTCCCCGGAGCGGCGCGCGCTGCTGCTGCGCGAGCGCTCGGTGCCGATGACGGTCAGCGACGTCGCGCTGCTGGACGAGGCGGCCGAGCTGCTCGGCGACATGCCGGCCCGGCGCAGCGCCGCCGACAAGGAGCGGGAGCGCCAGCGCGAGGCCGACATCGAGAACGCCCGCGCCGCCATCGCCAACATGGGTGTCGAGGGCATGGTCAGCGCCGAGCAGCTGGCCGACGGCTTCGCCGAACGCGGCGAGCGGATGAGTGTCGCCGAGCGGGCGGCATCCGACCGCACCTGGACCTACGGCCATGTCGTCGTCGACGAGGCGCAGGAGCTCTCGGCGATGCAGTGGCGGATGCTGGTGCGCAAGTCGCCGATGCGCAGCTTCACGATCGTCGGCGACATCGCCCAGGTGAGCTCGCCGGCCGGCGCGCGCAGTTGGGCCGAGGCCCTGCACGCCGGCTTCGGCGACCGCTGGCGGCTCGAACAGTTGAGCGTCAACTACCGCACCCCGGCCCAGATCGCCCGGGCCGCCGAGTCCTTCGCCGCCGACGCCGGTCTGCCGATCACGCCGGCCCGCGCGGTGCGCGAGGGCGACTGGCCCATCGACACGGTCGTGGCCGACGGCGAGCTGGCGCCGGCCGTGCTGCAGGCCGTCCGCTCGGTGCGGGCGGATGCCGCAGGCGGCAACCTTGCAGTCATCGTGCCCGCCGCGGCGCTCGACGGGATCGCCGACGCCCTGGGCGCGGCCCTGAACGACGAGCCGGCCGGCTCTCGCCCTGTGGTGGGCAGAGGGGCAGCCGGGTTGGACCTGCCGGTAGCCGTGCTCACCGCCCGTGAGGCGAAGGGGCTGGAGTTCGACGCCGTCGTGATCGCCGACCCGCGTGCCATCGTCGAGGAGTCCCCGCGCGGTGCCGCGGCGCTCTACGTGGCAGCGACCCGGCCCACCCAGCGGCTGGCGATGGTCTACCCGCGCGGGGAGGAGCCCCTCACAGGCTTCGCCGGAGCCGAGAAAGTTTCGACATTTGGGTAATAATCACCGCGATTCGTCGTAGATGCTGCGCGGAGATGTGCGAATATAGCTGCACACGTTCGTCGCGAGATGCACGTCGGGGGTTCGGGTGGCCATTCGGGTTGGCGGCCTGGACCCCCACCTTTTTGCCCGGCGGCCTCTGATCGCCCCGGGAAGTCGGGCCGGGAATGAGGCCAGCCGCCGCGCGGTGTCACACCGATGCGCCACAATCAAGGCATGGCGATTCGTTACTGGCTCGGGGTGGTGCACCGCGAGCATGTGCTGCGCGGGGTCGAGCTCGGCATTGCGCAGCTGAACCATGGCACCAAGCAGGCCGTTTCCCGGCTGCGCGAGGCCGACGGCCTGATCTACTATTCGCCCAAGGTGAGCGGCCCAGACGGCGCGGCGCTGCGCGAGTTCACCGCCATCGGGCGGGTCGCCGACGACACGGTGTTCCAAGACCCGGACGGCGTCGTCATGACGAACTCCTTCGGCGAGCCCTACCGGCCGTGGCGGCGACGCGTCGACTACGACCCGTTCGCCGTGGCGGCACCCATCCGACCGTTGATTCCCGTGCTAGATTTCACCTCGGCCTCGTCGAACTGGGGGTTCCAGCTGCGGCGCGGGCTGATCGAACTGAGCCGGCACGACTACGAGGTGATCAAGGCGCAGATGCGTGCGGTCATCTGATCGGCTCGGCCTCGAAGCTCCACGTCGGGGCGAGCTGCCGAAGCCGCAGCGCGCGCCACTGCCAGAACAGCCAGATCGGGTACCAGCTCGGGGCGGCCAGCGGCCCGCCGAAGTGCAGCCGGTCGCGGTAGAGCGTGCCGCCGCCCGGCGCCGCCGAGACGGCCATCCGGTGGTCCCACTCGCGCAGGCCCCGGCCGAGGCCGCCGCGCAGCCCGCCGGTGTCGCGCAGCATGCGCACACCTCTCGGCAGCCCGCCCGGGCGGCTGATGTCGATGGCGACCGTGCCGACAGCCACCGTGCGCAGCGCCAACGCCCGCATCAGATGCTCGCCCTGCGGCCACTGGGCCGGCAGGCCCTCAGGGGCGAGGGGCTCGAAGTCCAGCCACGGCGAGACGACCTCGCGCAGGGCGGCCGGGCTCTGCAGGGCATGCCAGGCGGCATCCGGTTCGCAATCCAGTACCAGTTTCAGCTGCACGATCATGCCGTGAGGCTACGGGATGCCGCACCGCCCGGCCAACACCGGACGCCCCGCCTGTGCACAGCCGACAGCCAGCTATCGCCCACCCGCGCGCCCTAGGCTGGCAGCTATGTCTGACTCGCTCTGGTGGCTGCCATCGTTGCTGGTGTTCGCCATTGCCGGGGCCATCGCCGTTGTCGGCATCGCAGCGTTGCGCCGGGCGACAGCGCGCCGTGATGCGGCCACCGACTCGAGCCTGGCCGAGCTGCAGCGCCGCGCCGGCGGGCTGCTCGTGCGCACAGACAATCGGGTGCAGGAGAGTGAGGACGAGCTCGGCTTCGCGCAGGCCCAGTTCGGCGATGTCGCCGTGATCGACTACCGGAACGCGATTGACACGGCCAGGCGCCGTCTGCGCGAGGCGTTCCTGCTGCAACAGCGCCTGGACGACGCCGAGCCGGACACCGTCGACGAGCGGCGGCGCTGGAACACCCAGATCATCGAGCTGTGCACCTCGGCGGATGCCGCGATCGCCAGCGAGGACAGCCGATTCCGTGAACTGCGCAGCACCGAGCGCAACGCGCCGCAACAGCTGCTCGTCGTACAGACGCAGCTCGCCGCCGCCGAGGAGCGGGCCGACGAGATCCGCGCACTCCGGCAGGGCCTCGCCGACCGGTTCGCGCCATCGGCTCTGCTCACGTTGGACCGGCACCTCGACGACGCCAGCGAACTGCTGGTGTCGGCCACCGGCCTGCTGCAGGCGGCCGCGCTCCGTATGCAGGATGGCGGGGTCGAACCCGTCGCCGACGCGCTCCGCTCCGCCCACGACGAGGTGGCCCGCTCCAGCGGAGCGCTGAGCGCCGGCGAGGGAGCCGCCGCGCGCATCGCCGCCGCCGAGACGGCTGCCGCGGGGCTCGCCGCCCAGCTGCGCGAGGGCATCGCCGAGGCGCGCGCGGTGCGCGACGGCCACGTCGACCCGGCCGCCGCAATCGCCCTGAACCTCTGCGTCGACCAGGCCGGGATGGCGCTGGCCGAGCACGCCCGCGCCGAGCGGGCCGGGGGAGTCGCCGTCGACCCGCTGGCCGACCTCGACGCGCTGCGCGGTGCGATCGACCGGCTGGACGCGGCGACATCCGCCGCCCGCGGCCAGCAGGACCGACTCGAGCACGCCAGGGTCGCGCTCGGCGGCGCGCTGGTCGCCGCGCGCAGCCACATTGCCGCCGCCCGCGACTGCATCGCCGAGCGGCGCAGCGTCGTCGGCGCGCCCGCGCGCACGCGCCTGGCCGAGGCCGAGCGCCAGCTGATGCTGGCCGAGCAGGAGTCCGACCCGGTCGACGCCCTCGACATCGCTCGGCGCGCGGTGCGCCTCGCCGACGACGCCGAGGCGCTCGCCCACTACGACGCCGAGCTCCGCGGCCACTAGCCCCATCCCTGGCCCACCCGCTCCCGCAACCCCGCCACAGCCAGCGCCACTTTGTGCCCCTCTGCGCCAGTTGATGTGGCGCGGAGGCGCACAAAGTGGCGCAGGGTGGATGCCGCGTGATGCGGCATCCACCCTGCGCCAGGCGGGAGGAAGGGCGTCAGTCGCGGTCGGCCGGGTCGCGGGAGAGCCGCTGCGAAACCCACACCGGGATGAACGACGCCAGGATGACGACCGTGGCGACCACGTTCACGAGCGATGCCTCGTTCGGGCGCGCCATCTGGTTCATGATCCAGAGCGGCAGCGTGTCCACGCCGGGCGGCGCGGTGAAGATGGTCACGACGACCTCGTCGAAGCTGAGCGCGAAGGCGAGGATGCCGCCGGCGACGAACGCGCTACGGAATTGCGGGAACGTCACCAGCCGGAACGTCTGCCAGGGCGTAGCGCCGAGGTCGCGAGAGGCCTCCTCGACGTTTGGGCTCAGCCGACGCAGGCGCGCCAGCACGTTGTTGAACACCATGACGATGCAGAAGGTGCCGTGCGCGACGATCATGCCGAAGTAGCCGACCTGGATGCCGATCGGCTCCAGGATCTGGTTGAACGTATTGTTCAGGGCGACACCGGTGACGACGCCGGGCAGTGCGATCGGCAGCACGACGAGCAGGTTTACCGACTGCTTGCCGAAGAACGTGTGGCGCTGCAGCGCGAACGCGACCAGCGTGCCGAGCAGCAGCGCGACGGCGGTGGCGCCGAGCCCGACGATCACCGAGTTGAGGATCGCCGCCCGGATCGGCTCGCTGGTGAACGCCTTCGCCCACCAGTCGAGTGAGAAATCCGCGACCGGCCAGGTGGCGATGCGCGCGGCATTGAACGAGTTGAAGACGACCAGGAACAGCGGCACGTACATGAACGCGAGGGCGACGGCGACGACGGCGCCGAGGCCGAGCTTGGCCGGGAGGGAGAGTCTGAGCATTTCGGCCTCACATCCGCTCGAGGGCGCCGGTGCGCTGCACGCTGACGAGGTAGATCACGACGAAGGCGATCGGCACGAGCGCGAACGCGGCGGCGATCGGGGGGTTCAGGTTGATGTTGGAGGCGATGATGCTGCCGATCATCTGCGTGGAGCCGCCGACGAACTTGGCCACGATGTAGTCGCCGAGGCTGAGCGAGAAGGTGAAGATCGAGCCGGCGATGATGGCGGGCTTGATCAGCGGCAGCACGACCGTGCTGATGGTGCGCCAGGCACCGGCACCGAGGTCGGCCGAGGCGTCGAACAGGTTCGGCGGCAGCTGCCGGATCGCCGTGTAGACGGGCACCGCCATGTAGGGCAGCCAGAGGTAGGTGAGGGTCAGGATGACGGTGAAGGCGCTGAACCCGGGGCCGCTGATGCCGAAGGGCGCCATCGCCCAGTTGAAGAAGCCCTCCTCGGTGAACGTGATGCGCATGGCGAGGATCTTGACCAAGTAGCCGGCCCAGAGGGGCAGCGTGATCGCGACGGCCAGCAGCGCCCGCATCGTGGGCCCGGCGACCTTCGCCATGAAGATGCCGAGCGGGATGGAGATGAGGATCGCCAGCGCGGTCACCGCGAGGGCGATGCCCAGGGTGCGTAGCGAGGTGGTGAGGTAGGCGGGGTTCGCGATGATCTGCTCGAAGTTGCGCAGCGTGAAGCCCGGTTTCACCTTGGAGGTGAACGGATCCGTGATCCAGAACGCCGTCACGAGCAGCATGACGAGCGAGAAGATGTAGATGCCGATGAGCCAGGCCATCGGCAGCGCGAGCAGAGCGCCCAGGTGCGCGCGGCGTTTCATGGAGGGTCCGTTCGATCGATGACGGGTGGGGGCGGATGGGCGGGCCGGCTCGGCCCGCCCATCCGGGCGACTAGCTCTTGACGGTGAGCCAGGCGTCCGTCCACTGCTGGAAGTTCGTGCAGACGGCATCCGTGCGGCCGTCGATGCACTGCTCGATCGGGGTCGTCCAGAACCAGACCTTCTCGAAGTACTCCTCGTCGGTGGCGTTGAAGTAGTCGCAGTGCGCGGCGGCCTCATCGTTGAGCTCACAGAACGCGGCGTTGGCCGGGGCCATGCCGAAGTTCATGGCGATGGCTCCGTTGACCTCGGGTGAGCTGGTGTAATCCATCCATGCGTAGGCGCAGTTGGGGCTCTTGGACTCGGCGCCGATCATCCACGCGTCAGACCAGCCGGTCGAGCCCTCGCTGGGCAGCACGCTCTTGAACTTGTCCTCGCCGGTCAGCTTGCGCAGGATCTCCCACGAGGTGCCGAGGTTGGTGGTGCCGCCCATGAAGGAGGTGATCTGTGCGGCAGGGTCGGCCCAGTACTCGGAGACGATCTTGTTCTGCTGCTTGAGCAGCTTGATTGCGGCGTCGAGCTGGGTCTGGTCCAGGGCATACGGGTTGGTGATGCCGAGGTCCGGCTCGTGCGCCATCAGGTAGACGGCGGCATCCGCGATGTAGATCGGCGCGTCATAGCCGATGATCTGGCCGGCGTAGGGGCTGTCCGCCTCCCAAGCGACGTCCCAGCTGGTCGGGGTCTCGGTGACGACCTCGCTGTTGTACTGCAGGATGTTGGCGCCGCGTCCGATCGGCACACCGTAGGACTTGCCGTTGATGGTGTCGTAGATCTGGCCCTTCATGCCGGGCACGATGTCGTCGCCGAAGTTCGGCACGAGGTCCAGGTTGATCGGGGCGACGTCGCCGCCGGCGATCAGGCGAAGGCTGGCGTCGCCGGATGCCGACACGAGGTCGTAGTCGCCGGTGCGCATCAGCTGCACCATCTCGTCGCTGGTTCCCGCAACACGGCGGTTGACCGTGCATCCGGTGTCTGCGGTGAACTGGTCGCTCCAGGCGGGCTCGACGAAGCCGCTCCAGGCGACGATGTTGAGTTCCTTCTCCATGTCGCCCATCGCGGAGTGCGTCGGCACGTCGGGTACGTCGATGCTGAGGCCGCCGGAGCTGCCGGGGGCCGCGGCGTCGGTGCTGCAGCCGGTGAGGGCGAGGGCCGCCGCGGCGACGAACGCTGCGCCGGCGAGCATGGTGGGTCGCCCGCTGAACATCTTTGATCGCATGGAAACGCTCCTTCTGTCTTCTGTGGTGAGTGGGTGGGTGATGCGGGTGGTGCTGTGGTGCTGCTGGTGGGGCGTTGCCGGATGCCGGTCAGGCGACGAGGGTCGCGTGATCACTGGTCCAGCCGACGCGCACGCGGTCGCCGCGGCCGAAGGCCGGCTCCGCGTTGGGGTGGTCGTCGTTGGCGCGCTCGGCGGTGAGGCGCTGGCCGTCCTCGGTGTCGACGAGGAACCGGGTGGTCGGGCCGGTGTAGACGGCCTCGGCGACGGTGCCGAGGAACGAGGTCTCGTTCGGGCCGGCCGCGGCGTCGGCCGCGCTCAGTCGCACCCGTTCCGGCCGCACGCTGACCAGCTTCGCGCCGGGCTGGTCGCTGCGGATCAGGTTGGAGAGGCCGAGGAAGCGGGCAACGAACTCGGTCTTCGGGAACTCGTAGACCTCGCGGGCGCTGCCGATCTGCTCGATCCGGCCGTTGTTGAACACGGCGACGCGGTCGCTCAGTGTGAGCGCCTCTTCCTGGTCGTGGGTGACGAAAATGAAGGTGATGCCGACTTCGCGCTGGATCTGCTTGAGTTCGATCTGCATCTCCTCGCGCAGCTGCTTGTCGAGGGCGCCGAGCGGCTCGTCCAGCAGCAGCACCTGCGGGCGCATGATGAGGGCGCGCGCCAGCGCGATCCGCTGGCGCTGCCCGCCGGAGAGCTGGTGCGGCAGGCGGTCGGCGACGGCCAAGAGGCGCACCTGCTCGAGGGACGAACGCACCTGGGCCTCGCGGTCGCTGCGGTTGGTGCCGCCCACGCGCAGGCCGTAGCCCACGTTCTCGGCGATGGTCAGGTGGGGGAACAGCGCGTAGTCCTGGAACACCGTGTTCACCGGGCGGGCGTGCGGCGGAACCTGGGTGACGTCGCTGCCGCTCAGGTGGATGCTGCCGCCGGTGACGGTCTCGAATCCGGCGATCATGCGCAGCACAGTGGTCTTGCCGGAGCCGGACGGCCCGAGCATCGAGAGGAATTCGCCGGGCTGCACCTCAAGGTCGAGCTGTTCGACGGCGGTGAAATCACCGAAGTGCTTCGAGACCTGGCTGAGGGTCACCGTTCCCGGGAGGGAACGGGGGGAGTCCGAGGACCGGGGGGAATCCGAAACTGACGGGGCTTGCTGGGCGGACGCGCGCACTGTGCGGACTCCTTAGATCGGCGGTGAAGTCAAAGGTGAGTGTTAACCTATAGAACTAGATGTCATATTTCAAGCCGGGCGCGAAGCGACGCCCCGAATGCGCACTTGTGCCCGGTTCGGTGTGAGAATTGACCGATGGATGCCGCCGGAACACGGGAGCCCCACGCGCCTGACGCGGGGGCAGGTCGGGCGGCGGTTCAGAACGGGGGAGTCGTGCCAGAGCCGAAGGCAGATCGGCCGACGTCGCCGCGCCGTCTCGAGGGCGCGCTGTTCCAGTCGATCGGGGATGCCGGCCGCGCCGAGCTCGTCGAACGGCGGCTCGCCGATGCCATCACAGGTGGCCTGCTCCGCGCCGGCGAACGCCTGCCGTCCGAGTCCGACCTCGCCCGCACCTTCGGCGTCGCCCCGGCCACGGTGCGGGAGTCCCTGCTCGGCCTGCGGGCACGCGGACTCGTCGTCACCCGGCGCGGGCGCAACGGCGGCAGCTTCGTCGCCGAGGGGGCCGACCCGCTGAGCCACGCGCTCGAATCGCTCCGCAACTCCTCCCGTCTGGCGCTGCGCGATCTCGGCGCCCACTACGCGGCGATCACCGCCGCCTGCGTGCGCCTCGCCGCCCGCCGTGCGGTGCCCACCGAAGTGGAGCAGCTGCGCACCCGCTTCGAACGTCTCGACGAGGCCGACCTGGAGCAGTGGCGGCGCACCCTGGACGACGTGCAGATCGAGCTGGTCGCGCTCAGCCAGTCGGCGAGACTGACCAGGGAGCAGATGCGCCTGCAGGCCGAGATATCCCCGCTGCTGCGCCTGGTCGACACCGTGGCCGAATACCGCGGTGCCCAACGCGCCCTGCTGCTGGCCGTCATCGATGCCGTCGAGCGCGGCGACGCTGCCGGCGCCGTCGAGGCCACAGAGCAGATGGTGGATGCCGTCATCGACGCGCTCATCGAAATGCAGTCGCGCCCGGCCTGAGCTGGCCCGGAGTGCTCTTCTCTGGATAGGATCCGACGACCACAGCTACGAGGCTGTGACGACCGCGGGAGCACGAAGCCATGTTGACGACGACACATTCCGTGGCACTCCGGGCGGCCGAGATCGTGTCCGAGTACTTCAGCGCCCCCATCAGCGCCCTCGAGCAGACGGCCCAAACCCTCGGCGGCCAGCTCGCCGAGGCCAGGAGCGCCGGTCAGCTCACCGCCGCCCAACTCGACCTGCTGGTCGAGCCGCACGCGCACACCGCGCTCGCGCTCGCCGAGGCGCGGGTCTACGGCGCCGGCTTCATCGCCGCCGTCGACCTGCTCTCCGGCGCCAGGAACCACCTGTCCTGGTGGCAGGGCGATGACCGCGGCAAGCTGGTGCTCGCCGCGCAGTCGGTCAACAAGGAGTTCATCGACTACAGCGACTTCGAGTGGTATCGGGTGCCGATGATGACCGGTGCCTCGCACGTGGCCGGGCCGCACGTCGACTACCTCTGCAGCGACGAGTACACGGTCACCGTCGCGGCCCCCGTGCACATCGACGGCGACTTCGTCGGCGTCGCCGGACTCGACATGCTCATCGACTCGGTGGAACGCCAGCTGATGCCGCGCCTCAGCGCCCTCGACGCTCCCGTCACGCTGGTCAACGGCGTCGGCCGAGTGATTGTGTCCACGGATGCCGGCCACACCACCGGCGACGCCGTGCGCGGTGGCCGGCTCGCCGAGCTCGCCCGCACCCGCTGCGCCGGGGTCGAGCTCGACATCATCCTCGGCTGAGCCGGCGCTGGTTGAGCCGCCCCCGCTGGTTGAGCCGCCCCGCTGGTTGAGCCGCCCCCGCTGGCTGAGCCCCCGCTGGTTGAGCTTGTCGAAACCTCGCACCCCGTTTCTTGAGCTTGTCGATACCCGTTTTCCGTTGGTTGAGCCTGTCGAAACCCGTTTTCCGTTGGTTGAGCTTGTCGAAACCCGGCAAGCACCGGTAACTGTTCACAGGTTGCCTTGGACTGGGCTGCCGCCTTTCGCGACGCTGCGCGTCACGCATGCCACCATGGAACGGTGAGCACAGCAGCCGTCATCCCTCCCGCCCCCACCGCCCAGGCCAAGTACCAGGTGCGCTTCGACTGGGGCCTGGCCGGTGCAGCCCGCATCGCGCCGGGCGCCGACGTGCTGGTCTGGGTCGACGTGTTGGGCCCCGCCTGGCGCGCACGGCAGGGCATCGAGGATGCCGCAGCGGCGCCTGCCCAGACGCCGACCGAGGTGCCCGCCGCTCTTCCTCCGCACATTCCCGTGCTCCGCGCCGGATTCGGCAACGCCGCCGCCACGGCGCGCTGGATCACCGACCTGCAGCACCGGCTCGGTCACCGCGCGATGATCGCGATCGTCGCCGCGGGGGAGTCGGAGACCGACGGCGTGCGCTTCGCCGTCGAGGACCAGCTGGCTGCCGGCGCCGTGATCGACGCACTGGCCACCCTCGGCACCGACTACTGCTCGCCGGAAGCCGCTGCCAGCTGCGCCGCCTTCACCGGTCTGCGCGGCGCCGTCGCCCACCTGCTCACGGCCAGCGCCTCGGCGCAGCAGCTCGTGGCGGCCGGTGTCGCACCGGCGCAGATCCGCGCGGCCGGCGTACTTGATTCAGAAGAGCAGGCGGACGTTGTGCGCGGCTGAGACGCGTCGCTCCTGAGCCGCCGGGTCGCTACTGGGCCTGCGCGGCTGCCTTCGCCCGGTGCTTGCGCACCTTGGCGCGGTTGCCGCAGCGCTGCATCGAGCACCAACGCCGACTGCCCGCCCGGGAGGTGTCGAGGTAGATGATCGAGCAGTCGTCGGCCGAGCAGGGGTGGATGCGCCCGCCGGCCTCCGGCCCGAACAGACGAACCGCCTCCCGGGCGAGCGTCGAGAGCGCCTGCGGAACGCGCACGCTGGCGTGCCCGGCCTGGCGGTTCCCACCGGGGAGTGCAGGCGGCACGTCGGGGGTGGCCGCGAACAGGTTGACGATGTCGATGTCGGATGCCGGCAGCTCCTCGCCCGCGGCGGCGGCCACGGCCAGCCGGGCGATCGCGTCGCGCAGCCCGCGAGCATCCTCGAGGTCCCCTGGCCGCGGAACGCCCTGCACCTCGCCGAAGCGCTCGCCGAGCCAGCCGAGCAGATCATCCAGGCCCAGCAGCAGCTCGGCGCCGGCGCCGGAGTCGTCGTCCGGGTCGGCCACGAGGGGGCCGGTGTAGGCGAAATCCAGCGCAGCGGAACCGGAGTCGAACCACCAGCGAGTGCCCTCAACCGGGGTCAACCACTGCCCCGTGGGATCTGAACGCTCGCGACTGCCATGTAACTACGGTATCGGGTTACCCAGGGTGGCTTGCGCGCCCTGCACCCTGCCACCGGCAGCCGCGAGGCGCCGCGCCGCGGGGGTGATCACCCGGTGCTCCCAGGAGATCAGGTTGGCGGCAGAGAACCCGCGGCCGCACAGCCCACACGAGAGGTCGCGCACCGGCTTGCGGTAGCGGTAGTGCGCGTGCCCGGCGGGGCAGTGGCCAAGCCAGGGTGCGAGCTCGTCGGCGATCTCGCCGTGGTGGGTGCGCTCGCCCTCGTAGCCGAGCTCGCGGGCGGTCGCCGCCCAGCGCGGGCCATGCCCGGCCCGGGGGCCGACCAGCGCGTGCGCGACCTCGTGCAGCAGGATCTGATGGATCTCGTCGTCGTCGTAACGGGCAGCCAGATAGCGCGAGACGGTGATGTGCTTCGAGGTGAAGTTGCAGAGGCCGGCGCGCTTCTTCGCATTGTCGAAGCCGAACGACCAGGCGGGGTCGAGGTGCAGGGCGATCAGCGCGTTCGCCCAGTGCCTCACGCGGTCAAGATCTGCCATGGCATGAGGATACTGCGCGGCACCGACGCCGAGGAATAGCGATATTCAGCGGCTCAGCGAGATCCGGCCGGCGATCGGCAGGGTCTCCATCATCGACTCGGCGAGCAGCGACTCGACCACCAGCACCGAGGTCAGCGAGGCCTCCATCAGGTCGGCCGGTGCGCCGTGCTTCTCACGCAGGAACACCGCCGCCTTGAAATCGATGAGGGCGGATGACAGGTCTCCCGCGTCGAAGTGCACCTTGCCGCGGTGCTGCCGGGCGAAGGCCTCGATGCGGGTCCACTCGTGTGTGGCGGCATCCTCGACGACGGCCGACATCTCAGATTCCGCCTCGACCAGCTTGCCCTGGAACTGCAGCACCTGGGCCCGCCGCAGCCTGGCCTTGACGTTGTCTTTGCGGTCCCCGGTGAAGCGGGTGAGGCGCAGCGCCTCGTTGGCAACCTCGAAGGCCTCGTCGAGACGGCCGAGCAGCCGCAGCAGCGCGGTGCGCTCGGCCAGCGCGCTCAGGCTGCGCAACTCTGCGAGTTCGGCGAGGCGCTCTTCGGCGGCCTGCAGGTCCACCTTCTCGCGCAGGGTGACGGGGTCGTAGCCAAGAATGATGCTCAGGGGGTCTTCCAGACGTGCGTCGCGAGGCTATCGCGTGGCGGGGTGTTCCCTCCACGATAACCCGCGACGGGCCCGCACGCAGCCACACCCGCGGACCGGTCGCCGTCCGCAGGTGCCGCCTCTCAGCCGGGCGCCGGCGCGAGCGCCACCTGCCACAGCCTGTCGTCGTCGATGCCCGGGTCGCCGCGCCCGTCGGTGTTGTTGCTGAGGAACCACAGCGTGCCGTCCGGGCCGGCCGCGACGTCGCGGATGCGCCCGAACTCCCCGACGAACCAGGGCGTCGCCGGCTGGCCGGAATCCGGCACCCAGCGCCACAGGCGCTCGCCGCGCAGCGCCGCGATGAACACGGTGTCGTTCACCACGGCCAGACCGCTCGGGCTGGCCTCGTCCGTCGGCCACTGCTGCACAGGGTCGACGAAGCGCGGGTCGCCCGCTGCCCCCTCGACGACGGGCCAGCCATAGTTGCTGCCCGGGGTCACCAGGTTCAGCTCGTCCCAGGTGTCCTGCCCGAACTCGGCGGCCCAGAGGCGCCCGCGGGAATCCCAGCCGATGCCCTGCGGGTTGCGGTGGCCGAGGCTCCAGACCAGGTTGCCGAACGGGTTGTCGGCCGGCACGGCCCCCGTCGGACTCATCCGCAGGATCTTGCCGCCGAGGTAGTCGGTGCTCTGGGCGCCCTCACGGTTGCCGGCGTCGCCGGCGGTGGCGTAGAGCATGCCGTCCGGGCCGAAGGCGATGCGCCCGCCGTCGTGGTTGCTGGCGCGAGGGATCCCGCCGGTGACGGGCTCGGCCGCGCCGAGCGCGAGAGCGCCCGGCGCGCCCTGCAGCTGCATCCGCACGATGCGGTTGTCGGAGTCGCTGGTGAAGTAGGCGTACACCCAGGTTCCGGGGGAGCCCGCTTCGGCCGCGAGGGCGGCCAACCCGAGCAGCCCGCCCTCGCCACCGGGCGCAACCCCGGCCACGGTGCCGACGACTCGTGTGCTGCCGTCCGCCAACAGTTCGAGCACGTCAGCGCTGTCGCGCTCGCTGATGAGCGTGGTGCCATCCGGCACTGCCATGCCGTCGGCGGTGGTGACCGCGCTCCCGGCGCGCGCGCCGACGCCGGCCGCCGTCAGGCGCAAGATCGACCATGGCGCGTCGAGCCGGCTGGTGACCACACTCGGCGCGCCGCTGGGCTGCACCGGAACGAGCACGGGCTGAGCGGATGCCGGGGCGCTTGCCGTCGGCCGCGGCTCGGCGCTCGCCGTCGCACCCGTGCTCGGGGGAGTCGGCGCCGGGGCTGTGCAGCCGGCGAGCAGCAGCGCTGGCAGTAATAGTGCAGGCAGCGCGGCAGGCAGCGCGGCGAGCGACCTCGTGCGCGAGCCCCCGGGCCCGCGGTGCGTGTACGGTCCGCTCATGGGCGCCTCCCGTCTTCCGGAATCCACCCAGTCTCCGCCATCGCGCTCGCCGCGGCCACCTGTGTCCCAGAGGTGCCGGCCCGGCGCGGATTAGCGCTTCAGCGTGAAGATGGTGCGTTCCGGCAGTGGCGAGGCGGTCGCCGTGTCATCCGTGACGATGCTGCCGGCGTTCGCGAAGGCGTCGAGCTCGGCCCCGTCGATCACCTTGGCCGGGTGCGGCCCGCCCGCGAGCAGGCGCGGCAGCCAGTCCGTGTCGATCGGGTTCGGCGCCGCCACGAACACGAAGTTGCCGAAGCGGCGACCCTTCAACACCTGCGCCTCGGCCATCGCGATCACGTGCGGCAGCACCGAGCGCAGCGTCGCCGCCTGCGCCTTGGCGAAGGCCGAGCCGGGGCCGTCGGCCACGTTGACCAGGATCACGCCGCGCGGCGAGAGCAGCGGGGCGGCGAGGGCGTAGAACTCGCGGCTGGTCACGTGGGCCGGTGTGCGCGCGCCGGAAAAGATGTCGATGACGACGAGGTCAACGGTGCCGTGCAGGCCCGGCGGCAGCTTGCCGAGCACCTCGCGGGCGTCGCCGTGCCGCACCCGGATCTGCGCGCGCTTCGACCACGGCAGCTCGGTGCGCACGAACTCGACGAGGTCGCTCTCGATCTCGACAACCTGCTGCCGAGAGCCCGGCCGGGTCGCCTCCACGTAGCGGGGGATGGTGAGCGCGCCGGCACCCAGGTGCACCGCGGTGATCGGCTCGCCCGGGTCGCCGATCAGGTCGATGACGTGGCCCATGCGCTGGATGTACTCGAAGAACAGCTCGCCGGGGTTGGCCATGTTCACGTGGGACTGCGGGGTGCCGTCGACGACCAGCTGGTAGGCGCCGTCGACGTATTCGTCCGGCGCGATCTCCGCCAGGTGCCCGCTGAGGCCGAGCGTCACGCTCGGGATGTCGTCATTGCCGCGCCGTGAACCCATGCCACAAGGGTACGTCCCCTGGCGCGGGGCGCAGCGTCGCGAAAGGCGGCAGCCAGAATCCGCGGAATCGGGCGGACGGTTGCCGGGGTTTGGCTGGTTTCGACAGGCCACATGAGCGCGAAACGAGGCCTCCGAAGGGCGAAGCTGCGTTATACCCGAGAATTCAAATCAGGTCAACATTTGGCTGGACATGGCGCGCCAACGCGCCTATAGTTGATCTTTGCGCTCCCAGACATTTCTATGCCCTCATATTGCGGTCGGCCTTGTGTCTCCTCGGTTTTCCGAGGCGCCACGCATTGAGCGTCTGTGGAGTTCTCCTTACTGATCGTAACGACCCGACGGGGTCCACGGAGGTTATTTCCTTGGCTGCTGCGCGCAACGCAACCACCAACACACCCAAGAACGGTCGCGCCGCATCGCGTCTCTCGTTCGCAAAGATCACTGACACCCTGACGGTCCCTGACCTTCTGGCTCTGCAGACCGAGAGCTTTGACTGGCTCGTCGGTAACGACGCCTGGAAGGCTCGTCTTGCAGAGGCAAAGGCCGAGGGTCGTACAGACCTGCCGGAGCACACCGGCCTCGACGAGATCTTCGAGGAGATCTCGCCCATCGAGGACCTCGGCGAAACGATGCAGCTCAGCTTCACCAACCCGGAGCTCGAGCCTGAGAAGTACACCATCGACGAGTGCAAGCAGAAGGGCAAGACCTACTCTGCGCCCCTCTACGTGAACGCCGAGTTCATGAACCACCTCACCGGTGAGATCAAGACTCAGACCGTGTTCATGGGTGACTTCCCGCTGATGACCCCCAAGGGCACCTTCGTGATCAACGGCTCGGAGCGCGTCGTCGTCTCCCAGCTCGTTCGTTCGCCCGGTGTGTACTTTGAGCGCCAGCAGGAGAAGACCTCCGACAAGGACATCTTCTCTGCCCGCGTGATCCCGAGCCGTGGTGCATGGCTCGAGTTCGAGATCGACAAGCGCGACCAGGTCGGCGTTCGCATCGACCGCAAGCGCAAGCAGTCCGTCACCGTGTTCCTCAAGGCTCTCGGACTCACCTCCGAAGAGATCATGGAGGAGTTCAAGGGCTTCGCATCGATCGAGCTCACCCTCGAGAAGGACGCCATCCTCACCAAGGAAGAGGCGCTCAAGGACATCTACCGCAAGCTCCGCCCGGGCGAGCAGGTTGCCGCCGAGGCCGCGCGTGCGCTGCTGGACAACTTCTACTTCAACCCGAAGCGCTACGACCTGGCCAAGGTCGGTCGTTACAAGATCAACAACAAGCTCGGCCTCGAGGCCCCGCTGACCGACTCGGTGCTGACCGTCCAGGACATCATCGCGACGATCAAGTACCTCGTTTCGCTGCACGACGGCCAGACCACGATCCGTGGCACCCGTCAGGGCAAGGCTGTTGACCTGCGCATCGACACCGACGACATCGACAACTTCGGTAACCGTCGTATCCGCGCCGTCGGCGAGCTGATCCAGAACCAGGTCCGCACCGGTCTCTCCCGCATGGAGCGCGTCGTTCGCGAGCGCATGACCACGCAGGACATCGAGGCGATCACCCCGCAGACCCTGATCAACGTGCGCCCCGTCGTCGCCGCGATCAAGGAGTTCTTCGGAACCAGCCAGCTGTCCCAGTTCATGGACCAGAACAACCCCCTCGCGGGTCTGACGCACAAGCGTCGTCTCTCCGCGCTGGGCCCGGGTGGTCTGTCCCGTGACCGCGCCGGTGTTGAGGTTCGAGACGTTCACCCGTCCCACTACGGCCGCATGTGCCCGATTGAGACGCCTGAAGGCCCGAACATTGGTCTGATTGGTTCGCTCGCATCGTTCGCGCGCATCAACTCCTTCGGTTTCATCGAGACGCCGTACCGCAAGGTCGTCGACGGTGTCGTCACCGCGCAGATCGACTACCTGACCGCGATGGAAGAGGATGAGTACATCGTTGCTCAGGCCAACGCCCCGCTGAAGGCTGACGGTCGTTTCGCCGAGGACCGCGTTCTTGCTCGCAAGAAGGGCGGAGAGGTTGACCTCTTCGCACACGACGCAATTGGCTACATGGATGTCTCCCCGCGCCAGATGGTCTCGGTTGCAACCTCGCTGATTCCGTTCCTCGAGCACGATGACGCGAACCGCGCCCTCATGGGTGCCAACATGCAGCGTCAGGCTGTGCCGCTGCTGCGCAGCGACAGCCCGTACGTCGGTACCGGTATGGAAGGCTTCGCGGCCATCGATGCTGGTGACGTAGTCACCGCTGACAAGTCCGGTGTCGTCGCTGAGGTTTCGGCTGACGCCGTCACCATCCAGCTCGACGAGGGTGGCACGCAGAGCTACTTCATGCGCAAGTTCGACCGCTCCAACCAGGGCACCAGCTACAACAACCGTGTCGTCGTCTCCGCGGGTGACCGCATCGAGGCCGGCGAGGTTATTGCTGATGGCCCCGCGACCGACAACGGTGAGCTTGCCCTGGGCAAGAACCTGCTTGTCGCGTTCATGACGTGGGAGGGTCACAACTTCGAGGACGCCATCATCCTGAGCCAGAACCTGGTGAAGGATGACGTTCTCAGCTCGATTCACATCGAGGAGTACGACGTTGACGCTCGCGACACCAAGCTCGGCAAGGAAGAGATCACCCGTGACCTTCCGAACGTGAGCCCGGAGCTGCTGGCCGACCTCGACGAGCGCGGAATCATCCGCATTGGTGCAGAGGTTCGCCCCGGCGACATCCTCGTTGGCAAGGTCACGCCGAAGGGTGAGACCGAGCTCAGCGCCGAGGAGCGCCTGCTGCGCGCGATCTTCAACGAGAAGAGCCGCGAAGTCCGTGACACGAGCCTCAAGGTTCCCCACGGCGAGCAGGGCACCATCATCGGTGTCAAGGTCTTCGATTCCGAGCAGGATGACGAGCTCGGCTCTGGTGTGAACCAGCGCGTCGTCGTCTACATCGCCCAGAAGCGCAAGATCACCGAGGGTGACAAGCTCGCCGGTCGCCACGGCAACAAGGGTGTCATCTCCAAGATCCTTCCGGTCGAGGACATGCCCTTCCTTGCTGACGGCACCCCCGTCGACATCATCCTGAACCCGCTCGGTATCCCCGGTCGAATGAACTTCGGTCAGGTGCTGGAGACCCACCTTGGGTGGGTCGCCAAGCAGGGCTGGAAGGTTGAGGGAAGCCCCGCCTGGGCCAAGAAGCTGCCCAAGCAGGCTCACGAGGCTGCCCCCGGCACCAAGGTCGCGACGCCGGTATTCGACGGCGCGTCCGAGGAAGAGATCGAGGGTCTGCTTGACTCCACGACGCTCACCCGCGATGGCGACCGCCTGATCGACCGCACCGGAAAGGCCCTGCTGTTCGATGGCCGCTCCGGCGAGCCGTACCCGCAGCCGGTTTCTGTCGGCTACATGTACATCCTGAAGCTGCACCACCTCGTCGACGACAAGATTCACGCGCGTTCGACGGGCCCGTACTCGATGATCACCCAGCAGCCGCTCGGTGGTAAGGCGCAGTTCGGTGGACAGCGATTCGGTGAGATGGAGGTGTGGGCCCTCGAGGCCTATGGCGCCGCCTACGCACTGCAGGAGCTCCTCACGATCAAGTCCGATGACATCCTCGGCCGCGTCAAGGTCTACGAGGCCATCGTCAAGGGCGAGAACATCCAGGAGCCCGGCATCCCCGAGTCCTTCAAGGTTCTGATCAAGGAGATGCAGTCGCTCTGCCTGAACGTCGAGGTGCTCTCTGCTGATGGCACTGCCGTCAGCCTGCGCGACACGGATGACGAGGTGTTCCGCGCTGCGGAAGAGCTCGGCATCAACATCTCCGCCCGGTTCGAGTCGTCCTCCGTTGACGAGATTTAAGGCTGGCTTTTAGATGACTTCTGGAAATTTCCAAGGAGAGAAATTGCTCGACGCAACCACATTTGACGAGCTTCGTATTGGTCTGGCTACCGCCGACGACATCCGTCGTTGGTCGCACGGTGAGGTCAAGAAGCCCGAGACAATCAACTACCGCACCCTCAAGCCGGAGAAGGATGGTCTGTTCGGTGAGCAGATCTTCGGACCGAGCCGTGACTGGGAGTGCTCCTGCGGCAAGTACAAGCGTGTTCGCTTCAAGGGCATCGTTTGTGAGCGTTGTGGCGTAGAGGTCACGAAGTCGTCTGTGCGCCGTGAGCGCATGGGCCACATCGAGCTCGCCGCCCCCGTCACCCACATCTGGTACTTCAAGGGTGTTCCCTCGCGTCTCGGCTACCTGCTGGACATGGCGCCGAAGGACCTCGAGAAGGTCATCTACTTCGCCGCCTACATGGTGATCGACGTAGACGAAGACGGACGCCACCAGGACTCGCCCGGCCTTGAGAACGAGCTTCGCCTCGAGATCAAGACCATCGGCGACAGCCGGGACTCGCGCATCGCGAAGCGTCTGACCAAGCTCGAGGAAGACCTCGCCGCCCTGGAGGCGGAAGGCGCCAAGAGCGACCAGAAGAAGCGCACCAAGGATGCAGCCGAGAAGGAGATGAACCAGACCCGTAAGGCGGCGGACGAGCAGATCGCCCACCTCGAGCGTGTCTGGGAGGACTTCCGCAACCTCAAGGTCGGCGACCTGAAGCCGGAAGACTCCGTCTTCCACGAGCTGCAGGACCGCTTCGGCATGTACTTCGAGGCCTACATGGGCGCCGAGGCCATCAAGAAGCGCCTGGAGGCCTTCGACCTGGCCGCCGAGGCCGAGAACCTGCACCTGCAGATCACCGAGGGCAAGGGTCAGAAGAAGATCCGCGCCATCAAGCGTCTGCGCGTGGTGAGCTCCTTCCTGGCAACCGGCAACTCGCCGGCCGCCATGGTGCTCGACGTGGTTCCCGTGATCCCGCCGGAGCTGCGCCCGATGGTGCAGCTGGACGGTGGCCGCTTCGCGACCTCCGACCTCAACGACCTCTACCGTCGTGTGATCAACCGCAACAACCGTCTGCGTCGTCTGCTTGACCTCGGTGCCCCCGAGATCATCGTGAACAACGAGAAGCGCATGCTGCAGGAGGCCGTTGACGCACTGTTCGACAACGGTCGTCGTGGACGCCCCGTCACCGGTACCGGCAACCGCGCCCTCAAGTCCCTGAGCGACATGCTCAAGGGCAAGCAGGGTCGCTTCCGCCAGAACCTGCTCGGAAAGCGCGTTGACTACTCCGGCCGTTCGGTCATCATCGTCGGCCCGCAGCTGAAGCTGCACCAGTGTGGTCTGCCCAAGCAGATGGCGCTGGAGCTCTTCAAGCCGTTCGTGATCAAGCGCCTGATCGACCTGAGCCACGCTCAGAACATCAAGGCTGCAAAGCGCATGGTCGAGCGTTCACGCCCGCAGGTCTGGGACGTGCTCGAGGAGATCATCCGCGAGCGCCCCGTGCTGCTGAACCGCGCACCCACCCTGCACCGCCTGGGCATCCAGGCCTTCGAGCCGATGCTCGTCGAGGGTAAGGCCATTCAGCTGCACCCGCTCGTGTGTGCTGCGTTCAACGCCGACTTCGACGGTGACCAGATGGCTGTGCACCTGCCGCTGTCGGTCGAGGCCCAGGCCGAGGCCCGCATCCTGATGCTCGCCTCGAACAACATCCTGAAGCCGTCCGACGGCCGCCCGGTGACCCTGCCCACCCAGGACATGATCATCGGTCTGCACCACCTCACCACCGTCAAGGATGGTGTCGTCGGCGAAGGCCGTGCGTTCTCCTCTGTCTCTGAGGCGATCCTCGCCTTCGACCAGAAGTCGCTCGACCTCAACGCCAAGGTGCGCATCCGCCTCACCGACCAGCACTTCGCCGAGGGCACGCAGCCCGAGGGTGTCGAGCTGGTTGACGGCAAGGCTGTCGGAACCGTCCTGGTCAACACGTCGCTGGGTCGCGCCCTCTTCAACGAGGCGCTGCCGGCGAACTACCCGTACTTCGAGAAGGTGGCCGACAAGGGCACCATCTCGGAGATCGTGAACGACCTGGCCGAGCGTTACGCCAAGGTCGATGTTGCCGCTGCACTGGACAACATCAAGGATGCCGGTTTCAAGTGGGCTACCCGCTCGGGCGTGACCGTTGCGCTCAGCGACATCCTGACCCCGCCGAACAAGCGCGAGATCGTGGCCGGCTACGAGAAGCAGGCTGCCAAGGTCCAGAGCCAGTTCGACAAGGGTCTGACCACCGACCTCGAGCGTCGTCAGGAGCTCATCAAGATCTGGACCAAGGCGACCGAAGACGTCGCTGAGGCCATGCGCGCGAACTTCCCCGAGGACAACACCATCAACCGCATGGTGACCTCTGGTGCTCGTGGTAACTGGCTGCAGGTTCGTAACATCGCCGGTATGCGTGGTCTTGTGAACAACCCGAAGGGTGAGATCATCCCTCGCCCGATCATCTCGAGCTACCGCGAAGGCCTGTCCGTCGCCGAGTACTTCATTGCTACTCACGGTGCTCGTAAGGGTCTGGCCGACACCGCTCTGCGTACCGCAGACTCCGGTTACCTCACCCGTCGCCTCGTCGACGTGTCGCAGGACGTCATCATCCGTGAAGACGACTGTGGCACCGGCAAGGGCCTCGAGCTGCCCATCGCGGCCGAGGTTGATGGTGTGCTGGTTCGCGACTCCAACGTCGAGAACGCGGTCTACGCCCGCAGCCTGGCCGCAGCAGCGGTCAACGCCGCCGGCGAGGTCGTTGCCGAGGCCGGTGAGGACGTCGGTGACGTTCTGATCGACATGCTCATCGAGAAGGGCGTCGGCAGCATCAAGGTGCGCTCCGTCCTGACCTGTGAGTCGGCTGTTGGTGTGTGTGCGAAGTGCTACGGCCGTTCGCTCGCGACCGGCAAGCTCGTCGACATCGGTGAGGCCGTCGGTATCATCGCGGCCCAGTCGATCGGTGAGCCCGGAACCCAGCTGACGATGCGTACCTTCCACACCGGTGGTTCCGCATCCGCAGATGACATCACGCAGGGTCTGCCCCGCGTGCAGGAGCTCTTCGAGGCCCGTACCCCCAAGGGTGCGTCGCCGATCGTTGAGGCGCCTGGCCGCATCACCATCGAAGACACCGACCGCAACCGTCGCGTGATCCTCACCCCCGACTCGGGTGACGAGCCGATCGTCTACAACGTCCTGAAGCGCTCCACGCTTCTCGTTGAGGACGGCCAGCACGTCGAGCTCGGTCAGCAGGTCATCGTCGGCACGCTCGACCCGAAGGAAGTTCTTCGCGTCAAGGGTGTCCGCGAGGTGCAGAAGCACCTCGTCGGCGGCGTGCAGGGCGTTTACCGCTCGCAGGGTGTTCCGATCCACGACAAGCACATCGAGGTCATCGTTCGCCAGATGCTGCGCAAGGTCACCGTCGTCGACCACGGCGACACCGACCTCCTGCCCGGCGAGCTCGTCGACCGCATGAAGTACAACGAGCTCAACCGTGCTGCGCTCACCGAGGGCAAGAAGACGGCTTCGGCCCGTCAGGAAGTCATGGGTATCACCAAGGCTTCGCTGGCGACCGAGTCGTGGCTGTCGGCCGCTTCCTTCCAGGAGACCACCCGCGTTCTGACGCAGGCGGCCATGGAAGGCAAGAGCGACCCGCTGGTCGGCCTCAAGGAGAACGTCATCATCGGTAAGCTCATCCCGGCCGGCACCGGTCTGCCCCGTTACCGCGACGTCACCGTCGAGGCAACGGAGGAGGCCAAGGCCGAGCGTTACCCGAACCGCATCTTCACCGACGATGCATCGTTCAACGAGGGTGACCTGAGCTTTGTCGACTTCGACAGCTTCAGCTCGGACGACTTCACCCCGGGCAACTACAGCTAGCCTGTAGCCGCTCAACACAAGGCTCCGGATGCCGCTTCACGCGGCATCCGGAGCCTTTGTGTTTCCGCCCGGCCACGCGGAAGCATTACCGTGCCGCGCGGGGAGCCGAATGTATGAGTTGAGCATCTGTAATTTAGGCTAGGGACGGGCAGCTGCCGGGCCCGGATACCGCCTGGCAGGCTCCGACTGAGACTCTCTCAGTCAGACAACGTGATGGAACGGGGGCTCGGCTATGGCCAGCAGGCTCCCCTCGACCCCGCCCGTGCTCTCCGGTTTCACCTATGTGCGCCCGCTTGGCGCCGGCGGCTTCGCCGACGTGTTCCTGTTCGAGCAGAACCTGCCGCGCCGCTCGGTCGCGGTCAAAGTGCTGCTGCAGAGCGTCGTGGATGCCGAGGTGTTGCGCATGTTCAACGCCGAGGCCGACGTGATGGCCCGGCTCAGCTCGCACCCCTCGATCCTCACCGTCTACTCGGCCAGCATCTCGGCCGACGGCCGCCCGTACCTGGTGATGGAGTACTGCCCGAACGGCCCGGCCGGCCGCTTCCGACGCAACCCGTTCAGCACGCCGGACGCGCTCGAGGTCGGCGTGCGCATCGCCAGCGCGCTGGAGACCGCGCATCGCGCCGGGGTGCTGCACCGAGACATCAAGCCGTCCAACATCCTGCACACCGCCTACAACGCGGCCGTGCTCAGCGACTTCGGCATCGCCAGCTCGCTCTCGCACTCCAGCGCCGCCGAGCTCTTCGCCATGAGCGTGCCGTGGAGCGCGCCAGAGGTGGTCGAGGAACGCACGACGGGAACCGTGGCCAGCGAGGTGTGGGGCTTCGGCGCGACGCTTTACTCGTTGCTGGCAGGGCGCACCCCGTTCGAACCGGCCGACGGCGCCAAGGTCACCACCGAGCAACTGCGCCAGCGCATCCGTCGGGGCAAGTACGCGCCGATCACCCGCCCCGACGTGCCGGCCAGCCTGAACGCCGCCCTCGCCCAGATGATGAGCCTCGACCCGCGCAAGCGGCCGAAGACCATGAAGGACTGCGCAGAGCTGTTGCGGGCGGTGCAAGCCGAGATCGGCCTCACGCCGACCGCGCTGGAGGTGGCCGTCGACGAGTGGGCCGCCGCCGGCGCCCCGATCGACTTCGACAACCGGCTCATGCGCCAACCGGTCGTCGCCCCGGTTCTGGGTGAGAGCTCGCGCGCCAGGGAGCGCGCCAGAGCGCGGTCACGCTCCGCCCGGCCGCCGGAGGCCGCACCGCAGCCGAGCGACGACGGAACGACCGTCGCCCGGGCCAAGCCCTCCTACCTGTGGCTCAAACTGGCCGCGGCGGTGGGGGTCGGCGTCGGCCTGGCTGTCGCCGGCATGGCCGCGCTGAGGTTGTTCTGATGCGCCGCATCCCGGCAGGAGTGCAGCGGTGAGCCGGACGGAGCGCCGCCGCTTGCCGCGCTCCCTGTTCCAGGGCATCGCCGTGGGCGTGATCGGCGCCGTGCTGGTCGGTGCCGCCGTCATCGCGGCCGGCTTCGATGTGAAGCAGACCCCGGTCAACGACGCCTCGATCTGGGCTCTGCAGAGCGGTGACGGCAACCGGTACGCCCGGGTGAACACCGAGATCGGCGAGCTCGACACCATCAAAACCGTGCGCAACCCGAGCGCCCTCGCCCAGAACGCGGCGCACACGCTGCTGCTGGCCCAGAACAACGAGCGCCTCGCCGACATCGACGCGGTGCGCCCGGTCGACTTCGACGCGGCCAACACGGACTACGAGCACACGCCCACCGGCACGGTTCAGGTGGTCAGCGCGGCCGACACCATCGCCTACCGCACCAACACCGGCAGCATCTTCGTGGCCAGGATCAGCGACGGCGCGGCCAGCAGCCCGCTCGCCGTCGACCCGTACGCCGCCGACCCGCTGACCGACGGTGCTGAGCGCCGCTTCTACCGCTCAGACGCCATCGCCCTCGGCGAAGACGGCACACTGCTCAGCTATTCGTCCGCCGAGCAGAGCGTGTTGCGTTACTCGGTGCCGGATGCCGCCGTCGCCGGTTTCGACCCTGTTCCGGACGGGCCGACAGAGGGCACTCCGCAGCTCAGCCAGGTCGCAGACAGCTGGGCGCTGCTCGCCGAGGACGGCGACAGCCTGTGGCTGCGCGACCGGGAGGGCGCCATCGACCCCGGGGTGTCCGCCCAGTTCGTCGTGCAGTCGCCCAGCTCGGCCGGCCGGCTGCTCTACATCGCCGACGACGCCGGGCTCTCCAGCATCGACGTGCGTACCGCCACGGTCGAGCGGGTGCTCGGCGACACCTCTGGCGCCGTCGGCGCCCGACTCGGCGTGCCGGCCAAACCCCTCGTCTTCGACGGCATCGCGTGGGCGGCCTGGCTGCCGAGCGGCACCGCGCAGGGCACGCTGTGGAGCAGCGACAGCGCCGCCCGCGCGCTCGACTTCGGCGCGCGCACCCTGAGCGAGGACGCCCAGCCGGTGTTCCAGAGCAACGGGGCGCGACTGATCCTGAACGACACGCAGAGCGGCTGGGTCTGGACGCTGCCCGACGGTGCACTGGTGCCGAGCTCGCAGGACTGGGGCGTGCTCTCCGCCGAGCAGGAGCAGACCAGCACAGACGAGCAGCAGACCGCAGAGGTGCTGGAGCCGAAGCCCCCCGTCGCCGAGCCCGACTCCTTCGGGGTGCGGGCGGGAGCGCTGGCGGTGCTGCCGGTTCTGCTGAACGACCACGACCCGAACACCGACGTGCTCACCGTGATGCCGAGCTCGCTCACCGCGCTGCCGCCCGAGTTCGGCACCCTCAGCCTCACCGACCAGTCGCAGAGCATCGCGGTGCGCGTCGCTCCGGACGCGACGGGCAGCGCCACGTTCAGCTACGCGGTGACCGACGGCACCCGCGCCGACGGGCTGAACTCCGAGCCGACCACCGTCACGCTCACCGTGCACGACGAGCTCAGCAATTCTGCGCCGGTGTGGTGCGGCACAGAGGGCTGCCTCGCCCGTTGGCCGAGCCCCGAGCTGGCGCCCGGCGGCACCGTCACGGTGCCCGTGCTGCCCGGCTGGGTCGACCCGGACGGCGACCCCCTGTTCGTCTCCGCGGCGCTCAACCAGAGCGGCATCGGCAGCGTCGGCACGACGCAAGCGGGGGAGGTGGTGTACCGGCATCCGAACCCCGCCCTCGACGAGCCGCTCACCGTGGCGATCCTGGTGACCGTCTCCGACACCCGGGGCGCGACCAGCGAACGGGTGCTCTCGATTCTGGTCACCCCGTCGCCCCGGCTCACCGCGACCCCGTTCGCCTTGAGCACGGCGGTCGGCGAGTCGCTGACCGTCGACCCGGACTCCTTCGTGGACGGCGTCACCGGAAGCTACCGGATCGTCTCCGCCACGGCGCCGCCGACCGCGCAGGGCGCCGTCGTCACGGTCAACAGCGGCGCATCGACGTTTGACTTCACGGCGGCGAACCCCGGCGAGTACGTCGTGCGGTTCTCGCTGGCCGACGCCGTCGCCGAGGTGCAGTCCTTCGTCAGGGTGACCGTCGTCGCCCAGGATGCCGCATCGCTCAGCACGACCCCGGTGACCGTGTTCGTGCGGCCACGGGCCGACGCGACCGTCGACGTGTTCTCGGCCGTCTCCAACCCGGCCGGCCGGGTGCTGCTGGTCAGCGAGCCGCTGCCGCGCCCGGTGCCCGGTGCGGCGCTCGAGGTGAGCCTCGTCGGGCAGAACCTGTTGCGCATGCGCGGCACGACGGCCGATGAGCAGCCCGGGCTGCTCGGCGTCGTCGGCTACACCGTCTCGGACGGCACCGGCGACCCGCGCTTCCGCACCGAGGGCGAGGCGAGCGTCTACCTGCTGCCCGCACCGACGCCGCAGCCGCCGATCGCCGCGGCCGACAGCATCGTGGTGCGCGCCGGCACGCAGATCGACATCCCGGTGCTCAAGAACGACCTGGCACCGGACGGCAACCGGATGGTGCTGAACCCGGACTCGATCGTGAACCAGTCCGGCGAGGGGCTCGCCTTCGCCGCCGGCTCAATCCTGCGCTACCTGGCCCCTGACGTGCCGGGCGAATACGAGCTGCGTTACACGATCTCCACGTCCGGCGCCCCCGAACTCACCGACACTGCCGCGGTCACCGTCACCGTGACCCCTGACGGCGAGAACCAGAAGCCGGTGCCGCGCACGCTGACCGGCCGGGTGCTCTCCGGCGAGACCGTGCGCATCCCGTTCGACAGCTTCGGCATCGACCCCGACGGCGACGAGGTGCTGCTCGACCGTGTGCTCACCCAGCCCGCGAGCGGATCAGCCTCGATCTCCGCGACGGGCGACAGCATCGTCTACACCAGCGTCAAGGGCTTCCGCGGCCCCGTGCAGTTCGACTACCGGGTGCGCGACGCCCAGGGCGACACCGGCAGCGCCACCGTGCGCATCGGCGTGCTCGACGCGCAGTCCGACCCCAGCCCGATCACCTTCAGCGACTACGTGCAGGTGCAGGCGGGCCAGGCAAACCAGGTGGTGCTGCACCCGGCCGCCAACGACATCGACCCGACCGGCGGCGTGCTCAGCCTGAACGGTGTGTTGCCCGACGCGGTGCAGGGCAGCCAGGAATACAGCGACCTGCAGACCCACATTCTCTCGGTCAACGGCGACGACCCGAACGCGGTTGTGCTGAAGGCCGGCACGGAACCGGGCACCATGGCCTTCACCTACACGGTCGAGAACAGCCGCGGCGATATCGGGGTCGGCCTGATCGTGATGACGGTGGTGCGGGCGTCCATCCCCGACCATCCCGTCATCGTCGACACCGTCCTCACCCTCGACGAACGCGCCGCCTTCGCCCAGGGCATCGATGTCGTGAGCGGCAAGGTCTCCTGGACAGCCGGCGATGTCAGCGGGCTCACCCTCAGCATCTGGGGCGACCCGCACGGCGTGCAGGCCTCCGGGTGGAAGCTGCGTGGTACGGCCCCGGATGCCGGCCTGCTGCTGCCGTTCGCGCTGACCGGCACCAGCTTCGCCGGCGACGTGGTCACCAGCTACGGCTTCCTGCGCATCCCGGCCGTGCACGAGGCGATCCTCGCCCTGAAGCCGGGCCTCGCCCCGCTGAAGGTCAAGGAGGCCGAGGCGCTGCGCTTCGACATGGCCACCCTGGTGGGTGTGCCGAGCGGTGAGGTGCTCGAGATCGGCCGGGGTTCCGTCGAAGCGTCCGGCCAGCGTCCTGGTGGCACCTGCGTGGCAGAGAGCGGCAGCCGCATCCGCTATGACGCAGGGGAGGGGCAACCCTGGACCGACTCCTGTGTCGTTCCGGTGCGGCTGGCCGGCAGCGACGCCTATACGCACCTGGCCGTTCCGATCGAGGTCACCCCGCGCGACCCGCAGCCGGAGCTTCGCCCGGCCGCCGTCACCGCCAGCCCCGGAGCCGCGGCCGTCAGCTACGACCTGCAGCAGATGGTGCACTGGCAGGGCAAGCCAGACCCCGCGTCGCTCGTGTTCGTGGTCGAGCATGCCAACGACCAGTTCGTGGTGACGCAGGAGGGCTCCCGGCTCAGCGTGCAGGCGCTGGACTCCGCAGTGCCCGGCCGCGAGACCCCCGTCACGGTGCGGCTGAGCAGCTATCCCGACACTCCGCCCGCCGTGCTCGCGCTGCGCGTGGGGCCGGCGCCGAGTGCTCTGCCCAAGGGCGGCACCGTCGCCCAGGAGTGCAGCCAGGCCGCAGGCAGCAGCTGCCTGATCCCTGTGATCGGCGCGCCGGGTGAGGCGAACGCCTTCGCGAACACCCCGCTCACCCTGGTGTCGGTGAGTGTGGTCTCCAGCTGTGCCGGTGTCTCGTTCGCGGTGGACGGCACGAGCCAGGTGCGCGCCAGCTGGGCCAACGACTCGCCAGGCGGTGTCTGCCAGGCCACCTTCGTCGTCGCGGACGCGCAAGGCAAACGCAGTGCCGCCGAGCGCAACGGCTCGGTGACCCTCGACCTGCAGGGCTTCCCGCGGGCGCCGGATGCCATCAGCCAGGTGGCCTACGACAGTGGCAGCATCACGCTGGCGATCACCCCGGGGCCCGCCACCACCGCACACCCGACGCTGCAGGGCTTCGTCGTGCTGCGCGACGGTGTCGAGGTCGCCTCCTGCACCCCGGCCGGAGTCTGCCCGACGCTCACCGGCATGAAGAACGGCGACAAGGCGCTCTACGAGGCGCGCTCGATCAACGCGGCAGGCCGCTCACTCGCGTCGGTCAGCACCACGGCGTGGGCATATGCCGTTCCCGGCATGGGCGAGGCAACCGCAGAGCCCGTGTTCGACGCGACGCGGACGACCCTCGTGCAGGGCGTCGCCGAGGTCAGCATCCCGAACTCGGACCCGAGCACGCAGGCCTACCTGGTCAACGGCACCCGATTCCCGGTGTCGACCGCCGGCAGCGGGGCGACGACGTTCAGGCTGGCACTTCCCGTCGGCCCGAACACGGTGGTCATCCAACCGTTGAGCAGCATCGAACGCCCGAGCGGCACCGGCCCAGCCGACAAGCAGGGCTCGGTCGGCGTCAGCATCGCCGGGCTGCCGAGCGTGAACGCGGGCGGCCAGCTATCGGCCAGCGAGCGCACCATCACGGCGCCGGAGGCGACCGGCGTGGCCAACAACAGCACGCGCACGCCGGTCACCCTCTACATTGCGACGCCTGCCCCGGCGACTGCCGCCTGCCGGGTCGACGCGAACGGCCGCAACCTCACGGTCAGCGGCAACGGCAGTGTCTCCTCGACGAGCAGCACGATCAGCGGTCTGACCCCGTTCACCACCTACAACGTCGAGGTGTGCCACTCCAACGGATTCGGCTACGCGCAGCTCGGGCTCGGCTCGGCCTATACCTGGGCGCAGCCGGACGCCCCGAGCGGCTTCACTTACACGGTCAGCGGAACGAACGGCCAGTTCACGATCGACAAACCGACGAGCACGGCCACGACCCCTGCCGGCCACGAAGTCGTGTTCAGCGGATACCCGAGTGACCGCTGGGGCCAGGACCCGCAGATCTCGGTGCGGTACTGCGTGGTCGGCAGCACAGAGCGCTGCAGCCAGCCCACTCCGGTGACGGCCGCCAACCCGAACAAGGCCTGGCAGGTCAGGCTCGACGCGGTGACGCTCGCCGCGTGCATCCCCGGCAAGACGCTCACGTTCGGAGTCAGCGGGAAGGGAACCGAGAATTCCGCGGCCGCGGTCACCGCGACCGGATACGAGTACCTCGTGCCCGGCAGGCCGGCCGTGCCCGGCAGCCCCGGATCGCCCGCCATCCCCGCGGTGCCGGACAGCATCGACCCGGACACCGGTCTGCCCATCCCGGGCACCGGGTCCCCGGAGGTCCCGGCCGTTCCTGCCGTCCCGGCGGTGCCCGGCACTGCTGACGAGTGGAAGGCGGCGCCGACGGACGGCATCCTGCCTTCCGACGCAACGAAGGTGCGCTCCATCGCCTGGGCACTCGCCTGGGGTGCGCCGCAGATGCAGGGCTTTGCACCGCTCGCCGGTGTGATCAACCAAGAGTTCAGCTGCGGCTAGCGCCGCGGCATCCGCCCCACGACCGCGCAGCCCAGAGACCAGCACAGCCCAGAAGGACGACACATGACAATCAGCCCCGAACAGACAGCCTGGTTTGCCGCGACGTTCCGGTCGATGGTGGAGAACGTGGAGACGGTCGTGCTCGGCAAGCGCCACGTCATCGAGCTGGCCTTCACCGCCATGGTCAGCGAGGGCCACCTGCTGCTCGAGGACTTCCCCGGCACCGGCAAGACCTCGCTCGCCCGAGCCATGGGTCAGACCGTGCACGGCACGAACTCGCGCATCCAGTTCACGCCGGACCTGCTGCCCGGCGATGTGACGGGTATCACCGTGTACGACCAGAAGCGCGGCGAGTTCGAGTTCCACTCCGGGCCGATCTTCGCCAACATCGTGCTCGCCGACGAGATCAACCGGGCCAGTCCGAAGACCCAGTCCGCGCTGCTGGAGGCGATGGAGGAGGGCAAGGTGACCGTCGACGGCGTCACCCGCAGCACCGGCAGCCCCTTCCTCGTGATCGCCACCCAGAACCCGATCGAGCAGGCCGGCACCTACCGCCTGCCGGAGGCCCAGCTCGACCGATTCATGATGAAGACCTCGCTCGGCTACCCCGACCTGGCCTCGACGATCCGCATCCTCGAGGGAACAAGTGTCGCGCAGCCGACCGTCAACCCGATCATCACGCCGCAGGCCCTCGTCGGCATGAGCGACCTCGCCCGCGGCGTGTTCGTGAACCCGCTCGTGCTCGACTACATCGCCCGCATCGTCGAGGCCAGCCGTAACACCGGCCAGCTGCGCATGGGCGTGAGCGTGCGCGGCGCCCGCGCGCTCACCAAGGCGGCCAAGACGTGGGCCGCGGCGCACGAGCGCTCATACGTGATCCCGGATGACGTCAAGCTGCTCGCCGAGCCCGTGCTCGCCCACCGCATCGTCGTCGACCCGGAAGCGGAGTTCGACGGGGTCACAGCCAACGCCGTCATCGGGCAGATCCTGCTCGACATCGTGCCGCCGCTCCGAAGCGAACTGGTCTAGGAGCGAGCTGGAGTGACATTCCACACCGAGTCGCGGGGCAGCCAGACCGCGACGTCGACGGGCAGCACCACACACACCCGCTATTCGACGTCGCGTCGAGGGCTGTTCGTGCGTGCACTCGTGCGGTTGGCGGAGGTCTGGCAGGCGCTACGCGCCGCGCTCGGCACCGCCCTGGTGTGGCTGCGGGAGACCGTCACACCGGCCGGCGGGCTGGCCGCGCTCGCCCTGCTCGCGCTGCCGCTGGGTGTCGTGCTGGGCTGGACGGAGCTGATCGTGGCCGGTGTGCTCGCCGCCGCGCTGCTGCTACTGGCCGTGCCGTTCCTGCTCGGCGGCAAGGCCTACGCCGTCGAGTTCCTCGTGCCCGTTGACCGCGTCGTCGCCGGCGGCGAGGTGCGCGGCACGCTCGACATCACCAACATCTCCCGCAGCTTCGAGCTGCCGGGGCGCGTGGATGTGCCGATCGGGCGGGGAACGACCGAGATCGCGGTGCCGCTGCTGCGCCCGGGCGCGCACCACCGCGAGCTGGTCATGATCCCCACCCCGCGCCGCGGCATCATCGACATCGGGCCCGTCACCACGCTGCGCACCGACCCGGTCGGGCTGCTGCGCCGCGAGCACGCACAGGCCGAGGTGCACCGCCTCTACGTGCACCCGGTGACCGTGTCGATCCCCAGCACCAGCGCCGGCTTCGTGCGCGACCTCGAGGGCAACCCGACGAACCGCATCGTCGACGCCGACATGTCGTTCCACGCGATCCGCGAGTACGCCTCGGGTGACGCCCAGCGCAGTATCCACTGGAAGTCCACCGCGAAGACCGGCCAGCTGATGGTGCGCCAATACGAGGAGAGCCGCCGGTCACGGCTCGTCGTCGTGCTCAGCCTGCAACCGGCCGACTTCCACAGCGAGGACGAGTTCGAGATCGCGGTGAGCGCGGCCGGCTCCCTCGGTACCCGGGCCATCCGTGACGGCCGCGATCTCGCTGTCGTGGCGAGCGCGCAGATCCAGGAGTTGGCCCGCAGCTCGGTGCACAGCATCCGGAGCCTGCCGGTCGTCTCGACCCGGGCACTGCTCGACGAGCTGAGCGGGGTCGAGACAGCGGTGAGCACCATGCCCATCGAGGACGTCTGCTCGCTCACCGGTCAGGCGATCCCCGACGTGTCGATCGCCATCATCGTCTGCGGCTCGGCGGTGACCGCCACCCGGCTGCGCAGCCTCAGCCTGCGATTCGGCCCGGATGTCGCCGTGCTCGCCGTCCGCATCGACCCGCTTGCCGTGCCGAGCTACCGGGAGCTGGCCGGCGTCGGCGTTCTCACGATCGCCGTGCTCGAGGACCTGCGCTCGCTTCTGGCCAGGAGGGCATCGTGAGCGGGCCGACGCGGCGCAGCCCGCTCCGGGACCGGCTCCGCGGCGTCCCGCTCGTCAGCGGTGGCGCCTACGTTCTGGCCATGGCGGTGCTCGTTGCGGCGGCCGCCTGGCCGATCTACCAGAGCCCGTATTTCCTGGTCGCCGCTGGCGGTGCGGTGCTGCTTGGCATCGGAGTCGCGCTGCTCAGCCTGATCCGCCGCTGGTCCTGGTTCACGACCCTGCTGGTGACCGTCGGCGCCTATCTGGTCTTCGGTGTGCCGCTGGCGGTGCCCTCCGGGCTCGGCGGTGTGCAGGAGGCGCTGCGCGGCTTCCTCGAGCTGCTTGGACGCAGCGTGTTCGGCTGGAAGGAGCTGGTGACGATCGCGTTGCCGGTCGGCAGCTACCAGGCCCTGCTCGTGCCCTTCTTCGCCGTGATGCTCTGCGCCGTCGTGCTGGCGCTTTCGCTGGTCTGGCGCAGCACACGGTTCGACCTGCTCGCCGTGCCGGTGATGCTCGCCGCCATCGGCTTCGGAATCGCCTTCGGCTCGAGCCTGATGAGCCCGGCCTGGAGCCTCGGCGACCTGAGCGTGCCCGCCCCGCGCGAGACGCTGATCGGCGCGGCCGGCTTCCTGCTCTCCCTCAGCTTCCTGACCGGGAGGGCGGGGCGCGTGCGACGGGCCGCGCAGAACCGCAGCGCGGCATCCGGGGCCGGCAGCCGCAGTCTCGCCGGTTCCGCGCGGCGCGCCAGCCGGGCGGCCCTGACCGCTGCCGTGCTGGTCACCGCCGTGGCAGTGGCCGTTCCCGCCGCGGCCGTGCCGCTCCGGGTCGACCAGCGCGATGTGTTGCGCACGGCGATCGAGCCCGAGCTGGCGTTGCGCGAGTTCGTCAGCCCGCTGAGTGCCTACCGCGGCTTCCTCGCCGACGACCGTTTCGACACCGAGCTGCTGCAGCTCTCGTCGCGTGGGGTGCAACCAGACAGGCTGCGCCTGGCGGTCATGAGCTACTACGACGGCGAGGTGTTCCGTGTGGTGGACCCGGCGCGCGGAGTCGACGAGCGTTCGACTGCCTTCGCCCGCACCCCCGGGGTTGCGGTCGGCACGGCCGCCGAGACGACGCTCGACGTCACCGTCGGCGGGTACAACGAGGTGTGGATGCCGCTGGCCGGCCAGCTGGACCGCGTCGACTTCCACGGCAGCCGCAAGCAGGCGCTCACCGATGGCTTCTTCTACAACGAGCGGACCGCGGCCGGCGTGCAGCTGAACCAGCTGCGAGAGGGAGACAGCTTCACCGTGCGCGCGAGCGCCGCGGTCGCCGCCGACCCCAGCGCCCTCGCCGCCGCGCGCAAGCCGCGCACCAGGGCCGAGCTCTTCGACGAGTCCGTGTTCCCCGAGAGCCTCGGCAAATGGGTCGAGGCGCAGAGCCTCGGCAGCAGTGATGGTGCGGCGCTGCAGGAGCTGATCACCCGCCTGCGCCAGCGCGGCTACCTCAGCCACTCGCTGACGGCGGCGGGCCCTGAGGGTCACAAATGGCAGCAGGAGCACCAGAACTACGCCTTCGCGCCGAGTCTGGCCGGGCACTCGGTCGGCCGCATCGACATGCTCTTCAGCTCCTTGCTCGACAAGCAGAACGCGACGAGCACGAGCGACAACACCGAGCTGGTGGCCGCCGTGGGCGACGACGAGCAGTTCGCCGTCGCCGCGGCCCTGCTCGCCGAGTCGCTCGGCTTTCCGGCCCGCGTGGTGCTCGGCTTCCGGCTAGGCGTGGACGGCGCGGCGGCACCGGCATCCGGAATGCCGGCCTGCGCCGACGGCAGCTGCAGTGGGCGCAACCTGAGCGCGTGGATCGAGGTGCAGGATGACGGCGGCCAGTGGATCACCGTCGATGTCACCCCGCAGTACGAGCACCCGCTCTCGCCGAGCGAGGAGCTGACCCGCGACCCGCAGAACACCACGGAGGTGATCACGGACGGTGCGACGGAAGTGACCCCTCCGGATGCCGAGCCCGCGGGCGGCGGAGAGAGCCCCAAAGACGAGGGCGAGCAAGCGCTCGACCTGGCCTGGCTCTTCACGGCGCTGAAGATCGCCGGCCTGGTGCTGCTTGTGCTGCTGCTGCTCGTCGCCCCGCTGCTCGCCATGACACTCGCCAAGGCGCTGCGTCGGCGCTCGCGCCGCAGGGCCGCCGATACGACGGCGCGCATCGCCGGCGGTTGGGACGACTACGTTGACACCGCCGTCGACCTCGGGCTGCCCGCCCCGGGCACCGACACCCGCACCGAGCTGGCGGCCCGTTACGACAGCCCGAACGGCCACACGATCGCCGTGCTCGCCGACGAGGCCGTATTCGGTCCCGTCGACCCGGGCCGGGCCGAGGGCGACGCGTTCTGGGCGGCCGTTGACACCGAACGTGCACTGCTCAGCAGCGAGTTCAGCCGCTGGCAACGACTGCGCGCCCGACTGTCGCTGCGCTCCTTCAGCCAGCGCCTGCGCGCGAAGGCGCCCCGCAATGGGTAGATTCACAGGGAACGGTTCGGTACAGCAGATTTCACGATCTTCGAGAAGGAGGAAGGCGCCGGCACGGCCCGCGGCGTCGCACGACCATGAGTGAAGGCTCGATTCTGCTCGTCGGCGCGGTCGTCGCGATCCTCGCGGTCGTCGCGCTGGCCGTCTGGGGCGCGTTCGCGCTGTCCGCCCGCGCCCGCCGGCGGAGGGCCGAGGCTGAATCGGAGCCGGTGAGCGCACCTCGTCTCGGCGCCCCGGCATTCGCGAGCGCACCCGCCCTCACAGGCATGCCCGCCGACGAGGTGCCCGCGCGCATCCCCTTCGGCAGCGCCGGCGCAGGGGGCGCCGCTCACACCGCTGTCCTCGCCGATGTCGACGCAGCCGATGTCGACGCAGCCGAGAACGCCCCCGCCGAGATCGTCGCCGCCGACGTCCCCGTCGAGACCGCCGCGATCAGCTACACGCTCGCGATGCTCCTGTCCGAGGCGCCCGCGTCGAGCTCGTCCCCGCCTGCCCCCATCGAGATGCCGGTCGAGCTGTCGGTTCGCATCGAGTCCGCGGCGCCGGCGCCGCCCGCCGTGCGGCCGCTGATCGATTCCGTGCCCGACTTCAGCGCCAAGCCAGCCACGCCCGCCGCAGCAGCAGCGCCTGCCGTGTTGAACGTGGAAGAGCTGTCGGCGGCCGCGGTCGCCGCGGCATCCGAGCTCGATGACGCCGCGGACGACATGGAAGCGACCATCATCGCCGGCCGCCGCAACCGGGCGTGGGTGTTCGAGTCCGAGTCGGGCCAGCGGGTTCCGCTTAGCGCCGAGGTGGTGCTGCTCGGACGCAACCCCTCGCCCCTCGCCGGGTTCGAGGACGCCCAGCTGGTCACCGTGCGTGATCTCGGCCGCACCGTGTCCAAGACGCACGCGCGGGTTCAGCGGCACGAGAACGGGTGGCAGATCACCGACCTGAGCTCCACCAACGGCGTCTACCTCATCGGGCCAGACGGCAATGAGATCGAGCTCGAGCCCGGCATCGCCGTGGCCACCACCGACCAGTTCATCTTGGGCGACATGTCTGCCCGCATCTTTCAGGAGGAGTGAGCGGTGCACCAACGCTCTACCGAAACTCTGGCCGAGAACCCCGTCGTGCTCCGCTATCAGGCGCACACGGATGTCGGTCACAAGCGCGCCGTCAACGAAGACGCCGTGCTCGCCGCGCACCCCGTCTTCATCGTGGCCGATGGGATGGGCGGGCACGAGGCCGGCGACCTGGCCAGCGCCGCCATCGTCGAGGCTTTCCTGCCCCTTGTCGGCCTGCCCGAAGTGCTGCCGGAACAGGTGGTCGCCGCGGTCGGGCGGGCCCAGGTGGCCGTCGAGCGCATCTCCGCTGGTCGCGCACGGGGCGCCGGCAGCACCCTCACCGGGGTGGTCCTGGTCAACGAGCAGACCCAACCGGCCTGGCTGGTGTTGAACGTCGGCGACTCCCGGGTTTACCGGTTGAGCGGCGGCGAGCTCAGCCGCATCACGCACGACCACTCGCTGGTGCAGGAGATGCTGGACGCCGGCACGCTGGCGCCGGACGAAGCCGCCGACTACGTGGGGCGCAACGTCATCACGCGTGCGATCGGCGCGGCCGATGCCCGGGCCGACTACTGGATGCACCCCGTCATCGCGGGGGAGCGCCTCTTGGTCTGCTCCGACGGCTTGAGCGGCGAACTCGTCGACGAGGTGCTGCGCGCACTGCTCACGATGGCCGGACCGGTGGAGGCGACCGCATCCGAGCTGCTGACCCAGGCACTGCTCAACGGTGGGCGAGACAACGTGTCGCTGATCGTCATCGACGTCTTGAACAGTGGAACTCAGGTGCCGATCGGCCCCGGGGGTGGCACCGACGTCAGCACCAGCGAACACGACACGGTCGACCTGCTGCTGGAGGACACCACGGAGCTGCCCTGGCGGAAGGGGCGCGGCGGTGGGCGCTGACGAGAACGCGGCGGAGCTCGGCGCTCCCGAGCAGGACCTCGACGAATCCACCCGCATCGTCCGTCGCGGCTACGAGATACCGGACCTCGACGAGGAGACTCGGATCGTCGTCCGCCCGGTGGCGCGCCAGCTCGATCTCGTTGACGAGTTCGACGAGTTCGACGAGTTCGACGAGTCCACCCGCATCGTCAACCGCGCGGTCGTCCCCGACGACGAGTCAACGGTCCTCGACCACCGAGAGTCAACGCCGTCAGGGGCGGATGTCGCGGATGCCACCAACCCAGGCCGCCGGCGGGCCGCGCGCACCGCGGCAGCCCCTGTCGCCATTCCTGCTCCCCAGCCGACGTCGACCGGCGCCGCCCCGGCCCTGCCGCCCCTGCTCGTCGGCACCAGCCTGGCGTCCGGGCAGACCGAGAGCTACCCGCCCCGAGTGCTGCCGGAACCGCCCGTGCCGCAGCACCTGCAGATCGACGTAGAGCCCAGAGAGCGACCCGCTGCGGCCCCGCGCGGCGCGACGGCCCGCCGTGTCGCGCTGACCGTGCTCGTCACACTCGTCGGCGTCGCTGCGCTCGGAGTGGCCGTCGTCGCACTCGTCCTGCTCCTCAACACGCTCTGAGCGCGCACCGCGCGCTGCACACGCCCAGCTACCGGCGCTGGATACACTGAAGCCATGACTGCGACCCCGACGCCGAAGCCACGTCTCCAGCGCCGGGTGCTCGGCCTCTCGATCGCCGGAGCGATTGTGCTCGCGCTCGGAGCGGTGGGAGCCGGCTACGTCGTCGGCCTCGACGCGACATCCAGCGCCGCGGAATCCGCCGGCGTCGGCTCGGGAGAATCGCCGGCTCGCCCCGCGCCCGAGTCCGGCGCGCCGGTCGCCCCGCTGCCGGAGCCCAGCACGGAGCCGGTGTCGCTGGTGCCCGCTGACTGCTCCGGCATCTACAGCACCGACTGGTCCACGCAGATGGACGGTTTAGTGCTCAACCCGGCGTGGAGTAGCGAATCGGGCCAGCCGGCGATCATCGGCAGCTCCGATGAGGAGCTGGAGGCGACACTGCAGGCGGCCGCACCGCTCACCTGCCGTTGGGGCAACGAACAGGGCGGGAGCGATCGGGCCCTCGTGACCAACGTGGCCCAGCTGCACGGCGACCAGTCAGAGGCATCCCTCGCCCGTATGAACGCCATCGGCTACGACTGCTACGACGAGCTCGGCGGCACTCGCTGCATCGTGGAGTCGAAGGATGACAACGGCACCTGGGGTGAATCGCACTTCCTGCGCGATGGAGTGTGGGTCGCCACCCGCTGGATGAACATCGCGCCAGACGGCTACACCCACGACATCGTCAACACCCTCTGGCCGTAGCCAGCTCGGAGCGGGCCAGCTCGCGACACGCCGTGGCCCCGAAAGTGGGGTATCGCCTGCTTGGTGAACCGCGTATGTTTGCGGCCTGAGATATAACGTCGAGCGCGTTCTTGCCCTACACAACTGCGGCTGCTCGATGATGCCGCAGCATACCTTTTTCCCGAGGAGGTTCTTGTGGCAACGCTTTCAGAAATCCTGATCCTGCATGGCCATCTGCCGATCGAGCATCTCGACGCGCTCGCATCCGACGGCGGAACCGACGAGTCCGTCGTGCGTGGCCTGGTCGAGAGCGGCGTCATCTCCGAGGTGCAGCTGACCAAGGCGCGCGCGGCTCAAGCCGGCCTGCCCTACGTCGAGCTGCTCGACTTCCCGGTTGACCGCAACGCGGTCGCGCTCGTCTCAGCAGCGGTGTGCCGCCGCCATGAGCTCCTCCCCATCGCGGTCTCCGGCGACCGCATCGCCGTCGCCATGGTGAACCCCGGCAACGTCTTCGCCATCGACGATGTGCGTGCTGCTGCACGGATGCACGTCGACCCGATCGTTGCGGAACGCAGCGACTTGTTGGCCGCCATTGCCCGCTACCACCGGGCTGACGACGAGCTCAACGACCTCACCAACACGCTCGAAGAAGAGAACGCCCCGCAGGAGTCCACCGACTTCGGCGTCGGCGACTCCGGAGACGATGACGCCCCGATCGTGCGCTTCGTCAACCTGCTGGTCAGCCAGGCCATTCAGGACAAGGCCTCCGACATCCACATCGAGCCGGCCGAGCGCGAGATGCGGGTGCGCTACCGCATCGACGGCGTGCTGCACGAGATGCAGGCCGCCCCGAAGAGCATCCAGAACGGCGTCATCTCGCGCCTCAAGATCATGAGCGACATCGACATCGCCGAGCGGCGCAAACCGCAGGACGGCCGCATGTCGGTCAACCACGGCGGGCGCAAGATCGACCTGCGCGTTGCGACCCTGCCCACGGTGTGGGGTGAGAAGGTCGTCATGCGAATCCTGGACAACACGAACACCAGCCTCGACGTGCGCGACCTCGCCCTGCTGGATCGCAACTTCGAGGCCTACAAGACCAGCTACACCAAGCCGTACGGCATGATCCTGGTGACCGGCCCGACCGGTTCCGGCAAGTCGACGACTCTGTACACGACACTCGGCGCGGTCGCCCGCCCCGAGATCAACGTGATCACCGTCGAAGACCCGGTCGAGTACCGTATGCCGGGCATCAACCAGGTGCAGGTGAACCCCAAGGCCGGCCTCACTTTTGCCAGCGCCCTGCGCAGCATCCTGCGTTCCGACCCGGATGTCGTGCTGCTCGGTGAGATCCGAGACCACGAAACGGCGCAGATCGCCATCGAGGCCTCGCTCACCGGCCACCTCGTGCTCTCCACCCTGCACACGAACGACGCCCCGAGCGCCGTCACCCGTCTTACCGAGATGGAAATCGAGCCGTTCCTCGTCGGTTCCGCCCTCGACTGCGTCGTCGCCCAGCGCCTCGCCCGGCGCCTCTGCGACCGCTGCAAGCGGCCGGAGGAACTGGAGCCCGAGTACGTGGCCCGGCTGCGTTTCCGATACGACCCGCAGCAGTCCCGCCCCGTCGTCTACCAGCCGGTCGGATGCCAGAGCTGCTCGAACACCGGGTACCGCGGACGCATCGCGGTGCACGAGGTGATGACGGTGACGGAGGAGATCGAGCGCATGGCAGTTGCCCGTTCCTCCAGCGCCGAGATCGGCCGCGTGGCCCAAGAACAGGGGATGATCACCTTGCGCGAAGACGGCTGGGAGAAGGCCAAGATGGGTCTCACCTCCATCGAGGAAATCTTGCGAGTGGTGGCGTAGCGCCATGTGGAAAAAGAGGAGAACCGTCATGCAGGATCCGATTCAGGAGACCCAGGAGACGGCAGCCCAGCCCGACGCAACGGAGTCGGAGCCAGGCTTCGACGCGCTGCTCGCCGAGTTCACGAACCGCGCACACGCCGCAGGCCTCGTGGTTCCGGCCGATCTGGGCGGCGCTCCCGCTGCAACCGGAAACGTCGTCGTGCCTCCGGCCGGCGCGCCATTCGGCACCAGCCACTCGGATGCCGCCGCACCGGCCTACTCCGCACTGACGGCGCGGCCCGCGACCGACACACCGATGTTCGCGCCCGCCGCCGCGCAGGCCGCACCCGGCGCGGAGGCCGCTGAGTTCGAGGTGCACCGGTTCGATCCCGTCGCCTACGCCAGTGGGCTCGCGGCCGAGCCGGCGCCAGCCGCGTTTGAGACCCGCATGTTCAGGCCCCCCGTCGCGGCAATGCAGCCTGTCACGGAGCCGGTCGCGGTCGATATCGTCGCGCCGGAGCCAGTCGTGCAGCAGGCTTACGTGCCGGAACCTGTCGTGCAGGAGTCTTACGTACAGGAGCCTGTCGCGCAGCAGCCAGTCGAGCCGGAGTCTGTCGAGCAGGAGCCCGCAGCCTTGCAGCCTGTCGCCTTCGACGAGCGCGATTTCGACGCGGTCGGTTTCGACACGGCGGCCTTCCCGCCGCCGGTCGAAGCGGCCCCGGTGTTCGACCTGCCCGCACCGACGGGGCTGAACGAGCTCTTCGATCCGATCCTGCCCGGCGCGGAGACCGCCGAGGTTGAGATCGAGCAGTACGCCTCCGTCGCCACCGAGGCAATGACCGTGCTTCCCTACCCGGCACAGCCGGTGTTCGACCCGCAGACCTACGCTGCCGCCTACGAGCCGCCGACTGTGGCTTTCACAGCCGTGCAGCTCGACCAGATCGACGAGATCGAGTTCGAGGTCGCCACGCTGAGCTCCGTGGAGCGCGACGCGCTTGAGAACGCCGATGAGTCGCTTGTCGCCGCATTGCAGCAGGTCGTGCTGCAGCGGGCATCCGATCTGCACATCACGAGCGACTCCCCGCCCATGCTGCGGGTCGACGGCGGCCTGCGCCCCGTCACTGCTGACGGTGCGCCGTGGGCGAGCGAGCGCGTGCTGGCTGCCCTGCAGTCGCTGCTCACCGAGGCGCAGAGCGAGAAGTTCGGGCGCGAGCTCGAGCTCGACTTCGCCTTCACAATCTCGGCCAACGCGCGCTTCCGTGTGAACTTCTACCAGCAGCGCGGCGCAGTCGGCGCGGCATTCCGTCTGATCCCGACCGAGATCAAGACGCTCGGCCAGCTCGGCGTGCCCGAGCACATCGGAAGTTTCTCGCAGCTGCCTCGTGGCCTGGTGCTGGTGACCGGCCCGACCGGCTCCGGCAAGTCCACCACGCTGGCCGCCCTCATCGACCTTGCCAACAGCACCAGGGCCGACCACATCGTGACGGTCGAAGACCCGATTGAGTTCCTGCACCAGCACAAGAAGTCGCTCGTCAACCAGCGTGAGGTCGGCAACGACACCCACAGCTTCGCCGCGGCCCTCAAGCACGTGCTGCGCCAAGACCCGGACGTCATCCTCATCGGCGAGCTCCGCGACCTCGAGACCATCTCGGTGGCGCTCACCGCCGCCGAGACCGGCCACCTCGTCTTCGCCACCCTGCACACGCAGGATGCAGCGCAGACGATTGACCGCGTCATCGACGTGTTCCCGCCGCACCAGCAGGAGCACGTGCGGGCCCAGCTCGCCGCGACCCTGCAGGGCGTCGTCTCGCAGACTCTGATCAAGCGCGCCAGCGGCAAGGGCCGTGTCGTCGCCACCGAGGTGCTCCAGACCACGCCCGCCATCGCCAACCTGATCCGCGAGGGCAAGACCTACCAGATCACCTCAATGATGCAGGCGGGCCGCGACCTCGGCATGCACACCATGGACCAGCACCTGGCCGAGCTCGTGAATGCGGGCACCATCACTCAGCAGGCCGCGCGCGAGAAGGCGCACGACCTGGATGGCTTCACCCGGATGCTCTCCGGCGTGGAATCGCCGACGGAAGCGAGCGCACGGGCCATGCAGGTCGGTGGCATCGACTTCGGCGACGCGTACTCGGCGGCCAACCGCTGATGGCGGGCACGGTCGCCTACGCTTACACCGGGCGCGACACCGCGGGCAAAAAGGTCAAGGGCAAGATCGATGCGCCCAGCGAGGGCTCCGCGGCATCCCGCCTGCAAGGGATGGGGATCTCCCCGATCGACATCACCGCTGCGCCCATCGGCACCGGCCTGAACCGCGAGATCAACATCGCCGGGCTCGGCGGAGGAGTCGGTCTCAAAGACCTCTCCATCATGAGCCGACAGATGGCCACCATGATCGGCTCCGGCCTGTCGCTGCTGCGCACGCTGAACATCCTGGCCGAGCAGACCGAGAACAAGAAGCTGGCGGGCATCCTCGGGCAAGTGCGCGACGACGTCGAGACCGGGGTGTCGATCTCCGACGCCTTCGGCAAGCACCCGAACGAGTTCCCGCCGCTCATGATCAACATGGTCAAGGCCGGCGAGACCGGCGGCTTCCTCGACGGGGCGCTCGAATCGATCGCCGAGAATTTCGAGAAAGAGGTCAAGCTCCGATCCACCATCAAGTCGGCGATGACCTACCCGGTGATCGTGTTGCTCATGTCGCTCGGTGCTGTGCTGATCATGCTGATCTTCATCGTGCCGATCTTCAAGGAGATGTTCGCTGGCATGGGGTCAGACCTGCCGTTGCCGACACAGCTCCTGGTGACGATGTCGGAGGCCATGGTCTGGTTTGTGCCGTTGTTGCTGGTGGTCGGCATCATCTTCGCCGTCTGGTGGAGCAAGAACAAGAACACCGAAGAGGTGCGCAAGACGCTCGACCCCTTCCTGCTCAAGCTGCCGGTGTTCGGGCCGTTGCTCAAGAAGATCGCCGTCGCCCGCTTCGCCCGCAACCTCTCCAACATGCTCGGCGCCGGCGTGCCGATCCTGCACGCGTTGAAGATCGTCGGCGAGACCTCGGGAAACTGGGTGATCGAAGACGCCCTCGCCCAGGTGGCCGAATCGGTGCGCCAGGGCCAGTCGATCTCTGGGCCGCTGCTCGCCCAGCCCGTTTTCCCGCCCATGGTGACGCAGATGATTGCCGTTGGCGAGGATGCCGGCTCGCTCGAGACCATGCTCGACAAGATCGGCGATTTCTACGACCACGAGGTCGAGGCGGCCACCGAGCAGCTGACGGCCGCCATCGAGCCGCTCATGATCGCGTTCCTCGGCGTCGTCATCGGTGGAATGGTGATCGCCTTGTACATGCCGATCTTCGGCATCGCCGGCGCGGTGAACGGGTAGCGGCGGCAGGGAAGTCGAATGACCTTCGGCATGGAAGGTGGATCCCGTAAGTGAAGCCCCCCACAACTGGGGGCTGATTCTAGACCGTTTGGCCCCATTCGGGGCTACATACAGGGAATTCCCAGAACTAGGCTCATAGCCCGGTCGGATAATCCTCCGGCATTGTCACCCTTCTGACGAACGGAATTCCTCCTATGCGCACCATGCTCAACGCCCTCGGCGCACGCCGCGCGGCCCTCCAGAACGACACGGATCGGCAGAAGGGCTTCACGCTCATCGAGCTGCTCGTCGTCGTCATCATCATCGGCATCCTCGCAGCCATTGCAATCCCCGTGTACCTCGGCATTCAGGACGGCGCCCGCGACAGTGCGGTCAAGTCCGACCTCACCAACGCCAAGATGGCGGTTGTCGCTCACTGGACCCAGAACCCGGCAGCGGCTGCGCCGACGCTCGACAAGGCTGGCCTGGGAAACCTTGGCTTCACGAAGAGCCCTGACACCAGCTCGCTTGCTTTCAAGGGCACTACGACGTCGAGCTCCTTCTGCATCGATGGCGTCAGCAGCACCGGGCATCTCTTCTCGATCGACTCATCAAACGCCGGAGTTGTTGCCACGGCCTGCCCGTAATTTCTATCGCGGAGGTGGGGCGTCGCACGCGGCGCCCCACCTTTCTGGCTCAGCAACACAGCACGACAGCAACTCACCCGAACAACCACCCCGACCCCTAACTTCGCGGGAGGTGAACCATGAAGAACATCCACACTCGGCTACGCGACCAGCGCGACAGTGACGCCGGCATCTCTCTCGTCGAGGTCATCGTCGCGATGATGGTCTTCGCGATCATCTCCCTGGGCCTCGCCTACTCGCTCGGCACCATGATGACCCAGGTGCGCGACGCACGAGCCCGAGAGGTCGCCACTAACCTCGCCGCCCAAGAGATCGACGTGGCCAGGGCCACGGCCAACCTCACCACGCTGCTCGACGTCGTCCGACCGGTCACCACCGTCAACGGTGTCCCGTTCACCGTTCAGCGCACGACCCGCTGGATCACGGATGCCGCCGCGGGCGGGGCATGCGGCATCGTCGGGGGTGCGAGCACGACGGGCGAGCTGCAGTACAAGCGCGTTGCCGTCACCGTCACCTGGCCGTCATCGGGCGGCGGCACCCGCTCGGCATCGAGCGAGACCCTGATCACCCCGAAGGCCCGCGTGAGCGGGGCGACGCTGGGCACAATCATCGTGTCAGTGCGCAAGGAAGCGGGCGCGGGCCAACCCGGAATCGGCATCACCGTCTCGCCGGCCGTCACGCCCGCTCCCGGCGTCACCGACGCCGAAGGCTGCATCTACATCACCAAAGTCGCCCCCGGGCCGTACACCGTCACGGTGAACGCACCGGGCTACGTCGACCCCGACCAGAAGGTGAACCCGAACCGCGTCATCACCGTCGGCGCGGGCAAATCCGGAGGCGCGTCGTTCTCGATCGAGAAGGCTCAGCCGCTGCAGCTCGATTATGGCACCGTGGCGATCCCGAAGGACTTCGACACCAGTCTCGTGCACGCCAGCGATCCGGTCTACTCGTCGATCGCCCCCACTACAGCGCTGACGCGCACCGTCAGCCTCTACCCATTCCGCGAAGGCTACCTTGCTCTGGGCGGCAAGTATGTCGCGGCAAACGAGGGCACTCCCGGGTGCCTGTCCCCGCATCCGGGCATGTGGCCGGCCGGCGACCGTGCGGGCGTCTACGTGGCAGCGAAAGCCTTGGTGCCTGTGACACCCGCGCCAACTGTTTCCACGACCGTGCCGATGGGTGTCGTGACCTTCGCGAAGAACAAGACGGGCACGGCCATCTATGCGGAGTCGCAACCTGCGCCCGCGGGCAGCGGGGATCCCGGATGTGCTGCCCTTACGATGAAGTACAAATTCGATGTCGCGGATGCCACGGCACCGTCTCTGAGCCTGGCGCTGCCATTCGGCTCGTGGAAGCTGTATTACGGTTCCAGTCCCGATCCGGCACAAGTGATCACCACCGGCTTGGTAGCTAGCACCGTCACCGGGTCAGTAGTGACCCTTGACCCCCGTGTCCCATCGACGCCACCGGTGCCGTGATGGGCGCTTTCAATGGCGCGTACACCGGGCAGCGCACGCACAAGGCCGAGCGGGACCGGGGGATCGGTCTCGCCGAGCTCTTGGTAGCGATGATGGTGACGCTGATCGCAGCCGCCATCGTGATGGGTATCTTCGTGAGCTCAACGAAGTCGGTCGCGACGGGAGCCGCGGCGCACGCCGATACCGGTACCGCATCAACTCTTATGAACGAGCTCAGCCGTGTGATCCGCTCGGGCGTGAAGAATCAGCTGTCCGGCGTCGAGAAGCCTCCTCTGATTGTGGCAAAACCCACCTCGCTGACGATGTACTCACTCGTCGATATGGATGCAGTCGGCGTGATGCGACCCGTCAAGGTAGAACTCTCTCTCAACGCGGCGGGAGCGCTGGTGGAGAAGCGGTTCAAAGCGACGCTCAGCGCAGATGGAAGCTGGACATTTCCGGCGTCATCCGTTGTGCTTCTCGATCGCACACTACCCGGTACGATCCTTCCACGCAGCGCGAGCAATCCATTCGACCTCTTCAGCTACATCAAGGCCGATGGCACAGAGGTCACGGCGCCGACCGCCGGGCTGACGGACACGCAGATGGCGGACATCGTTGCCGTGAAGGTCTCTCTGGCTGTGCGCGCTGACACGAAGAGTAGCGCGACGCCGGCAAAGCTCAGCAACAAGATCGGCATGCCCAATGTGGGCACAGATCGAACGGATCTTCCATGATACGACTTCGACGAATTCTCCGAATGTCTCGTCACGACGCGGGCGTTGCTTTGCCGTTGGCGATTGGGATTGGAACGGTGCTGCTGATCATGGTCGCCGGCGCAATGACCTTCGCTCTGAGCGGGCTACGCAAATCAGCCGGCGACGCGAACTGGAACGCGGCATCGGCGGCGGCGTTCGCGGGCGTCGACGAGTACCGAAGTCGGCTCGCGGCCGACAGCAGCTACTACCGCTACGGAAACCCCGCGGCCGCATTCTCGAGCAGGACGGGGAGCCTGGTTGACCTGCCTAGCGGAACGGCTGAGAACTTCGCATTCGGCGTCGGCGCCGCGGGCACCTGGGCGCAAGTTCCGGGCAGCACGGTGGCGCAGTACCGCTATGAAGTCGACAACTCGGAGTTTGCAACATCTGGCATTCTCCGCATCCGTTCGACCGGCCGCGTCGGTGACTCCGTTCGCAGCGTTGTGGCGAACCTCAAGGCCAAAGGATTCATCGATTTCCTCTACTTCACCGACTACGAGGTGCAAGACCCGGGGCTCTCGCTCGATTCCAGTGGCAATCCGAACTGCAAGAACTTGAAGTACGCCTGGGTTCCCGATAGCGCCGCCGCACCGAAACGGGTGGGCTGCACCGAGATCACCTTCTCGAACAACGACAAAATTGCCGGCCCCGCGCACTCCAACGACACGATGCACATCTGCAAGGCGCAGTTCACCATGAAGGTGACCTCCTCAAACCCGAATGCACCCCATTACTCACCGACGAACGGCGTGTATCCCGATCTGAAATCGGACGGCACACCCAATAAGAACCCCGATGGCAGCATCAAAATGACTGGCGGCGGGAACTGCTCTGACCAGACGTTCAATCCGGCCTACCCGCCCAGCTTTGACGACACGGTGCTAATGCCGGCGAAGAACACTGAGATGCAGTTGCAGACCAGGGTGGACATGCCCGTCGAGGTGCCCCGCCCCGGATGCCAGTACACGGGCCCCACGAGCATCACCCTCAACGCCGACGGCACAATCACCGTCCGCTCTCCCTGGACGAAGTTCGCTCATGCCGGAACGGAGACCGTCGCCGCTGGGGTGATCGTGCCGAACTGCGGCACGCCGGGGACGGCTGCCGGCAGACTTGGTTCGGCTACAGGCCAGACAATACCCGTGCCCGAGAACAACCTCATTTTTGTGCAGGGCGTACCGGCGGGCGCAGTCGGCAGCGACCCCAACGCCTGGGGCACAACCAAACCGACCGGTGGCGGCTATAGCTGCACGAGGTCGGACGGCGCGGGTGCAGACAACGGGAACGGCATCGGATACCCGCTCGTCACAGGCACGGGTAGCAATACGCGTGTCGAGACAACTATGTATGGCTGCAAAGACGGCGATGTGTTTCTTCAAGGCACGCTGAAGGGTCGGCTCACCGTTGCCGCGGCCAACGCGGTCTACATCGTGGCGGATATCAAGTACGCCGGAGGCGTGACAACCAACACGGACATGCTGGGCATAGTCGGCGGCAAGCCGGTATGGGTCTGGAACCCCGCCTACAATGACGGCAGCAACCTGAAGCTGATGAAATCGGGCTCTGACCGCACGATTCACGCTGCAATTCTCTCCGTGGAGAATACCTTCCAGGTCCAGAACTACAACGTCGGAAGTTCGCTGGGGAACCTCATCGTTTACGGTGCCATCGCGCAGAAGTTTCGAGGAATCGTCTCGCAGGGCGGCGGCTACGTGAAGAAGTACACCTACGACGAGCGGTTCAAGACGACGGCCCCGCCGAAGTTTCTCGCACCCGTCGCGACGACCTACGGCGTCACGACGACGGCGGATGTCGCGCCGGCGTTCAGAACCGACGGAACGGTTATCCCACTTCCATGATCGCTTCGCCCCAGCTCGTCGTCGCGCTCGCGGTCGCCGTCGGCGCCTTCGGACTCCTCATCGGCTCCTTCCTGAACGTGGTCGTCTACCGCGTTCCGAATGGGCAGTCGATCGTCTCACCGCCAAGCGCTTGCCCGGGCTGCGGTATGCAGATCAGGCCCATTGACAACATCCCGGTAGTGTCCTGGCTGCTGCTCGGTGGCAAATGCCGGCAATGCCGCGAGCCGATATCGGCGCGCTACCCGCTGGTCGAGCTCGGCACCGGGCTGGCGTTCGCTGCGATCACACTCTGGGTCGTGGTCTCGACAAGCTCAACCAACGGGAGCGACTCAAACCGAGGCGCAATTGCGGGGGCCATGATGCTCGTCGCCTACCTCTACTTGGCGGCGGTCAGCATTGCGCTCGCGCTCATCGACGCGGACACCCACCGGCTGCCGAATGTGATCGTGATGCCGAGCTACCTCGTCGCGGCCGTGCTTCTGACGGCATCCGCCCTGTTCAGTGGCGACTTCGAGGCGCTGCTGCTCGCGATTATCGGGGCATGGCCATGTGGACGTTCTACTTTGCACTGGCCTTCGCCTACCCAGCGGGCATGGGGTTCGGCGACGTGAAGCTGGCGGGGCTGCTAGGCCTCTATCTCGGTTTCCTTGGCGTCGGTCCCTTGCTCATCGGGGCGTTCGCAGCATTCGTGCTTGGCGGGGTGTACTCGCTGATCCTGATCTGGTTGAAGCGGGCTGGACGAAAGAGCGGGATACCCTTCGGGCCGTGGATGCTCCTCGGCGCCTGGCTGGGGATATTCCTCGGCGAGGTGCTCTGGGGTGGCTACCTCGGACTCATTGGGCTGTGAATCGAAATGAATCAAAGGAGTGGGTCTGATGGCTAAGAGTGTTGTGGGAGTGGACTTCACGAGCACCGCAGTGCGCGCAGTCGAGGTCAGCGACCCGGATCGCAAGCCGACGGTACTGCGCTATTTTGAGCTTCCGCTGCCAGCGGGAGCGGTGAGCCGCGGCGAGGTGATCGAGACGAACACCGTTGCCCAGGCGTTGAAGCAGCTGTGGGCACGCGGAGGCTTCAAATCCAAAGACGTCGTGCTCGGCATGGGCAACCAGCGAGTTCTTGCCCGCGACATGACGGTTCCGAAGGCACCGTTGCGCCGCATCCGCGAAGCACTGCCGTTCGAGGTGCAGGACATGCTGCCTGTTCCCGTGGCCGACGCGCTGCTCGACTTCTATCCGGTCTCTGAGAGTCAGGGCGAGCACGGTCCGGTTGTGCACGGGCTGCTCATCGCCGCAGTGAAAGCTGCGGTGCTCGGCAACGTCGCCGCCACCGAGAAGGCAGGTCTGAACACCGTCGACGTCGACCTGATCCCATTCGCGCTCACCCGCGCTCTCGTCTCGAGGCAGGGAGTCGCCGGAACGGTGGCGCTGGTAGACATCGGGGCGAACACGACGACCGTTGTGATCGCCCGTGACGGAGTGCCACAGTTCGTGCGCATCATCCCGACGGGAGGCGACGACATCACCCATGCTCTTCGTGCCGGTCTGGAGACCGACCTGCTCAGCGCGGAGCGCGTCAAGCGCGCGCTCGGCCTCGCGACCACCGTCGCGTCGCAGGAGGAGCAAGCGGCCGTCGAGGTGATTTATCGCGTCGCCCTCGAGCAACTCACCAGCCTGCGCAACACGGTCAGCTACTTCGCGAACACCCGGCCGGATGATCCGGTGGAACAACTTGTCGTGAGCGGGGGAGGGGCGCTGTTGCCCGGACTGCTGGCGGCGCTCGGAGAGATGACAAGGCTTCCCGTCGCGCTCGGAGACCCATTCGCGAACATCGCCATCGCCCGCTCCGCTGATGAGCAGAATCTGCGCCAACAAGGCACAACTTTCGCCGTCGCGTTCGGCCTCGCCGTCGGGAGCGCAGCATGAGCCGTCAGTTGAAGGAAGAAGTTCTCATCGTCGGTGGTGAACCGCGCGTCGATCTTCTGCCGCCCGAGGTTCTTCGGGGACGTGCCGCGAAGGCGACCCGCCGCCGCCTCGGCGTCGGTGTGATCGCCTCAGTCGCCGTCGTGGTGCTGGCCGTCGGGGGATGTTTCGCACTCTCCGTCCAGGCGCAGGCGCAACTGCTCACGGAGCAGGCACGCACGAGTGAGATTCTCGCGGCGCAGGGGGAGTTCGTCGACGTGACGAAGGTGAAGTTCCACCTCGATCTCGCCAAGGCTGCCCAGCAGGTGGGGGCATCGACCGAGATCGCGTGGAAGGACTATCTCACCCAGGTGCAAGCCACTCTGCCGGCCAGCGTGATGATCGACACCGTGAGTATTGACTCGGCGACGCCAGTCGCGCTCTACGCCCAGCCCACCGTGCCGTTGCAGGGAGAGCGCATGGCAACGGTTGGTTTCACCGCTAAGAGCTCGGTGCTGCCCGACGTGCCGACGTGGCTGCGGGCGCTTGCGACGCTTCCGGGTTTCTCCGACGCGTTGCCCGGCTCGGTCACTCTCGACGAGGAGTCGGGCGTGTACACGGCCACGATCACCATGCACATCAACGATGAGGCGTTCTCGCATCGCTTCGCGCCTGAGTTGCCGGCCGAACAGGCTGCAACGGATGCCGACGAATCGACCGCAACGGACGCCGCGGCATCCGGCGAAGGGAACTGACGATGGACAAGAACCGCATCTGGACGATCGCGTCCGTGTTGATGATTGCGGCGGTGCTCGGCCTCGGCTTCCTTCTCGGAGTTCAGCCGCAACTTGCCGCGATCGGCGTGGCCAACGATGAGCGTGCGGCCGTCGAGGCGACGAACGCCCTGGCCGAGGGCAAGCTCGCTGCTCTGAAGAAGGACTTCGAGAGCATCGACGAACTGAAGGCAGAGCTGGCGACGCTGGTGAAGTCGGTGCCCACCGGCGCACAGGCACCGGAGCTCGTGGACCAGCTTGACGCCATGGCGAAGCAGTTTGCCGTGACGCTCACCGCGATTACCGTCTCCGACGCTCAGCAATACACGCCGGTGGCCGAGGTGCCGGCGGCAGCCCCACCTGCAGAAGGTGCCGAAGGCACCGATGCTGCCGCGGTCGACCAGCCGGCCGCGGCGACCGTGCCACCCGTTGGCGCGCCGCCGGTGGTCAACGCTCTGATCACACCGGGTAACTTTGCCGTTCTTCAGGTGCAGGTCACGATCAAGGGCAGCTACGCCCAGGTGCTGGACTACGTCAATGGGCTGCAGACCGGGGAGAGGCTCTTCCTCGTGACCGGTCTCAACACGACCGAGCCAGGTGAGAGCGACGGAGTCGTCGAGGCGACCATCGAGGGGCTCGTCTACGCCGCACTTACGCCCGACCTCGTGCCGGCCCCCGCCGGCGGCTAACTCTCACTCACAGAAGCCGCCGATCGGCCCGCGCCGAATCGACAAGCAAGAAGACGCGCCAAAGCTTCGGGTTTGGCGCGTTTTCTTGCTTCTGGATGCCGCGGGGTACTGCTTCGCAGGGTGGTGGCTTCGGTCGTTGGCGTTCCCTCGAGCCGAACGGGAGGTGCAGCCCCGCTCCCCGACGCGCCGCAAAACTGAGAGAAGCACCCACTTTGTCGGCCCGCGCCCGCGAGGCTCGGTGCGGACGCTAGAGCTGATTGCTACAGTTACGGCTGAACTGGGCGCCATCGTGCGCAGGAGGAGAGTCAGTATGAGCGACACCACGCCGGAGCACGAGAACCACGAGGGCACCGAATCGACGGACGCAGAGCCGACTCCTCTCGAGCCGCGCTACGACGAAACCGGGGAGATCCCGGCAGAGTCGCTTCCCGCGTTCTTCGCTGAGCCCGTTGCTCCCGCGGAGGCCGCAGCAGTGCCTACGCCCGACACTGCAGTCGAGGCCATCAGCGAGCCCGAGCCGACCCCTCTCGGTGCACCCGCCGCCGCTGTCGTTGACGCAGCGCCGGTTGCACCGACACCGCAGCCCTACTACCCGGAGGCGGCCATCGCTGCCCCGCCCGTGGCGCCCGAGGTCGACCACACGGCCGGAGTTGCAGCGGCAGCAGGCGCGGCAGCAGCAGCGGCAACAGTTGCAAACCCGACCGCCCCCGGCGCCACCTACGACCCCAACACCGTCGCCGCGGCCGGCCAGTACGCACCGGGCATGCAGCCGATCTTCGTGCAGGCGCCGACCCCGCCCTCGCCCAAGGGCAACCGCGGCGCCGGCATCCTCATCGGCCTGATCGCCACGGTCGCCTTCGCGCTGATCTACGCGGGAAGCACCTTCCTGATCAGCCTCAGCCAGAACGCCAGCGTCGCAACCGCCAGCGAGAGTTTCGCCCTGTTCATCGGTGCGCCCGTGTTCTACGTGCCCGTGCTGTTCTTCTTCGGTGCCTTCGCCCTGCTCGTCGCCATCGTGAACCGCGGTGGCTGGTGGGCCTACGTGCTCGGCGGCTTCGCCGTGGCCGTCATCGTCTACTTCTCGTTCATCGGCGGCTCGCTGCTGACCGTGAGCGCCTGGACGTTGACCCCCAGCCAGGCCGGGCAGTTCATCGCCGGGCAGTGGCTGAACCCCGTTGCCATCGTCGCCGCCATCGCGGCCCGCGAGGTGCCGATCTGGTTCGGCGCGTGGATCGCCGCCCGCGGTCGCAAGGTCACGGCGCGCAACATCGCCGTCCGCCAGGAGTACGACCGCGTGCTCGCCGAGGGGCCGACGCTCACGCGCCCGTAGCACCAACGCGGCCGGGAGGAGCCAGCCATGATCCCGCTCGAGGTGGAGGAGTACCGCAGATACGCGTTCTTCCTGGCCTGCTTCGCACTCGGGTTGTACGTCGCGCTGGTCGTGGCCAGCTTCGGCATGCTGAGCCTGTTCCTCAACATTGAGGTGATCCCCGAGACGGATGCCGGCCCGCTGGTCGGCCCGATCATGGTCGGCGCGGCCACGCTTGCCCTGCTGCTCGTGCTCTGGGCGGGCGTGGGCCGTGCCGGCGGCGCGATGCACACGGTTCCGGTCAGCCTGGTGGTGCTCGCCGCCGCCCTCAGCTACCTGGTCTATGGATTCACCGGAGCCATCGTCTACGGGCTGAACAGCATGAGCGCCGGCACCTCCACTCCACCGGCGGCGCAGGGCAGCGCAGCGAGCGAGCCGGTCTCGGGGTTCGTGTTCCTGGGGGAGCAGCTGACGAGCCCCTTCGCCTTCGCCGTCGCATTCTGGGCCGGCGCGGTCGCGCTGACATACTTCGTGCTGCTGATCTGGCGGGCCAACGGCGGGCAGCGCCCGCGCTGGCCCTGGGAGAAGCACCCGCAGTAGCAGCGCGCCTTACTCCCGGGAGGCCCGGCGACGGGGTACCGTTCAAACTATGGAGGGCTCGATCGAAGCGCGCGTCAGCCACGAGGTCGACCTCTGGCTGCGCTGGCTGCCCAAGTGGCAGCCGGGAACCCACCGTGCTCGCATGCGGCTGTGCCGCAGCTGCTTCGGATCGCCCGTCATCGCAGCAGCCGGGTTGGCCACCGACGTGCCGCACGCCGTGCAACACGGCATGTCGATGCGCATGAAGCTCATCGTCGACGCCGCCGTCGACGACTACACAGACCGCAACCTGCCGCTGCTGCAGCGCGAGCTTGACCTCACCGAGCAGCGCCGGCGCGCGCAACAGTACCGGCCGGCCGACGGGCTCGCCCCCGAGTCCGCCGGCTTGGACCTCGACCCGGAGCCCGAGGCCGGTCAGCCCTTCCTCTTCACATTGGGGGAGCTGGCGGCCACCTCGGTTCCGGATGTCGTCGACGACCCGAATGCGCTCGACTTCCCTCTGGACGAACCCGCCGCAGAGCCGCAGATCGAGGCATCCGGCCGGGCCGGCCTCGCCGAGCCGCCCCCACTCTCGCCGGAGGAGAAGGCGGCGATCCGTGCCGAGGTGCGGCTCGCCGACGAGTTCGCGGACCAGGTGGGCCAACGCGTGTGTGCCGAGCTGGTGAAGCACCGGGGGCGCATCGCAGAGGGCGTCGCGCAGTACGTCGAGCCGCAGGTCGCCGCACTGCTGGCCGACCTAGGGCGAGAACTCGACTCGCCGATCTGGCCGACGTCCTGAGCGCTGCAGCCCCCGATGCCCGGCACGAAGCGCGCAGGAAACGCTGGGATGATGAGGGCATGCCAGATCGAGCGGGGAACCAATGAGTGCAGCACGCCCGGCAACGGCGCTGGAGCGGGCCATCGCCCGCGCCCAGCAGGGGAGCATCAGCCCCGTCACCCTGCTCTGGACGCTGAGCGCGAGCGAGATCGTGCTCCTCGGAATGGAAAAGCCGCCAGCCGGCGCCCTCCCGTCGAGTCCGTTCCTCTTGGAGGACGGCGCCAAGACACTTCTTGCACTCTTCACCCATGAGGATCGCGCGCAGCCCTTCCTTGAGGCCAACCCGGCCACGGCGCCCGTTTCAGGGATGACCGTGCTCACCCGGCTGCCGGATGGCCTCGGGATCATCGTCAACCCGGGCTCACGACTCGGCTGTGAGATCCCAGCTGCCAGCATCAGCGAGTTCGTCGAAGAGCTGCTGAGCACCGTCATCGAGGGTAGCGATCACGCCGCGCGGGCCGATGCCCACGCAGTGGGCTTGCGGCCCCGAATTGCCAGCCCTTGCACAGCACAGCTGGTTTGACCGCAGCGACACACAAAGGTAATATTTCGTGGGTGTGCGTATCGTCGTGCGCTTGGATTGTGCCCGAAAGGCGCGGCCCTCGCGTCTGATGCACACACATGGGAACCCTGATTCGGGTTACCCCCACGGCATATCCACCACTCAAAAGCAGCGCTACTCAGCGTTGCCGGTGGGTCCAGATGAACTCGACAGAAACTCTCAGGCGCAAGTCAGGGGCATCCTGTCGAATGCTAATCACCAGGCTGTCACCGTGCAGCACAAATAAGGAGCTCAGTAGTGCCAACGATTCAGCAGTTGGTCCGCAAGGGACGTACGCCGAAGGTCACCAAGACCAAGGCCCCCGCCCTGAAGGCCAACCCCCAGCAGCGTGGTGTTTGCACCCGCGTCTACACCACCACCCCGAAGAAGCCGAACTCGGCCCTTCGCAAGGTTGCCCGTGTCAAGCTCTCCAACGGCACCGAGGTCACCGCCTACATCCCCGGTGAGGGCCACAACCTCCAGGAGCACTCGATGGTGCTCGTTCGCGGTGGTCGTGTGAAGGACCTCCCCGGTGTGCGCTACAAGATTGTTCGCGGCGCGCTCGACACTCAGGCAGTTAAGAATCGTAAGCAGGCTCGCAGCCGCTACGGAGCGAAGATGGACAAGAAGTAATGCCTCGTAAAGGACCAGCACCCAAGCGCCCCGTCGTAGCCGACCCGGTATACGGCGCGCCCATCGTCAGCCAGCTCGTCAACAAGATCCTTCTTGATGGCAAGAAGGGCCTCGCCGAGCGCATCGTTTACGACGCACTCGAAGGCGTTGCCGCCAAGAACGGCCAGGACGCCGTTGTCACGCTGAAGAAGGCTCTCGACAACGTTCGCCCGACCCTCGAGGTTCGCTCGCGCCGCGTCGGTGGCTCGACCTACCAGGTCCCCGTTGAGGTCAAGCCTCACCGCGCCAACACCCTGGCTCTCCGCTGGCTCACCAGCTACGCCAAGGCTCGTCGCGAGAAGACCATGACCGAGCGCCTCACCAACGAGATTCTCGATGCAAGCAACGGCCTCGGCGCCGCTGTCAAGCGTCGCGAAGACACGCACAAGATGGCCGAGTCGAACAAGGCCTTCGCACACTACCGCTGGTAGCAAGTGCCTTTCGGATGCCGCAGGCTCACGCCTGCGGCATCCGAGAGCCTCGTTCGACCCCATCACCCAACAAACTTTCGGAGGAATCCCGTGGCACAAGATGTGCTCACCGACCTGAGTAAGGTCCGCAACATCGGCATCATGGCTCACATTGATGCCGGTAAGACCACCACAACCGAGCGCATCCTGTTCTACACGGGCGTTAACCACAAGATCGGCGAGACCCACGACGGTGCCTCGACGACTGACTGGATGGAGCAGGAGAAGGAACGTGGCATCACGATCACGTCCGCTGCTGTCACCTGCTACTGGAACAAGAACCAGATCAACATCATCGACACCCCGGGCCACGTCGACTTCACGGTCGAGGTTGAGCGCTCGCTTCGCGTGCTCGATGGCGCCGTAGCTGTCTTCGACGGCAAGGAGGGCGTTGAGCCCCAGTCCGAGACCGTCTGGCGTCAGGCCGACAAGTACAACGTCCCCCGCATCTGCTTCGTCAACAAGATGGACAAGCTGGGCGCCGACTTCTACTTCACCGTCGACACCATCATCAAGCGCCTCGGCGCCAAGCCGCTCGTTCTTCAGCTTCCGATCGGTGCCGAGTCTGGCTTCGAGGGTGTTGTTGACCTCGTCGAGATGCGCGCCCTCACGTGGCGCGGCGACTCGAAGGGTGACGTCCAGATGGGCGCCAAGTACGAGATCGAAGAGATTCCGGCCGACCTGGTCGAGAAGGCTGCGGAGTACCGCGTCAAGCTTCTCGAGGTTGTTGCTGAGACCGACGACGCTCTGATGGAGCGCTACTTCGGTGGCGAAGAGCTCACCGTCGCCGAGATCAAGGGCGCGATCCGCAAGCTCACGGTCAACAGCGAGATCTACCCGGTTCTCTGTGGCTCTGCCTTCAAGAACCGCGGCGTTCAGCCGATGCTTGATGCAGTCGTCGACTACCTGCCGTCGCCGCTCGACGTTCCCGCCATCGAGGCGAAGGACCCGCGCGACGAGGAGAAGGTCATCCTGCGTCACGCTGACGCGACCGAGCCGTTCGCCGCTCTCGCGTTCAAGGTTGCTGTGCACCCGTTCTTCGGTCGCCTGACCTACGTGCGCGTGTACTCCGGCCGCCTCGACAGCGGTGCCCAGGTCGTCAACTCGACCAAGGGCAAGAAGGAGCGCATCGGCAAGATCTTCCAGATGCACGCCAACAAGGAAATCCCTGTTGACGCCGTCACCGCCGGAAACATCTACGCCGTCATCGGCCTCAAGGACACCACCACCGGTGACACCCTGTGTGACCCGAACAACCAGGTTGTTCTCGAGTCGATGACCTTCCCCGAGCCCGTCATTGAGGTTGCTATCGAGCCCAAGACCAAGGCTGACCAGGAGAAGCTCGGCACCGCGATCCAGAAGCTCGCCGAAGAAGACCCGACGTTCCGCACTGAGCAGAACCAGGAGACCGGTCAGACGGTCATCAAGGGCATGGGTGAGCTTCACCTCGACATCCTCGTTGACCGCATGAAGCGCGAGTTCAACGTTGAGGCCAACGTTGGCAAGCCGCAGGTTGCTTACCGCGAGACCATCAAGAAGGCCGTCGAGAAGCACGACTACACCCACAAGAAGCAGACCGGTGGCTCGGGTCAGTTCGCCAAGATCCAGTTCGGCCTCGAGCCGATGGAGGTCTCGGCCGACAAGATCTACGAGTTCGACAACAAGGTCACCGGTGGCCGCATCCCTCGCGAGTACATCCCCTCGATCGATGCCGGTTTCCAGGACGCCATGCAGTACGGCATCCTCGCTGGGTACCCGTTGGTCGGCGTCAAGGCAATCCTGCTTGATGGCGCTGCCCACGACGTCGACTCCTCGGAGATGGCGTTCAAGATTGCCGGCTCGATGGGCTTCAAGGAAGCCGCTCGTAAGGCAAACCCCGTTCTGCTCGAGCCGCTGATGGCCGTCGAGGTGCGCACCCCTGAGGAATACATGGGTGACGTTATCGGCGACCTGAACTCGCGTCGCGGTCAGATCCAGTCCATGGAGGACGCATCCGGTGTGAAGGTTATTCGCGCCAATGTTCCGCTCTCGGAGATGTTCGGATACATCGGTGACCTGCGGTCGAAGACCTCTGGTCGCGCCGTGTACTCGATGACCTTCGAAAGCTACGCCGAGGTTCCGAAGGCTGTCGCCGACGAGATCGTGGCAAAGAACAAGGGCGAATAGCCCCTGTTAGTGCGAGCCACCCGGTTCGCGTAACATAACAAACAATCACCGTAGAGAACCGGTCGCAATCCAGCGACCGGGGCTTCTACTCGAGTCCTGAGGAGGACCCACAGTGGCCAAGGCCAAGTTCGAGCGGACCAAGCCGCACGTAAACATCGGAACGATCGGTCACGTTGACCACGGAAAGACCACGCTGACTGCAGCGATCTCGAAGGTCCTCGCCGACAAGTTCCCGTCCGCCACCAACGTTCAGCGCGACTTCGCGTCGATCGACTCCGCTCCCGAGGAGCGCCAGCGCGGCATCACGATCAACATCTCGCACGTCGAGTACGAGACGCCGAAGCGCCACTACGCGCACGTTGACGCCCCGGGTCACGCTGACTACATCAAGAACATGATCACCGGTGCTGCTCAGATGGATGGCGCGATCCTCGTGGTTGCCGCTACCGACGGCCCGATGGCTCAGACCCGTGAGCACGTTCTGCTCGCCAAGCAGGTCGGCGTGCCGTACCTGATGGTCGCGCTGAACAAGTCCGACATGGTTGACGACGAAGAGATCCTTGAGCTCGTTGAGCTCGAGGTTCGTGAGCTCCTCTCGAGCCAGGGCTTCGACGGCGACGAGGCCCCCGTGGTCCGCGTCTCCGGCCTGAAGGCTCTCGAGGGCGACGAGAAGTGGGTCCAGTCTGTTCTGGACCTCATGGCCGCCGCTGACGAGCACATCCCCGACCCCGTGCGTGACCGCGACAAGCCGTTCCTCATGCCCGTCGAGGACGTCTTCACGATCACCGGTCGTGGAACGGTCGTCACCGGCCGCGCCGAGCGTGGCACCCTCGCCATCAACTCCGAGGTTGAGATCGTCGGCATCCGCCCGACCGTCAAGACCACGGTCACTGGTATCGAGATGTTCCACAAGCAGCTCGACGAGGCATGGGCCGGCGAGAACTGTGGTCTGCTGCTTCGCGGCACCAAGCGCGAGGACGTCGAGCGCGGCCAGGTCATCGTCAAGCCGGGTTCGGTTACGCCGCACACCGACTTCGAGGGCACCGCCTACATCCTTTCCAAGGATGAGGGTGGCCGTCACAACCCGTTCTACGCGAACTACCGTCCGCAGTTCTACTTCCGTACCACCGACGTCACCGGCGTCATCACGCTGCCCGAGGGCACCGAGATGGTCATGCCCGGCGACACCACCGACATGACGGTCGCGCTGATCCAGCCGATCGCCATGGAGGAGGGCCTCGGCTTCGCCATCCGTGAGGGTGGCCGCACCGTTGGCGCCGGCACGGTTGTCAAGATCATCAAGTAGTTTCGACTACTGATCCCTGATGGGGTCGAGCCTTCGGGCTCGGCCCCATCAGTCTTTTAAGCGGTGCCCGCCGGTTGCGCCAGTCGAAACCCCTCCGCGGTTCCTAGTGCAGCAGTTCGCCGTTGACGCTCGTGCTGAGCTCGATGCTGCCGCCGACGCTGCGACCCACGGTGCAGCTGGCCGCAATGGACTTGCCGATGATCGTCAGCAGCTTCTGCCTATCCGCATCGCTCAGACCGGCCAGCTCGAGCAAGATCTCCTCCTCGACCGCGAAGTAGCGCTCCTCGACAGGGTCGGAATCGCCATGCGCCCAGACCGTGGATTCGAAGTCGTCGCCCAGGCGCCGGGCCGTCACCCTATCCGAGCTCATCCCTGCGCAGCCGGCCAGCGCCAGTTTGAGGAGCTCGCCCGGGGTGAAATGGCCGGGGGCGTCGACCGGTCCAATCAAGACTTCGCTGCCGCGGGCGTTCCGGCCGATGTAGCGGCGCGAGCCTGTGCGCGTCGCGCTGACGCTGGCCGGCCCGCTCCGGGCGGAAGGGGCGGCGGGCGGGGCATCCAAGAAATCACTCATGCCCAATTGTGCGGCAACTCTCGCCCGTCGTGCTCGACGAGACCGGCGCGCGCCCGATTCCCGATTGCCCATCATTGGGGGTAAAGAGCGGGCATTCCGCGAGATGGACGAACTCTAGTGTGAGTGCGGGGCACAGTGCCCCCGTGCAATCACGCATATCGACGTGAAGCGCGGCTACCCCGCCGGAGGAACAACGTGCACCAAACCCTGAGACTCTTGAAAGCTCGCGGTAGCGCACTCACTCTGATGCTTGTCGCGGCACTCACGGTAGGTGCGCTGGTCGCCGTCGCGCCGGCAGCCGGCTCGTCCGCGAGTGCGGAGACAGCGGGGTCCACGATCTCGGGCACAATCATGCTGCGCGACGGTACCGGCGGCCTGGCGCGGCCAGCACACCTCTCCGAGCTGTCCGCCAACCGCGACGGCGTCGAAACTGCTTTGACCCTCGTGAACTCCGACGGCAGCTACATCCTCTCCGGCCTCACGTCGGGAAGCTACGTACTGCACGTCAGAAGCGCAGACGCACGCTACTTCGACGAGTACTACTCGGATGGCTCCGATGCCTATGATCTGCCCGATGCGACGATCGTCGTGCTCGGCCCGGACGAGCAGCTCGCCGGGCTCGATATCGAGCTCAGCGACGTCAAACAGTTCTCCTCGACCCCAGCGCCGGTGCTGTCCGGTTCTCCCCAGGTCGGTCAGACGCTGACCAGCAGCGTCCCCTCATGGAGCCCAACCGGGGCCGCGTTGAACTACCAGTGGAAGCGCTCCGGCACAGACATGACCGGGGCAACGTCGGCGAACTATGCCATCGTCGCGGCGGATCTGGGCCACACACTCACGCTGACTGTGACCGGTGCACTCGACGGCTACGTTGCCGCGTCGCAGACGTCCGCGGCTACGGCAGCGGTCTCCGGTGTGTGGGCGCAGACGCCGGCCCCCAGCATCTCAGGATCTGCTCACGTCGGGCAGACGCTCACAGCAACGCCGGGCCCGTGGTCGCCGGCGGCCACGTTCAGCTACCAGTGGAAACGAGCTGGCGCTGTGATCAGCAATGCAACGTCGTCGACCTACACGCTGACGACTGCAGACTTCGGCAAGACGCTTACCGTGACAGTGAGCGGTTCGACGAGCAATTACGCGACGGCATCCGCGACATCGGCCGCGACAGCCGCGGTGCAGGGCGTCTTCACCATGGCGACGGCGCCGACGGTCTCCGGAACGGCCACGGTCGGATCCACGCTGACCGCCGCCGCCGGCGTCTGGTCGCCGACAGCCTCATTCGGTTACCAATGGCTGCGCGCCGGTGCCGCCATCTCTGGCGCGACCGCGTCGACCTACAAGCCGACAGATGCGGACGTGGGTAAGGCGATCTCCGTGACGGTCACCGCGAGGGCAGCCGGATATGTCTCCGCGGCCAAGACTTCGGCCGCGACGGCTGCGGTGCAGGGTCTCTTCACCACGGCGCCGACGCCGACGATCAGCGGCACAACCGCGGTGGGTCAGACTTTGAAGGCCGCCACTGGTACCTGGTCGCCGGCCGCGACGCTCAGCTACCAGTGGAAGCGCTCAGGCGCGGTCATCCCGGGCGCGATCGCCTCGACGTACCGGCTCGCCACAGCCGACCTGGGCAAGACGCTGACAGTCACCACCACGGCGAGCAAGTTGGGGTACGTCTCGGCATCGAAGACGTCCGCGGCAACTGCGGCCGTGCTTAACGTGTTCGCGGCCGCGCCGACCCCGACGATCTCGGGTGGCACTGTCCCCGGGCAGACTCTGAAGGCGACAACGGGCACGTGGTCGCCGTCGGCAACACTCGGCTACCAGTGGTTGCGCTCCGGCGCGAAGATCACCGGCGCCACGAAGTCGAGCTACGTGCTCACCTCCGCCGACCTCGGCAAGACCCTCTCGCTCGTCGTCACCGGGACGAAGTCCGGGTATCTCGCGGTGGCCAAGACGTCCGCGGCGACCGCCACGGTGGCCATGGTGTTCGCGAGCGCCCCGGCGCCCACCATCAACGGTGTGCCCCAAGCCGGCAACACACTGACCGCCTCGGCGGGCAGCTGGTCACCCGCGCCCGCGCTCGCCTACCAGTGGAAGCGGTCCGGCATGGCGATAGCGGGTGCGACCGGCAACCGCTACGTGCTGAAGCCCACCGATGCAGACGGCGTCATCACGGTGACGGTGACCGCACAGAAGGCAAACTTCGTCACCGTCTCGAAGACATCGGCCGCGACGAAGGCGGTTCTCGGCGTGAAGTACGCCAACTGCGATGCGCTGAACCAGGCCTACCCGCACGGTGTGGCCAAGCCCGGCGTCCGCTATGACAAGGTCAGCGGCGTCGACAAGCCGTTCAAGGGCACTCCCTTCTTCTCCGCTGCGGTGTACGCGTTGAACCCCGCAAGGGATGGAGACAAGGACGGGATCGCCTGCGAGCGCTAGTGGGCTGAACCCTGACACGATGCCACACTCGGCCTTTACAGGTCGCGGAGGGCGAACAAGAATGGGAGTGAGCGCGCCGCTCGGCACGCCCAGGGCGACGAGAGGGGCGAATATGGGTATCGAAGATCTGACCAACCAGGCCAAGGATTTCCTGAAGAGTGAGCAGGCTGAAGGCATCAGCGACAAGCTCCTCGACGGTACGGCCGGCCTCGCCAACAAGGTCACCGGCGACAAGTTCGCCGACCACGTCGAGACCGCGCGTGACGCGGCCGACGGAGCAGTCGGCAACCAGTAAAGGTTGTTCGGGCGTGATCCCGAAGCAGGGCGGGGTCGAGCGCAAGCTCGGCCCCGTTCTTCTGTGCAGCGGCCCTTCGCTAAAGTCTTGAGCGGAGGTCATGATGACGGATGCCGCGCGCGCCACGTTCGACAAGAAGCAGGCTGATCGCTTCTACCTGCCGGCGCTGCTGCTGCTCACGCTGGCCACCGGCGTCGTCGACGCCGTCAGCTACCTCGCCTTGGACCGCGTGTTCACCGGCAATATGACCGGCAATGTGCTCTTCATCGGTTTCGCCCTCGCCGGGGAGGGCGGCATCCCGCTGCTGAACAACCTGCTCGCCCTGGTCGGCTTCCTGCTCGGGGCTCTACTGGCCGCCCGCCTGCTGCGGGGTCGTTGGCACGGCAGTCGGCTGCCGACGGCCAACCTGATCGTGCTGGTCGGGGGAGCCGTCGCCACCGTGGCCCTCGCCGCGTTCTGGTACACATTGGGCACCCTGGCCGAGGGGGAGCTGCTGCTCGTGACGACGCTGCTCGCGGCCGTGATGGGGGCGCAGGCCGCCAGCGTGCGGGCAACGGGCATCGCGGACGTCAGCACCATCGTCGTCACCAGCACCCTCGCCAACCTCGCGATCGACAGCCGCCTGGCCGGCGGCGGGGGCGAGAAATGGCCCCGCCGGGTTCTCGCGGTGCTCGCCATGGGCGGCGGCGGCGCGCTCGGCGCGCTGCTCCTGCGGGTGACGACCCACGGTGCGCTGCCGCTGCTCTTCGCCGGCGTTTTGATGCTCGCGTGCGTGTTCCTGCTGCACCTGGCACGTTCCCGTGAGATCGCCGTTCAAGGCTGACCCGCTCGGCGCGACTGCCCCGGAATGACGGGGGAGTCGCCCCCACCGGAGCGCGACACGCCCGGGTTGCACTTGCCCCCGATCTGTGGCAAACTTGTCCAGTTCAACATTTCTGAGGTTCGTGCTGCGCACGGCGTCGGAATCACTGCCAGTCAGTGCATAGTTTCGCCCCGGTTCTCACCTGTGAGCAACCGATCGAGCTAGGCCGCGGGGAGCAGAACACACTTCATCACAGCCATGGCCAGAGCTTTGCTCTGCGCCGCGACGGCCTTGGCCCAAGCAGTGGCGTGGTGGGGGCGGCAAGGGCTTCGGCCCGGAGTCGCCCGATTGACAGATAAATAGTGGTGCGACTTACGAAGTACTACGACGGCGTCCAATGCAGCCAACCGGATGTAAGACGCCTTGACAGAGAGAGAGTCAGACATGGCGGGACAGAAGATCCGCATTCGACTTAAGTCTTACGACCACGAGGTTATCGACACCTCGGCTCGCAAGATTGTTGACACGGTCACCCGTGCTGGTGCCACCGTTGTTGGCCCGGTACCACTTCCGACGGAGAAGAACGTTGTGTGCGTTATCCGTTCGCCTCACAAGTACAAGGACAGCCGGGAGCACTTCGAGATGCGCACCCACAAGCGTCTGATCGACATCATTGACCCGACGCCGAAGGCCGTCGACTCGCTTATGCGTCTCGACCTTCCGGCAGACGTCAACATCGAGATCAAGCTCTAAGGGGGCCAGGATGTCTTACGCAGATACGAAGACCTCCAAGGGTCTGCTCGGCACGAAGCTCGGCATGACCCAGGTCTGGGACGAGAACAACAAGCTCGTTCCCGTTACCGTCATCGAAATCGCGCCGAACGTTGTGACGCAGATTCGTAACACCGAGGTCGACGGCTACAACGCCGTTCAGATCGCTTCCGGCCAGATCGACCCCCGCAAGGTGAACAAGCCTGCTGCCGGTCACTTCGAGAAGGCTGGCGTCACCCCTCGCCGTCACGTCACCGAGATCCGCACCGCGGATGCCGCTGACTACGCTGCGGGTCAGGAACTCACCGTCGAGGGAACCTTCGAGGCCGGCCAGCTGGTCGACGTCATGGGCACCTCGAAGGGTAAGGGTTTCGCCGGTGTCATGAAGCGTCACAACTTCAAGGGTGTCTCGGCATCGCACGGTGCACACCGCAACCACCGCAAGCCCGGTTCCATCGGTGCTTCGTCGACCCCGAGCCGTGTCTTCAAGGGCATGCGCATGGCCGGTCGTATGGGTGGAGAGCGCGTCACCGTGCTCAACCTCAAGGTGCACTCGGTTGACGCCGAGAAGGGCCTCCTGCTGGTCAAGGGTGCCGTTCCCGGTGCTCGCGGCCGTCTCGTTTTCGTTCGCAACGCAGTGAAGGGGGCGTAACCCATGGCTACCGCTACCAACACCATTGACGTTCTCGACATCAAGGGCAAGAAGGCCGGCTCCATCGAGCTGCCCGCCGAGCTCTTTGACGTTCCGACGAACGTTCCGCTCATCCACCAGGTCGTTGTCGCGCAGCTCGCTGCCGCACGCCAGGGCACGCACAAGACCAAGGGTCGCGGCGAGGTTTCTGGTGCTGGCCGCAAGCCGTTCAAGCAGAAGGGAACCGGTCGCGCTCGTCAGGGCTCGATCCGTGCCCCTCACATGACCGGTGGTGGCATTGTCCACGGCCCGACGCCTCGTAACTACGAGCAGCGCACCCCCAAGAAGATGATTGCCGCTGCACTGCTCGGCTCGCTCTCGGACCGCGCTCGTGGAGCTCGTCTGCACGCTGTTGAGTCTCTCGTCCTCGGCGAGACCCCCAACACGCAGGCCGCTCTGGCATACCTCTCCGGCATCTCGACCTCCAAGCACGTTCTCATCGTGCTTGAGCGCGGTGACGAGCAGGCTGCCAAGGCCGTGCGCAACATCCCGTCGGTGCACGTGCTGCAGGCCGACCAGCTGAACGCCTACGACGTTCTCGTCTCTGACGACATCGTCTTCACCAAGGCTGCGCTCGAGGCGTTCATCGCTTCGAAGAGCAAGAAGGAAGAGGTCTCCGCATGAGCGCCACTCAGAACAAGGACCCCCGCGACATCATCATCGCGCCGGTCGTTTCCGAGAAGAGCTACGGCCTGATCGACCAGGGCAAGTACACGTTCGTCGTGGACCCCCGCTCGAACAAGACTGAGATCAAGCTCGCTATCGAGAAGATCTTCAACGTCGAGGTCGCGTCCATCAACACGCTGAACCGCCAGGGCAAGACCCGCCGCACCAAGTTCGGCATGGGCAAGCGCAAGGACACCAAGCGTGCCATTGTCACGCTCAAGTCCGGTTCCATCGACATCTTCACGGCTGTCGGCTAGGGAGCAGAGGAAAAACATGGCTATTCGTAAGTACAAGCCCACGACCCCGGGTCGTCGCGGATCTTCTGTTGCGGACTTCGCAGAGATCACCCGCTCGACCCCCGAGAAGTCGCTGCTGCGCCCGCTGCCCAAGACCGGTGGACGTAACAACCAGGGACGCATCACGACCCGTCACATCGGTGGTGGCCACAAGCGCCAGTACCGCGTTATCGACTTCCGTCGCAACGACAAGGACGGCATCAACGCGAAGGTCGCTCACATCGAGTACGACCCCAACCGCACTGCACGTATTGCTCTTCTGCACTACGTCGATGGCACGAAGCGCTACATCATCGCTCCGAACAAGCTGTCGCAGGGTGACATTGTCGAGTCGGGTCCCGGCGCTGACATCAAGCCCGGCAACAACCTGCCGCTGAAGAACATCCCCACCGGTACGGTCATTCACATGATCGAGCTTCGCCCCGGTGGCGGTGCCAAGATGGCTCGCTCGGCTGGTGCCTCGGTTCGTCTCGTCGCCAAGGATGGCCCCTACGCGCAGCTTCGTCTGCCGTCGGGTGAAATCCGCAACGTCGACGCACGCTGCCGCGCCACGATCGGTGAGGTCGGCAACGCCGAGCAGTCCAACATCAACTGGGGTAAGGCCGGCCGTATGCGCTGGAAGGGCGTTCGCCCGACCGTGCGTGGTGTCGCTATGAACCCGGTTGACCACCCGCACGGTGGTGGTGAGGGTAAGACCTCCGGTGGACGTCACCCGGTCAGCCCCTGGGGCCAGAAGGAAGGCCGCACACGCAAGCGCAACCTTCCCAGCGACCAGCTCATTGTTCGTCGACGCAATGTCGGCAAGAAGCGTAAGTAGGAGTTGTAGAAGATGCCACGCAGTCTTAAGAAGGGCCCCTTCGTTGATGACCACCTGCTCCGCAAGGTGATCACGGCGAACGAAGCCAACAACAAGAACGTGATCAAGACCTGGTCGCGCCGCTCGATGATCATCCCCGCCATGCTGGGACACACCATCGCAGTGCACGACGGTCGCAAGCACATTCCGGTGTTCGTCACCGAAACCATGGTCGGGCACAAGCTCGGCGAGTTCGCGCCCACTCGCACCTTCCGTGGTCACGTGAAGGACGACAAGAAGGGCCGTCGCCGCTAACGCGGGGACGTGAAGGAGGAGAAGAAATGGTGGAGTCGATCGCACGCGTGCGACACATCCGCGTCACCCCCCAGAAGGCTCGTCGCGTTGTCAACCTGATCCGCGGCAAGCAGGCACAGGAAGCTTTGGCAATCCTGAAGTTCGCACCTCAGGGTGCGAGCGAGCCCGTGTACAAGCTGGTTGCCTCGGCAATCGCCAACGCGCGAGTCAAGGCAGACGCCTCGAACACCTTCCTGGATGAGCAGGATCTGTTCATCTCGCAGGCATTCGTTGATGAGGGTGCAACCCTCAAGCGTTTCCAGCCGCGTGCACAGGGCCGCGCATTCCAGATTCTGAAGCGCACCAGCCACATCACTGTTGTGCTCACCACTCCTGAGGAGGGCACGAAGTAATGGGTCAGAAAGTAAACCCTTATGGCTTCCGTCTGGGAATCACCACCGACCACGTGTCGCGTTGGTTCTCTGACAGCACGAAGCCCGGGCAGCGTTACCGCGACTTCGTCGCGGAAGACGTCAAGATCCGTCGCATGCTGAGCACCTCGCTCGACCGTGCCGGCGTTTCGCGCATCGAGATCGAGCGCACCCGCGACCGTGTCCGCGTCGACATTCACACCGCCCGTCCGGGCATCGTGATCGGTCGTCGTGGTGCAGAGGCCGAGCGCATCCGCGCTGACCTCGAGAAGCTCACGAAGAAGCAGATCCAGCTGAACATCCTCGAGGTCAAGAACCCCGAGGCCGACGCTCAGCTCGTCGCTCAGGGCATTGCCGAGCAGCTCTCCGCACGTGTGGCCTTCCGCCGCGCGATGCGCAAGGGCCTGCAGGGCGCTCAGCGCACCCCCGCAGTCAAGGGTGTGCGTATCCAGGTCTCCGGCCGCCTCGGCGGCGCCGAGATGAGCCGTTCGGAGTTCTACCGCGAAGGCCGTGTGCCCCTGCACACCCTGCGCGCGAACATCGACTACGGCTTCTACGAGGCAAAGACCACCTTCGGCCGCATCGGCGTGAAGGTCTGGATCTACAAGGGCGACATCACCAACAAGGAACTCGCTCGCGAGCAGGCGAACCAGAAGTCGTCTCGCCCCGAGCGTCGTGACGACCGGCCGCGCCGTGCACCCCGTGCAGAGGCACAGGCGCCGGTCGCAGCAGGAGTTGAGGCATAACCATGTTGATTCCACGTAAAGTCAAGCACCGCAAGCAGCACCACCCAGGTCGTAGCGGCCACGCTACCGGTGGCACCAAGGTTTCCTTCGGTGAATTCGGTATCCAGGCCCTGACCCCCGCTTATGTGACCAACCGTCAGATCGAGTCCGCTCGTATCGCCATGACGCGTCACATCAAGCGTGGCGGAAAGGTGTGGATCAACATCTACCCTGACCGTCCGTTGACCAAGAAGCCGGCCGAAACCCGCATGGGTTCCGGTAAGGGTTCCGTCGAGTGGTGGGTCGCTAACGTCAAGCCGGGCCGCGTGCTCTTCGAGGTTGCTGGTGTCCCTGAGACGCTGGCCCGCGAGGCACTCACCCGTGCAATTCACAAGCTGCCCCTCAAGGCACGCATCATCAAGCGCGAGGAGGGCGACGCATAATGGCGATCGGATCCAAGGAGCTCGCAAGCGTCGAGCTGGACACATTTGAAGACGAGCGTCTCGTCGACGAGCTGAAGAAGGCCAAGGAGGAGCTGTTCAACCTGCGCTTCCAGTCGGCCACCGGTCAGCTCGAGAGCCACGGCCGCCTGCGTGCGGTCAAGCGCGACATCGCTCGCATCTACACGGTTCTCCGTGAGCGCGAGCTGGGCATTCGTGCCACGCCCGCACCGGTCGAGGTTCCTGCCAAGGCTGAGAAGAAGACGAAGGCCAAGAAGGACGCCGTCGAGGCTCCTTCGGCTGAAGAGACGAAGGAGGCCTAGTCATGGCTGAGACCAAGAAGGCTGCTGCAGCCGAGGTCGCCGAGACGGCTGAACTCGTCCGCGGCTACCGCAAGACCCGTCGTGGCTACGTCACCAGCGACAAGATGGACAAGACCATCGTCGTCGAGGTCGAAGACCGCGTGAAGCACCCCCTGTACGGCAAGGTCATCCGCCGCACGTCCAAGGTGAAGGCTCACGATGAGCTCAACGCCGCGGGCATCGGCGACCTCGTTGTCATCAGCGAGACCCGTCCCCTCAGCGCTTCGAAGCGCTGGCGCCTGGTCGAGATCCTCGAGAAGGCCAAGTAAGCCCTCGGGCTTGCTTCGTAGAAGGAGTTAGAAGTGCTTCAGCAAGAATCACGGCTCAAGGTTGCCGACAACACCGGCGCCAAGGAGCTTCTCACCATTCGCGTTCTCGGTGGCTCCGGCCGCCGTTACGCCGGCATCGGTGACGTCATCGTTGCCACTGTCAAGGACGCAATCCCTGGCGGCAACGTCAAGAAGGGCGACGTCGTCAAGGCTGTCGTCGTGCGCGTCAAAAAGCAGACCCGTCGTCCCGACGGTTCCTACATCAAGTTCGACGAGAACGCCGCAGTGATCCTGAAGAATGACGGTGACCCCCGCGGTACCCGTATCTTCGGCCCGGTCGGCCGTGAGCTTCGCGACAAGAAGTTCATGAAGATCGTCTCGCTGGCACCGGAGGTTATCTAAGTCATGGCGAACATCAAGAAGGGTGACCTGGTTCAGGTCATCACCGGACGCCGCCAGGAAAAGGGCGGTGACCGCGGCAAGCAGGGCAAGGTCATCCAGGTCCTCGTTGAGAAGAACCGCGTGATCGTGGAGGGTGTCAACTTTGTCACCAAGCACGTTCGCGTCGGCCAGACTCAGGGCGGCACCAAGACCGGCGGCATCGAGCAGCACGAGGCACCGATTCACGTGTCCAACGTTGCGCTCATTGACCCCGAGACCAAGAAGCCCACGCGCGTCGGTTTCCGCAACACGGAGGTAACGAAGGACGGCGTCACCAAGACGGTCCGCGTTCGTTACGCCAAGAAGTCAGGTAAGGACCTCTAATGACTGACATCGCTACTGGCAAAATCCAGCCGCGTTTGAAGGCTAAGTTCCAGGGCGAGATCTCTGCACAGCTGAAGGCCGACCTCGGCCTGACGAACGTGCACCAGATCCCGGGCCTGGTCAAGATCGTCGTGAACATGGGTGTCGGTGAGGCTGCCCGCGATGGCAAGATCATCGATGGCGCCGTGGCCGACCTGACCAAGATCACCGGTCAGAAGCCGCAGGTCACCAAGGCTCGCAAGTCGATTGCCCAGTTCAAGCTGCGTGAGGGCCAGCCCATCGGCGCCCACGTCACGCTTCGTGGCGACCGCATGTGGGAGTTCCTGGACCGCACGCTGTCCCTCGCCCTGCCCCGCATCCGCGACTTCCGCGGTCTGTCGGACAAGCAGTTCGATGGCAACGGTAACTACACCTTCGGCCTGACCGAGCAGGTTATGTTCCACGAAATCGACCAGGACAAGATCGACCGCGTTCGCGGCATGGACATCACTGTTGTGACGACTGCCAAGAACGACGAACAGGGTCGCGCGCTGCTCAAGGCGCTCGGCTTCCCGTTCAAGACGGCCGAGAACTCCTAGTAGTATCTATAGGTTGGCTCCTTGCTTGCGCAGGGAGCCAACCTAATACCGGGCTCATGCAACCGCATGCGCCCCAGCACCACAGGTCGGCGCTCTTGTAAAGTGCGTCGAAACCTGGTGAATGAAGGAAATGCATCCATATGACGATGACAGATCCGGTCGCAGACATGCTGACCAGACTGCGCAACGCTAACTCGGCGTACCACGACACCGTGTCTATGCCGCACAGCAAGCTCAAGTCGCACATTGCTGAAATCCTCAAGCGTGAGGGTTACATCTCCGGCTTCGAGGTCGCCGACGCCAAGGTCGGTCAGACCCTGACGCTGGCACTCAAGTTCGGCCCGAACCGTGAGCGCTCGATCGTTGGCATCAAGCGTGTCTCGAAGCCCGGCCTCCGCGTTTACGCAAAGTCGACTGAGATCCCCACCGTTCTCGGTGGCCTCGGTATTGCCATTCTGTCCACCTCCAGCGGCCTCCTCACGGACCGCCAGGCCGAGAAGAAGGGCGTAGGTGGGGAAGTCCTCGCCTACGTGTGGTAATCACCAATGTCACGTATCGGTCGACTTCCCATTGACATTCCCGCAGGCGTCACTGTGACGATCTCGGGTCAGAATGTTGCCGTCAAGGGCCCGAAGGGCGAGCTTTCCCTCGTCATCGCCAGCCCGATCGAGGCCAAGGTCGAGGAGAACCAGGTTCTGGTCACTCGTCCCGACGACGAGCGCGCTTCGCGTTCGCTGCACGGCCTGACGCGCACGCTCATCGCAAACAACATCATCGGCGTTACCGCGGGCTACTCCAAGGGCCTCGAGATCGTCGGCACCGGTTACCGCGTAGCCCAGAAGGGCAACTCTCTCGAGTTCGCTCTCGGCTTCTCGCACCCCGTCACGGTTGATGCTCCTGAGGGCATCACCTTCACGGTCGAGGGCAACACCAAGCTCACCGTTGCAGGCATCGACAAGCAGGCCGTCGGTGAAGTTGCCGCCAACATCCGCAAGATCAAGAAGCCGGAGCCCTACAAGGGCAAGGGCATCCGCTACGCCGGCGAGGTTGTCCGTCGTAAGGCCGGAAAGGCTGGTAAGTAACCATGGGTCTCGGAACCAGAGGAAAGAGCAAGTCGGCTGCGCGCACTCGTCGCCACACCCGACTTCGCAAGAAGATCGAGGGCACCGCGGTTCGTCCGCGCCTCGTCGTCAACCGTTCGGCTCGCCACATCTTCGTGCAGGTCGTGGACGACAGCAAGGGCCACACCGTGGCCTCGGCGTCGACCATGGAAGCAGACATGCGCACCTTCGATGGCGACAAGTCGGCCAAGGCCCGCAAGATCGGCGAGCTCGTCGCCGAGCGCGCGAAGGCTGCCGGCGTTGAAGCAGTCGTTTTCGACCGTGGTGGTAGCAAGTACGCAGGTCGTATCGCTGCTGTTGCCGATGGAGCGCGAGAGGCAGGGCTCAAGCTGTGAGCGAGATTACTAAGGAGCAAGAGGTGGCTGTAGAGGCACCGGTGGAGACCGCTGCATCGACGGCTCCCGCACAGAACGAGCGTGAAGCTCGTCGTGGCGGCCGTGAGCGCAACCCCAACCGCGGCGACCGCGGAGCCCGCGACGCCGAGAAGAGCCAGTTCCTGGAGCGCGTTGTCACCATCAACCGCGTGTCGAAGGTCGTCAAGGGTGGTCGTCGCTTCAGCTTCACCGCTCTCGTCGTCGTCGGCGACGGCAACGGACTCGTTGGCGTTGGCTACGGCAAGGCCCGCGAGGTCCCGACCGCCATCTCCAAGGGCGTCGAGGAAGCGAAGAAGAACTTCTTCCGCGTCCCCCGCGTTGGCAGCACCATCCCGCACCCCGTGCAGGGTGAGGCCGCAGCCGGCGTCGTTCTGCTTCGCCCGGCCGCTGCCGGTACCGGTGTTATCGCTGGTGGCCCGGTTCGCGCCGTGCTCGAGTGCGCTGGCATCCACGACGTTCTGAGCAAGTCGCTCGGTTCTTCGAACACGATCAACATCGTGCACGCAACCGTCGCAGCCCTGCAGCAGCTCGAGGAACCTCGCGCCGTTGCCGCTCGCCGTGGGCTCGCCTACGACGAGGTCGCTCCGGCCCGTCTGCTCCGTGCAGAGGCTCAGGCAGCCGAGGCCGCCGCAGCAGCGAAGGCAGGTGCGTAATGGCTAAGCAGCTCAAGGTTACGCAGATCAAGTCCAAAGTTAGTGAGAAGCAGTACCAGCGCGACACGCTTCGCAGCCTGGGTCTCAAGCGCATCGGTGACGTTGTCGTTCGTGAAGACACCCCGCAGAACCGCGGGTACGTCAACACTGTCGCTCACCTTGTCAAGGTCGAGGAGATTGACTAATGGCTGAAGCCAAGGAAACAGCAGAAAAGGACGCCGTCAAGGCTCCGGCCAAGAAGGCAGCAACCAAGGCTCCGGCCAAGGCTGCAGCCGCCAAGGCTCCGGCCAAGGCTGAGGTCGTCGAGGCTCGCGAGCAGGTTCTGAAGGTGCACCACCTTCGTCCCGCTCCCGGTGCCAAGAAGGCCAAGACCCGCGTCGGTCGTGGCGAGGGATCCAAGGGTAAGACCGCGGGTCGCGGCACCAAGGGCACCAAGGCCCGCTACCAGGTCCGTATCGGCTTCGAGGGTGGGCAGATGCCTCTGCACATGCGCACCCCCAAGCTGCGCGGCTTCAAGAACCCGTTCCGCGTTGAGTACCAGGTTGTTAACCTGGACCGGCTCGCCGAGCTCTACCCCACCGGTGGAGACGTCACCATCAGCGACCTGGTCGCCAAGGGTGCGGTGCGCAACAACGAAAAGGTCAAGGTTCTCGGCGATGGCGACATCGCGGTTAAGCTGAACGTTACGGTCGACAAGGTCTCCGGCTCCGCCGAGGCCAAGATTGTCGCCGCTGGCGGATCAATCAACTAAAACACCAGTAGTTGTAACGAGCCTGTCGGGACCTCGCGTAGTATTCGTGAGGGCCCGGCAGGCTCGATTCACACAATGGGTGTGATTGCAGTGACTGATTCTTCACGGAATTACAGGAGGCCTTGTGTTTAGCGCCATCGCGCGGATCTTCCGCACGCCCGATCTTCGCAGGAAGATTGGTTTCACCTTGGGCATGGTTGCCCTCTTCCGACTGGGCTCGTTCATCCCCGCCCCGTTCGTTGACTTCAACAGCGTGCAACAGTGTCTCGCGGCTACCTCGGACACCTCGGGCCTCTACGAGCTCGTCAACCTGTTCAGCGGTGGAGCTCTCCTCCAGCTCTCCATCTTCGCGCTGGGCATCATGCCGTACATCACGGCATCGATCATCGTGCAGCTGCTGCGCGTGGTCATCCCACACTTTGAGGCCCTCTACAAGGAGGGTCAGTCGGGTCAGTCAACGCTGACGCAGTACACCCGATACCTCACCATCGCGCTGGCGATCCTGCAGTCCACGACTCTGATCACCGTCGCCCGCAGCGGCGCGCTGTTCGGCAGCTCCGGCGGCCCCGCCTGCACCCAGTTGCTGACCAACGACGCCTGGTACGCCATCATGCTGATGGTCCTCACAATGACCGCCGGAACCGGTGTCATCATGTGGATGGGCGAGCTGATCACCGAGCGCGGCGTCGGCAACGGCATGTCGCTGCTGATCTTCACCTCGATCGCCTCCATGTTCCCCGCCTCGCTGGGTCGCATCGCCTCCTCCAAGGGCTGGGACACGCTCGCGATCGTCATCGCCATCGGCCTCCTGGTCGTCGCCGCCGTCGTCTTCGTCGAACAGTCGCAGCGGCGCATCCCCGTGCAGTACGCCAAACGCATGGTCGGCCGGCGCACCTACGGCGGCAACAACACCTACATCCCGATCAAGGTCAACATGGCCGGCGTGATCCCCGTGATCTTCGCCTCCTCGCTGCTCTACCTGCCCGCGCTGATCGCACAGTTCAACCAGCCGGCCCCCGGCCAGGAGCCGCAGCCCTGGGTGCTCTGGGTCACCGCAAACCTCACCGGTGGCGGACAGCCCCTCTACATGGCGCTGTACTTCCTGCTGATCGTCGGATTCACCTACTTCTACGTCGCCATCACCTTCAACCCTGAAGAGGTTGCAGACAACATGAAGAAGTACGGTGGCTTCATCCCCGGCATCCGTGCCGGCCGGCCCACCGCCGAGTACCTCGACTACGTGCTCACCCGCATCACGCTCCCCGGCTCGCTCTACCTGGGTATCATCGCCCTGCTGCCGCTGGTCGCGTTCTCCGCGGTCGGCGCCGACCAGAACTTCCCGTTCGGCGGCGCCTCCATCTTGATCATCGTTGGTGTTGGTCTCGAGACGGTCAAGCAGATCGACTCGCAGCTGCAGCAGCGTCACTACGAAGGGTTGCTGCGATGAGCACTAACACCGCAGAAAGCAACATCGCCCGGGGTGCACGCCTCCTGATCGTCGGCCCGCCCGGCGCAGGCAAGGGCACCCAGGCCAAGCGGATCGGTGCCACGTTCGGCATCCCCGACGTCTCCACCGGCGACATCTTCCGCTTCCACATCACGCACGAGACAGAGCTCGGCCTGCGCGTGAAGGCCATCGTCGCCGCCGGCGACTATGTGCCGGACTCGCTCACCAACGAGATCGTCGCCTCGCGCCTCGACGAGGCGGATGCCGCCAACGGCTTCCTCCTCGACGGCTACCCCCGCACCCTCGAGCAGGTGCACTACCTGGACGCGCTGCTGGAGAAGAAGGGGCAGCCCCTCGAGGCTGTCATCCGTCTGGTCGCCGACCAGGAGGAGCTCATCGCGCGGCTCACCAAGCGTGCGCACGAGCAGGGTCGCGCCGACGACACCGAAGAGGCCATCCGCCACCGCCAGGAGGTGTACCTCCGTGAGACCGCCCCGCTGGTCGAGCTCTACCGTGAGCGTGGCCTGCTGATCGACGTCGACGGTCTCGGCGGTGTCGACGAGGTCGGCGACCGCATCAGCGCCGCACTGCAGGCAGCGGGAATCGGCTCAGCCGACTCCGCGACCCTCGCTTCCTAGGTTTCATCGTGGGATTCCGCCGCGCCTCGATCTACAAGTCCGCCGCCGAGCTTCGGCAGATGGTGGCGCCCGGCCTGGTCACGGCCGCCGGCCTGGCCGCGGTCCGCAGCAACATCCGCCCGGGAATCACGCCGCTTGAGCTCGACGCCATCGCAGAAGCCGCGATCATCGCGGCCGGCGGGGTATCGAACTTCAAGATGGTGCCCGGCTACAGCCACACGCTCTGCATCTCGGTGAACGCCGACGTCGTGCACGGCATCCCCAGCAGCAGGCCGCTCGAGCCGGGCGACATCGTCTCGGTCGACGGCGGCGCCGATGTCAACGGCTGGAGCGGCGACTCTGCCTTCACCGTGGTCATCCCCGACCCGAGCCGGCCCGAACTGGTCGCTGCCCGTCAGCACCTCTCCGACGTCACCGAGGGTTCGCTCTGGGCAGGCATCGCACGCCTGGCGCGCGCCCGTCACCTCAACGAGGTCGGCGACGCCGTGCAGGGCCATGTAGAGGCGAACCCGGCCCCCGGTCGCGACGAGCCCTACGGCATCCTGACCGACTACATCGGCCACGGCATCGGCCGCAGCATGCACGAGGAGCCCCCGGTGTTCAACTACCGGGTGCGCCAGAAGGGCCCAGAGGTCAAGGCCGGCCTCGTCGTCGCCATCGAGCCGATGGTCGTCGCCGGAGACATCGACACCTTCACCCAGGACGACGACTGGACCGTCACCACCGAGGACGGCAGCGACTCCTCGCACTGGGAGCACAGCATCGCCGTGCACAGCGGCGGCATCTGGGTCTTGACCGCCGTTGACGGCGGCGCGGCCCAGCTCGCGCCGTTCGGCATCACCCCGGTACCCATCCCATAGGGGAGGGCACCAGCCCCGAACGACCCTCATCGATTCACAGCAGCAGGACGAGCGGTTAGGGTAGGCGCATGAACGTCAGCGGAACCGGCATTGGCAGCGGAATCGCAATCGGCCGGGTGGTGCGCATGCCCGAGCCTCTCCCGGAGCCGGTCGACAGACCGAGCACGATGAGCCCCGACGCGGAGCGCGCGCGGGCGACCGCCGCACTGGCCGCGGTTGCCGCCGAGCTGCGCCGACGCGGCGCGCAGGCGGGTGGAACCGCCGCCGAGGTGCTCGAGGCGCAGGCGATGTTCGCCGAGGACCCGATGCTCGAGGCCGACCTCGGTGAGCGGGTCGCGGCGGGCAAGACGGCCGAGCGCGCGGTGCACGAGGCCTACGCGGCGTACCGTGCCCAACTGCTCGCGCTGGGCGGCTACATGGCCGAACGCGCCACGGATGTCGACGATGTCTCGCAGCGCGTCGTCGCCGAGCTGCTCGGCCAGCCGGCACCGGGGGTGCCGGACCCCGGCTACCCGTTCATCCTGGTCGCCCGCGACCTCGCGCCCGCCGACACGGCCACGCTCGACCTCGACCAGGTGCTCGCCCTCGTCACGATCGGGGGAGGGCCCACCTCGCACACCGCGATCCTCGCCAGAGACAAGGCGATCGTGGCCATGGTCGCCGCCGAGGGGGCCAGCGTGCTGCAGGACGGCGACGAGATCATCGTCGACGCCGAGAACGACCTGCTCGTGACGGCCCCAAGCCGGGAACAGCTTGCGGACGCCGAGGCACGTCGCGTGGCCAGGGCCGCCCGACTGGATGCGCCCCTCACCCCCGGCGCCCTCTCTGACGGCACGCCCGTGCCGCTGCTGGCCAACCTCGGTTCCGCCGACGCCGCGACAGCAGCCCTCGCCGCTGGTGCGGAGGGCGTCGGCCTGTTCCGCACCGAGTTCCTCTTCCTCGAGGCGGCGACCGCGCCGACCGTCGCGGAGCAGCAGGCCGAATACACGCGGCTGCTGCAGGCCTTCAACGGCAAGAAGGTCGTCGTGCGCGTGCTCGACGCCGGGGCGGACAAGCCCCTCGCCTTCCTCGACGCCGGTGACCACGAAGACAACCCGGCGCTCGGGCTCCGCGGCATCCGCGCTCTGAGGGCGCACGAGCAGATTCTGCGCGACCAGCTCAGCGCGCTGGCCGCGGCCGACGCCGAGACGGACGCAGACCTGTGGGTGATGGCCCCCATGGTCGCCACGGTGGAGGAGGCCGAGTACTTCACGTCGCTCGCCCACGAGGCCGGCATCCGCGTCGCCGGCGTGATGGTCGAGGTGCCTTCGGCCGCGCTGCTCGCCGACCGGATTCTGCCCACAACGGATTTCGCCTCGATCGGCACCAACGACCTCACCCAGTACACGCTCGCCGCCGACCGCCTGCTCGGCAGCGTCGCGGCGCTGCAGAGCCCCTGGAACCCGGCCGTGCTGCGCCTCATCGCAGAGGTGGGCCAGGCTGGCCGCGCGCTCGGCAAGCCGGTCGGAATCTGCGGTGAGGCCGCCGCCGACCCGCTGCTGGCCGTCGTGCTCGTCGGCCTGGGCGCCACGACGCTGTCGATGTCGCCGGCCGCCATCGCCGACGTGCGCGCCTCACTGCTGCGCTTCGACGCGGAGCAGGCCGCCGCCCTAGCCGCGGTTGCACTCGCGGCCAACAGCCCGGCGCAGTCGCATGACGCCGCCCGGGCGTTCGCCGCCGCAATTCGCTGAACCCGAGCATGGGCAAACGGGGATGATACCCCCTGACTTGGCAAAAGCCGCGCTCATCGCATAAGATTGACCCTTGGTGTTTTAGGCGCGTTCAGCGTGCCCCAGTCGGCTGCTTGCAGGCGCTGGAAAACACCGAAAATCAACGCACGATCAGCATCCAATTACTTATTAGCGACGAAGAGGCTATGGCCAAAAAAGACGGCGTCATCGAAATCGAGGGCTCGGTGGTAGAAGCTCTGCCCAACGCGATGTTCCGCGTGGAGCTCACCAACGGTCACAAGGTTCTTGCCCACATCTCGGGCAAGATGCGTCAGCACTACATCCGCATCCTCCCAGAGGACCGCGTGATTGTGGAGCTGAGCCCCTACGACCTGACCCGTGGTCGGATCGTTTACCGCTACAAGTAACGGGCGGCTGTGAAGTAACGGCTTGCGGCATCCCGTGAGTACGAAGACAGCGAAAAACAAGGAACCACAATGAAGGTCAACCCCAGCGTCAAGCCGATCTGCGAGCACTGCAAGGTGATTCGCCGCAACGGCCGCGTCATGGTCATCTGCAAGAGCAACCCGCGCCACAAGCAGCGCCAGGGCTAGTCTCTTCTCCTTCACGGGGCAGATACACAACTCAACATCGCAATCGCATTTCCAAGAACCCAGGCTCTGAGCCCGGGGGACACCCACGGTTGGAGGCCGCGGCACCGGAAATGCACCACACCTCCACTCATCCACAGGAGAAGCCACCATGGCACGTCTTGCAGGCGTAGACATCCCGCGCGAAAAGCGCGTGGAAATCGCACTGACCTACATTTACGGTGTTGGGCGCACGAGCGCGCTCAAGACCCTCGCTGACACCGAGATCGACGGAAACATCCGCGTCAAGGACCTCAGCGACGACCAGCTCGTTGCACTTCGCGACTACATCGAGGGCAACTTCAAGGTAGAAGGTGACCTTCGCCGCGAGGTCGCCGCCGACATCCGCCGCAAGGTTGAGATCGGATCCTACGAGGGCATCCGCCACCGTCGCGGCCTGCCCGTGCGCGGACAGCGCACCAAGACCAACGCTCGTACCCGCAAGGGCCCGAAGCGCACCGTCGCCGGCAAGAAGAAGGCTCGCTAGGCCTCGGCCCAGCGACCTCGCCTCTAGGATTCAGGAGAAATCATGGCAGCACCCAAGTCGGCCGTACGGAAGCCGCGTAAGAAGGAAAAGAAGAACGTTGCTGTGGGCCAGGCCCACATCAAGAGCACGTTCAACAACACGATCGTTTCGATCACCGACCCCAGCGGAGCTGTTATCAGCTGGGCATCGTCGGGCGCCGTCGGCTTCAAGGGTTCGCGCAAGTCGACCCCGTTCGCCGCTCAGCTCGCCGCCGAGTCGGCTGCGCGTCAGGCGCAGGAGCACGGTATGAAGAAGGTTGACGTCTTCGTCAAGGGCCCGGGTTCGGGTCGCGAGACGGCGATTCGCTCGCTTCAGGCCGCAGGCCTCGAGGTCGGCTCCATCAACGATGTGACGCCCCAGGCTCACAACGGATGCCGTCCCCCCAAGCGTCGCCGCGTTTAACTAGCACTCTTCGCCTCAGCCTGAGCCTGTCTGGCCCCTTCGGGGGCCCGGCAGGCTCGGGCCGTGGAAAGTTCCTTACACAATTCAAAACTGCCGGGCCAGCTACCCGGTCGACAACGCAAGTGTCATATAGCGGACACTTAGCCGAAAGGAATCAATAGTGCTTATTGCACAGCGTCCAACGCTCACCGAAGAGAACATTTCCGAATTCCGCTCACGGTTCGTCATTGAGCCTCTCGAGCCCGGTTTCGGTTACACCCTCGGCAACTCGCTTCGCCGCACCCTGCTTTCCTCGATCCCCGGCGCTGCTGTCACCAGCATCCGCATTGATGGCGTTCTTCACGAGTTCAGCACCGTTCCCGGTGTGAAGGAAGACGTCACCGAGATCATCTTGAACATCAAGGGCCTTGTCGTCTCTAGCGAGCACGACGAGCCCATCACCGCTTACCTGCGCAAGCAGGGCGCCGGTGAGGTCACCGCCGCTGACATCTCGGCTCCGGCCGGTGTCGAGGTGCACAACCCCGAGCTCGTTATCGCGACGCTCAACGACACCGCCAAGTTTGAGCTCGAGCTCACCATTGAGCGTGGCCGTGGGTACGTGTCTGCTACGCAGAACCGCAACGAGTACTCCGAGGCTGGCCAGATTCCGGTCGACTCGATTTACTCGCCCGTGCTCAAGGTGACCTACCGCGTCGAGGCAACTCGTGCCGGTGAGCGCACTGACTTCGACCGCCTCGTGGTCGACGTCGAGACCAAGTCTGCCATCAGCCCGCGCGATGCAATCGCATCCGCTGGTCGTACGCTGACCGAGCTGTTCGGCCTCGCTCGCGAGCTGAACACCGCCGCTGAGGGCATCGAGATCGGGCCGGCTCCCGTCGACGCCGTCCTCTCGAGCGAGCTTTCGATTCCGATCGAAGACCTCGACCTCTCGGTGCGCTCGTACAACTGCCTCAAGCGCGAAGGCATCAACAACGTGAGCGAACTGGTCGCCCTCTCGGAGACCCAGCTCATGAACATCCGCAACTTCGGTCAGAAGTCGGTGGATGAGGTCAAGGACAAGCTCGTAGAGCTCGGCCTGTCGCTCAAGGACTCCGTTCCTGGATTCGACGGCGCTCACTTCTACAGCGGCTTCGAAGACGAGACCAACTAGCGTTTTCGCGCTACCCGCGGCTCGTCGCAGAGCTTCCCACCACATTTGATACTGGAGACATAGAAAATGCCTAAGCCTACTAAGGGCCCCCGCCTCGGAGGCGGTCCGGCACACGAGCGCCTCATGCTCGCTAACCTGGCTGCTGCCCTGTTCACCCACAAGTCGATCAAGACGACCGAGACGAAGGCCAAGCGCCTGCAGCCCGTCGCCGAGCGTTTTGTGACCTTCGCCAAGAAGGGCGACCTGCACGCACGTCGTCGCGTTCTGGCCAGCATCGGCGACAAGTCCGTCGTGCACGAGCTGTTCACCGTGATCGCCCCCCAGGTCGCTGAGCGCGATGGCGGCTACACCCGCATCACCAAGCTCGGTTTCCGCAAGGGTGACAACGCCCCCATGGTGCAGATCGAGCTCGTTCTCGAGCCCGTCGTCGCCAAGCCGAAGTCGGCCAAGAAGGCCGCTGCTGCTGCAGCTGCCGAGGCTCCCGTCGAGGCACCGGCCGAGGCCGTTGTCGAGACTGAGGTCGTTCACGCTGAGGAGACCGTCGAGGTCGTCGAGGCTGAGGCCACCGAGGCTCCGGCCGAGGAGAAGGCTGCCGAATAAGGCGCCTCGCTTCATCTGATTCAGCCGAAGGGCCCCGCACACTGTGCGGGGCCCTTCGTCGTCCCCGCGCCGGCCAGGGGGTTGGCGCCGTGAGCCTGCCCTAGGGTGGGAGGCATGAGCGCCACGGACACGTCGACGTCACTCTCGCCATTGAGCCAGCGGGTTGGCGCACCGACCGAGCTGCCGGCGCCGCGGCACCCCGAGGTGTCGCTCTGGCGGCCCGCGACGCTGGACGACCTCGACGGGGTCGCCGCGTTGCAGCGCGAGATCGACAACGCCGACCACCCGGACTGGTTCACCACCCGGGAAGAGATCGCCGCGAATCTGCAGGCTGATCACATCGACGCCGCCAGGGACACGCTTGTGGCCCTCGGCCCGGACGACGCCGTGCTGGCCTATGGGGTCGTGGCCGAGGCGCCCGGCGCCGGTGAGCGCGTGCAGGTGTACCTCCTGGGCGGGGTGCACCCGCTCTGGCGTGACCACGGCATCGGCCGCGAGCTGATGGGCTGGCAGTATGCCCGTGCGCGGCAGCGGCTCTCGGCATCCGGCGCCCGGTTGCCCGGCTGGATCACCGCGTTCCGCGAGGAAGCCAACCGCACTGCGATCTCGGCGGCGCTTCGCCTCGGGCTGCAGGTGACCCGCTATTTCACCACCATGCGTCGGGATCTGGACGCCGCGATCCCCGCACTCGTGCCGCCGCAGGGCGTGCGCATCGTGCCGTTCAGCGCGGCGCTCTCTGCAGCAGCCCTGGAAGCCAGGAACGACTCCTTCCGGGACCACTGGGGCAACCAGCCCAAGAGCGCCGCGTGGTGGGACCGCTGGACCCAGGGCGAGGTGTTCCGGGCCGACCTCTCCTGGCTGGCTGTCATCGACGAGCCGGGAGTCGGGGGCGCGACCAGCACACGCGTGGTCGGCTTCTCACTGGCCAGCGTCAACGAGGATGACTGGCAGGCGCAGGGGCTCCGCAGCGTCTACATCGACAGGATCGGGACCGTTCGCAGCCACCGCGGCCGCGGCATCGCCACGGCCTGCATCGCGGCGACGCTGCAGTCCGCGCAGCGGGCCGGGCTCGCCCGGGCGATCCTCGACGTGGACGCCGACAGCCCGACGCGGGCGCACACGCTCTACGAATCGCTCGGCTTCCGGGCGGGGGAGCGCGAGCTCGCCCTCGTCGCAGTGTTCTGAGACCGGGGCGCTGGCCGTCCCTGCCGGACCATTCTCATAGACTTGATGCCGTGAGTGAGCAGTTTCAGGCGGACGGTGTCCGCATCCGCCTTGACGTTGCCTACGACGGCACCAACTTCAACGGCTGGGGGATCCAGCCCATCCTGCGGACCGTGCAGGGCGACATCGAGTCGGCCCTCGCCACGATCCTGCAGCGCAATCCGCCCACCCCGCGGCTCACGGTGGCCGGCCGCACCGATGCCGGCGTGCACGCGACCGGGCAGGTCGCGCACCTCGACCTCACCCCGGCGCAGGCAGCCAGCGTGCTCAGCCCGCCCCGCGGCCGCAACGCCCGGGCCGCCGACACCGACGCCGCCATCGCGCTGGCCCGCAGGCTGAACGGCATCCTGGGCCAGCGCGGTGAGATCGTGATCACGCGCGCCAGCATCGCCCCGGAGGGCTTCGACGCCCGCTTCGGAGCTCTCTGGCGCCGATACGAGTACCGCATCGCCGACGCCGACTCGCTGCGCGACCCGCTGCAGCGCACCCGAACCACCTGGCTGCCGGGCAGGCACCGGCTGGAGCCGATGGAGGAGGTTGCGCAGGCCCTGTGCGGGCTGCACGACTTCGCCGCCTACTGCAAGCCCAAGCCGATGGCCACCACGATCCGCACTCTGCAGAGCTTCTCGTGGAAGCGCGACGACGACGGCGTGCTCGTGGCGTCGCTGCAGGCCGATGCCTTCTGCCACAGCATGGTGCGCGCGCTGGTGGGCGGCTGTGTCGCGGTCGGTGAGGGCCGGATGAGCGTGGAGCGCATGCTCGAGCTGCGCACTGCTGGCGAGCGCACCGCCGCCTTCAAAGTGATGCCCGCCCGCGGGCTGGTGCTCACCCAGGTCGGCTACCCGGATGACGCCGCGCTCGCGCTGCGGGCCGCCGAGACGCGCGCGCACCGCAAGCTGTAGCGCCCGCGTCATCCGCGTCGGAAGGTTGAGCGCGGGATCGACCTGCGAATCAACCCGGCGAATTGCGGGCGCGTGTTCGACCGTCTAGTATTGATCCTTGGTGTCTCGGCTTGCTGGCCGGGCCCCCGAACGTGAGCCCTCCATCGTTTGTGTTCCATTGAGAACACGCCCGGAGCGGGATTCACGAACACCTCCGTTCGACACAGAAAGCAGCCACTACAGTGACGCGCACTTACACCCCGAAGGCTTCCGAAGTTTCGCGCAGTTGGGTCATCATTGACGCAACTGACGTCGTTCTCGGCCGTCTCGCAAGCCACGCAGCCGTGATCCTCCGCGGCAAGAACAAGGCGACCTTCACCCCCCACATGGACATGGGTGACTTCGTCATCATCATCAACGCCGACAAGGTTGCCCTCACCGGCGCCAAGCTCGACCAGAAGAAGGCCTACCGCCACTCGGGTTACCCGGGTGGACTGACGGCTGTCACCTACTCCGAGCTGCTCGAGAAGAACCCCGAGCGCGCCGTTGAGAAGGCCATCCGCGGAATGCTGCCGAAGAACTCGATCGGCCGCGCTCAGCTCAAGAAGCTCAAGGTCTACGCAGGCTCCGAGCACCCGCACGCCGCGCAGCAGCCGGTGCCGTACACCCTGACCCAGGTCGCTCAGTAGAGCCCCTCGGCCCCAGACTTCTCGACTTCTAAGACAAAGGATTACCACCATCGTGGCTACGATCGCAGACCAGATTGACGCTCCGGAGAGCTACTCCACCGAGACGCCGGCCGAGGCAGCCCCCAAGGCTCCCCGCGCCGTGCTGAACGTTGGCGGCGCAGCCGTCGGCCGTCGCAAGCAGGCCATCGCCCGCGTGCGCCTCGTCCCCGGCTCGGGCACGCTCAGCGTGAACAAGCGCGAGTTCGCCGAGTACTTCCCCAACAAGCTGCACCAGCAGCTCATCACCGACCCCTTCAAGGTGCTCGACCTCATCGGCAGCTACGACGTGATCGCCAAGATCACCGGTGGCGGCCCCTCGGGCCAGGCCGGCGCCCTGCGCCTCGCCATCGCCCGCGCCCTGAACGAGATCGACCGCGAGAACAACCGCGCGATCCTCAAGAAGGCTGGCTTCCTGACCCGTGACGCTCGCGTCATCGAGCGCAAGAAGGCCGGTCTCAAGAAGGCCCGCAAGGCCTCGCAGTTCTCGAAGCGCTAACCGGCGCTTCACACGGAGTATCAGGCTTTGCCTCGACTCTTCGGCACGGACGGCGTCCGGGGCCTGGCCAACCGTGAACTCACGGCTGACCTGGCCCTGGGCCTCGCCCAGGCCGCCGCTGCGGTGCTCACAAAGGGGCACCACGCGGAAGAACGCCGCGCCTCAGGACGCCGGCCCGTCGCGGTCGTCGCTCGCGACCCGCGCATTTCCGGTGAGTTCCTCACCGCCGCCGTCTCGGCCGGACTTGCCTCCTCGGGCGTCGATGTTCTCGACGCCGGGGTGCTGCCCACTCCCGCCGCGGCCTTCCTGATCGCCGACATCGGCGCAGACTTCGGTGTGATGCTCTCCGCATCGCACAACCCCGCCCCCGACAATGGCATCAAGTTCTTTGCCTTCGGCGGGACCAAGCTTCCCGATGAGGTCGAAGACCGCATCGAGGCATACCTCCACAAAGAGGTGCTGCTGCCCACCGGCGGCGACGTTGGCCGCATCCGCCGCTTTGCGGATGCCGAGGACCGCTACGTCCTGCACCTGCTCAGCACTCTGCCGAACCGGCTCGACGGCGTCCACGTCGTGCTCGACTGCGCCCACGGCGCGGCATCCGGCGTCTCGCCCGAGGTGTTCACCATGGCCGGGGCCCGGGTCACGCTGATCGGGGCAGACCCCGACGGCATGAATATCAACGATGGTGTCGGCTCCACCCACCTCGACAACCTGGCCAAGGCTGTGCTCGAGCACGGCGCAGACGTCGGTATCGCCCACGACGGCGACGCCGACCGCTGCCTGGCCGTCGACAGTGCGGGCAACATCATCGACGGCGACCAGATCATGGCGATCCTGGCCGTGTCGATGAAGGAACGTGGCCACCTCACGAACGACACCCTCGTCGCCACGGTGATGAGCAACCTCGGCCTGCGCAAGGCCATGGCTGCCAACGGCATCACCATGATCGAGACCAAGGTCGGCGACCGCTACGTGCTCGAGGAGCTGAACGCTGACAAGCTGGCGCTCGGCGGCGAACAATCCGGCCACGTGATCATGACCGAGTATGCGACGACCGGCGACGGCGTGCTGACCGGCCTGCACCTGGTGGCCGAGATGGCGCGCACCGGCAAGTCGATCGCCGAGCTCGCCAGCGTGATGACGGTGTTCCCGCAGATCCTGGTGAACGTGCGCGGAGTCGACCACACGGCCATGCACGGCGACGAAGGCATCGCCGATGCCGTGCGCGCCGCCGAAGCCGAACTGGGCGACACCGGCCGCGTGCTGCTGCGCCCCTCCGGCACCGAGCCGATGGTGCGCGTCATGGTGGAGGCGGCCGATCAGGCCACCGCCGACCGGCTGGCGCACGCCCTCGCCGATGTCGTGCGCGAGCGGCTTCCGCTCTAGGGCAACCGCTGGTTCTGAAAGGCCCTCTCCGCTAGCGGGGAGGGCCTTTCGCGTGCCCGAGGTTGCTCCCGCTGCCCGTTGGCTCGAGGGAGCGCTAGCGACTGAAGCCAATACGCCGTGTGGGTGGGCTCCGGGGCTTCGGGGGCTGCGCTGCTCGTTCCTCGCGGCGCGGCCCCCTCGAGCCAGCGGGATTCTGGCGGACGCCCATCTCCCGTTGGTCGAGTAAGCGCGCCAGCGCCGTATCGAGACCGCGGATCCCGGTCTCGATACGCTCGTTCCTCGCTACTCGACCAGCGGGTTTTCGGCTGTCTCCCGTTGGCTTGAGGGAGCGCTAGCGACCGAAGCCCTGAGCGTCTCCGCAGCGGCTGTGGGGTTTCGACAGGCTCAACCAGCGGGTTTTCGGCCATCTCCCGTTGGCTCGAGGGAGCGCTAGCGACCGAAGCCAATACGCGGCGTGGGTGGGCTTCGGGGGCTGCGCTGCTCGTTCCTCGCGGCGCGGCCACCTCGAGCCAGCGGGAATCTGGCGGGGGCTCGCTCGCCTCTACCGTTGGTCGAGTAGGCGCGCCAGCGCCGTATCGAGACCGCGCATCCCGGTCTCGATACGCTCGTTCCTCGCTACTCGACCAGCGGGTTTTCGGCGATCTCCCGTTGGCTCGAGGGAGCGCTAGCGACCGAAGCCAGGACGCGGCGTGGGTGGGCTCCGGGGTTTCGGGGGCTGCGCTGCTCGTTCCTCGCGGCGCGGCCCCCTCGAGCCAGCGGGATTCTTGCGGAGGGGTTTCGACAGGCTCAACCAGCGGGAAGACGCTCGCTCGCCTCTCCCGTTGGTCGAGTAGGCGCGCCAGCGCCGTATCGAGACCGCGCATCCCGGTCTCGATACGCTCGTTCCTCGCTACTCGACCAGCGGGTTTTCGGCTGTCTCCCGTTGGCTCGAGGGAGCTCTAGCGACCGAAGCCCTGAGCGTCTCCGCAGCGGCTGCGGGGTTTCGACAGGCTCAAGCGGCGGGAGGCCGCTCAAGCGGCGAGAGGGGGCCTAGAGCTTGCGGAGCAGCACGCTGGAGACGGCGTGGTCTGAGTCCTTGCGCAGCACCAAGGAGGCGCGGGAGCGCGTCGGCCGGATGTTCTGCAGCAGGTTCGGCTCGTTGATGCTCTGCCAGATGCCGCGGGCGCGCGCCCTGGCCTCGTCCTCGGTGAGCGAGGCGTACCGGTGGAAGTAGGACTTCGGGTTGCTGAAGGCGCCGCGTTGCAACTTCAGGAAGCGCTCCTCGTACCAACGCGCGATGTCGGAGGTGCGGGCATCGACATACACGGTGAAGTCGAACAGGTCGCTGACGGCCAGACGGTGCCCGGGAGCGGGCGGCTGCAGCACGTTCAGCCCCTCGACGATGAGCACGTCGGGCTGGCGCACGGTGATCTGGGCGTCGGGCACGATGTCATAGCTGAGATGCGAGTAGAACGGCGCGCGCACCTCGGGGGCGCCGGACTTCACCGCGCTGACAAATCGCAGCAAGGCGCGGCGGTCGTACGACTCCGGAAAGCCCTTGCGCTCCATCAGGCCGCGGCGCTCCAGCTCGGCGTTGGGCAGCAGGAAGCCGTCGGTCGTCACCAGCTCGACGCGCGGGGTGTCCTCCCAGCGGGCGAGCAGCTCGCGAAGCAGGCGCGCGATCGTCGACTTGCCGACGGCCACCGAGCCGGCAACGCCGATCACGAACGGGGTCGTCGCGGCTCGCTCACCCAAGAAGTCGCTGGTGGCGCGGTGCAGCTGCTTGGTACCGGCGACGTACAGGTTGAGCAGCCGGCTGAGCGGCAGGTACACCTCGGTGACCTCGGCCAGGTTCAGCGGCTCGCCGAGCCCGCGCAGCTGCACGAGTTCCGTCTCCTGCAGCGGCAGGCGGGTGGATGACGCCAACCCGGCCCAGTCGGCCCGCTCCAACTCAACGAACGGAGAGTTGTGGCCGTTGTTAATCGGGGTACGCTGCTCGGCCATAGGCACCGAGTTTACTGCGCTCTGGGGCGGGTCGCCGCGTCGCCCGGCGCTTTCGCAATTTTCCTCGACTAAAATCATGCTTCATGTGCGGAATCGTTGGATATGTCGGTGACAAGAAGAGCATTGAAGTATTGGTCGGAGGCCTCCGACGTTTGGAGTACCGCGGCTACGACTCGGCCGGCATCGCCGTCATCGACGACGAGACAGGTGCCCTCGGCGTCTCGAAGAAGTCGGGCAAGCTGGTCAAGCTGACCGACGAGTTGGCCGCGCACCCGCTCGGTGACGGCAGCGCCGGAATCGGGCACACCCGCTGGGCAACCCACGGTGGGCCCACCGACGTCAACGCGCACCCGCACCTGGGCGACGACGGCAAGCTGGCGTTGATCCACAACGGCATCATCGAGAACTTCTCCGAGCTCAAGAACGAGCTGCTGGCCGAGGGCTACGGCTTCGCCAGCGAGACCGACACCGAGGTCGCCGCCGCGCTCCTCGGCCGCGAGTACCGGGCCACCGGTGACTTGCGCACCGCCTTCCAGAACGTCGTCAGCCGCCTCGACGGCGCGTTCACGCTGCTCGCACTGCACAGCGAGGAGCCCGGCCTCGTCGTCGGCGCCCGCCGCAACTCGCCGCTCGTGATCGGCATCGGCGAGGGCGAGAACTTCCTCGGCTCCGACGTGGCCGCCTTCGTGCAGTACACCCGCACCGCCATGGCAGTCGGCCAGGACCAGATCGTCGCCATCACCCCCGACTCCGTCACCGTGACCGACTTCGCCGGTGCTCCGGTCGAGGTCGAGACCTTTGAGGTGGAGTGGGATTCCGCCGCTGCCGACAAGGGCGGCTGGTCCAGCTTCATGGCCAAGGAGGTTGCCGAGCAGCCCGACGCCGTCGCCAACACGCTCCGCGGGCGCATCGTCGACGACGCCGTCGTCGTGCCGGAGCTCGCTGCCTTCGGCGACGAGGCGCTGGCCGGCATCCGCCGCATCGTCATCATCGCCTGCGGCACCGCCGCCTATGCCGGCATGACCGCGCAGTACGCCATCGAAAAGTGGGCACGTGTGCCCGTGACCGTCGAGCTCAGCCACGAGTTCCGCTACCGCGACCCCGTCATCACCGACGACACCCTGGTCATCTCGATCAGCCAGTCCGGCGAGACCATGGACACCCTGATGGCCGTCAAGTACGCCCGTGAGGCCGGCGCTCGCGTCATCTCGATCTGCAACACGCAGGGCGCCACGATTCCGCGCGAGTCGGATGCCGTCGTCTACACGCACGCCGGGCCAGAGGTCGCCGTGGCCTCCACCAAGGCCTTCGTCGCCCAGATCACCGCCCTCTACCTGTTCGGCCTGCACCTGGCCCGGGTGCGCGGCTCGTTGAGCGTCGAAGAGCAGGCAGAGCAGGTGCGCGAACTCGTCGCGATCCCCGCCAAGATCGCCACGGTGCTGGAGTCCAGCGCCACGGTTGCGCAGCTCGCGCACTGGATGGCCGACACCCGCGCCGTGCTGTTCCTCGGACGCCACGTCGGATTCCCCATCGCCATGGAGGGTGCCCTGAAGCTCAAGGAGCTCGCCTACATCCACGCCGAGGGCTTCGCCGCCGGCGAGCTCAAGCACGGCCCGATCGCGCTGATCGAGCCCGGCCAGCCCGTCTTCGTCGTCGTGCCGAGCCCGCGCGGCTCCGCGACGCTGCACCCCAAGGTCGTCTCCAACATCCAGGAGATCCGCGCACGTGGCGCCCGCGTCATCGCGATCGCGGAAGAGGGCGACGCCGCCGTGCTGCCGTTCGCCGACGAGGTCGTGCGCATCCCGCTGGCCGCGCCGCTGTTCGAGCCGCTGCTCGCCGTGGTTCCGCTGCAGATCTTCGCCATGGAGCTCTCCATCGCCAAGGGCCTGGACGTGGACCAGCCCCGCAACCTTGCCAAGTCCGTCACGGTCGAGTAGTCGCGGCCGGGTAAGCCCATGCGGCGCACGTCAGGCGGAGCACAGTGATCATCGGAATCGGGGTCGACGTCGTCGACCTTGCACGGTTCGAGCGCGCCATCACCCGCACCCCGCGACTGCGCGAGCGCCTGTTCGCTGAGAGTGAGCGCGAGCGCTCGACATCGTCGCTGGCCGCCCGCTTCGCAGCCAAGGAGGCGCTGATCAAGGCCCTCGGCGGCCCAGGCACGCTGCGCTGGCACGACATGGAGGTCGTCAACGACGAGCACGGCAACCCCGGCTTCGCGCTGCACGGCGCGACGGCGGCCGAGGCGGCTGCCCGCGGCATCAGCCGGCTGCACCTCTCCATGAGCCACGACGCCGGCATCGCCACCGCCTTCGTTATTGCGGAGGCCTGAACGAGATGAATGATTCGAGCGAGATGACCGAAAACACCGAGACGGCCGCGGGCTCCTTCCGCGCTGCCCGGATCGACCTCGATGCCGTGCGCCGCAATCTCGGCGCCGTGCGCGCTTTCGTCGGCCGCGACGTCGCCACCGCCCCGCGCGTGATGGCGGTTGTGAAGGCGAACGCCTACGGGCACGGTGCCCTCGCCGTCGCCGAGGCAGCGCAGGCGGCAGGGGTCGACTGGCTCGGCGTCGCCGACATTGCCGAGGCCCTCGAACTGCGCCGGCACGGCATCACTGCGCCGATCCTCGCCTGGCTGCACAGCCCCGACGCCGACTTCGCGGCGGCCATCGCCGCTGGGGTCAGCGTCGGCGTCTCCTCGCCGGAGCAGCTGCGCCAGGTGACGGATGCCGCGGCGCGGCTCGCGCGCACCGCATCCGTGCAGCTCAAGCTCGACACTGGGCTCAGCCGCAATGGCTTCCCCGAGGCCGACTGGACCGGCGCGTTCGCCGTCGCCCGCGCGGCCGAGATCGCCGGCGCGATCAGCGTCGACGGGTTGTTCAGCCACCTCTCCAATGCCTCACCCGAGGCCGACGCCGCCCAGTGCGCGCAGTTCGACATCGGAATCGCGGCCGCCAGGCAGGCGGGGCTCGCCCCCACCCTGCTGCACATCGCGGCGACGGCCGCCGCCCTCACGGAACCTGCCGCGCGCTACACGATGGTGCGCATCGGCATCGGCGTCTACGGGCTCTCGCCCTGGGGAGATGGTCTGCCAGAGGGCCTCGAACTCACCCCGGTGATGACGCTCGCCGCCCGCGTGGCCGCGGTGCGCCGGGTCGTCGCCGGCACGGCAGCCAGCTACGACTACACCTGGCGGGCGGAACGCGACACCACTCTCGCCCTGGTGCCGCTCGGCTACGCCGACGGGATCCCGCGCCAGGCCTCCGGCCGGGCATCCGTGGCGATCAACGGCGTGCAGTACCCGGTCGTCGGGCGTGTGGCGATGGACCAGTTCATCGTGGACGTTGGCGACACCCCCGTGCAGGTGGGCGATGAGGTCGTGCTGTTCGGCGACCCGCGGTCGGGCGTGCCGAGCGCCGAGGACTGGGCGGAAGCCGCCGGCACCATCAACTATGAAATCGTCACCCGGATCGGGCAGCGCGTGCCGCGGAGCGCCCGGTGATCACCCGAAACATCGCCACCGCCGAGCAGATGCACGAATTCGGCATCGCCCTCGCGGCCGAGTTGGGGGCGGGCGACCTGCTCGTGCTGGACGGGCCGCTCGGCGCGGGCAAGACCACGTTCACCCGGGGCCTCGGCGAGGGCCTAGGCATCCGCGGCACCGTCACCAGCCCGACCTTCGTGCTGGCGCGCACCCACCCGAGCGTCGTCGGAGGGCCCGCGCTGGTGCACGTCGACGCCTACCGGCTGGGCGATCCGATGGAGCTTGACGACCTCGACATCGATTACGCGCACTCCGTCGTGGTCGTGGAGTGGGGCGCCGGGATGCTCGACGGCGTGAGCGAGTCCTGGCTGGAGCTGCGGTTGCAGCGGCCGATGGGAGCGGGGATGCCGAGGAAGGCGACCCCGAGCAGGACGGCGACGAGCCGCGCACCGTGACCATCACCGGTTTCGGCCCGCGCTGGGCGGACACCGAGTACGCAGGTGCCAGCGCCTAAACTGGGGGGATGCTTCTCGCGATCGACACCTCCGCCGGAACAAGCGTCGCCATCGTCGACCGTGACCGCGGGGTCATCGCGGAACGCGGTGTGGCCGACACCATGCGCCACGCCGAGGTCATCGGCGGGATGATCGAGGCGGTGCTCGCCGAATCCGGGGTCGCACGCAGCGCGCTCTCCGGCGTCGTCGCCGGGATGGGGCCCGGCCCTTTCACCGGGCTGCGCGTCGGCATCGCCGCCGCCCGCACCTTCGCGCTCGCACTCGGCCGGCCCCTGGTTCCGGTCGTCAGCCACGACGCCGTCGCCTTCGCCCACTTCGGCGGCGCCACGGGCTCGGCACGCACCGCCCCGCTGCTCGTGGTCACCGATGCCCGCCGCCGCGAGGTGTACTGGAGCGCCTACTCCGGCGTCGACGAGCTCGGCCTGCCGGTGCGGCTGGACGGCCCGGGCCTGGCCAAGCCCGACGCCCTGCCCGCAGAGGTCGAAGCCAGGGTCTTCGACGCACCCTTCGAGCGTCTGGACGCCACCGAGATCTCCGCCGGCGCCCTCGGCATGGTCGCCGAGTTGACCTTCGCGGCGCGCCGCCCCTTCGCCGCCGACGAGCCGCTCTACCTGCGCTCGCCCGACGTGACCCCGTCCAACGGCCCCAAGCGGGTCACCCGGTGACCTGGCAGCTGCGCCGGGCCGGCCCGGCCGATGTGCCCGCGATCATGGCGATCGAGAACGCGATGTTTCCGACCGACGCCTGGTCCACGGATGCCATGGCCCGCGACGTCGCCGACCCGCACTGCTACTACCTAGTGGCGTTCCCACCCGACGCCCCGGAGTCGATCGAGGCCTATGCCGGGCTGCTGTCTCCGCGCGGGGCGCCGGAGGCCGACATCCAGACCATCGCGGTGACGACCGCCGCGCAGGGCCGCGGCCTCGGCCGAGTGCTCATGCTGCGCCTCATCGACGAGGCCAGGGCCCGTGGCGCCCGTGAGGTGTTCCTCGAGGTGCGCGCAGACAACCCCGGTGCCATCCACCTGTACACGTCGCTCGGCTTCGAGGAGCTCGGAGTGCGCCGCGGCTACTACAAGCCCGACAACGTCGACGCCATCGTGATGCGGCTCGCGATCCCCGCGCCGCAGGCCGGCCTGGCTGGCACCACCGATCACACCGGCACCACCGACAACACTGGCACCACCGACCCCACCCCGCTGGAGACCCACTCGTGAGCAGCATGCTGAACCGCACCGACCCCCTCGTGCTCGGCATCGAGACCAGCTGTGACGAGACCGGCATCGGCATCGTGCGCGGCACGACACTGCTGGCCAACGTCATCGCGTCCTCGATGGACGAGCACGCCCGCTACGGCGGCGTCGTGCCGGAGGTGGCCGCGCGAGCCCACCTTGAGGAGATGAGCCCGGCGATCACCGCCGCGCTGGACGAGGCCGGCATCCGCCTCGACGAGATCGACGCCGTCGCCGTGACCAGCGGCCCCGGCCTGGCCGGCGCGCTGATGGTGGGCGTCGGCGCCGCGAAGGCGCTGGCCATCGCGCTGGACAAGCCGATCTACGCCGTGAATCACCTGGTCGGCCACGTCGGCGCCGATGTGCTCGCCACCGGGCAGGACGGGGCCTCCGAGCCGCTGCAGTACCCGACGATCGCGCTGCTGGTCTCGGGCGGGCACACCTCGCTGCTGCTGGTGCGCGACCTGACCGGTGACGTCGAACTGCTCGGCGAAACCATCGATGACGCAGCGGGGGAGGCCTTCGACAAGGTCGCCCGTGTGCTCGGCCTGCCCTACCCGGGTGGGCCGCACATCGACCGTCTCGCGGCTCAGGGCAACCCGAAGGCGATCCGGTTCCCGCGCGGGCTCACCCTGCCGAAAGACATGGCCAAGCACCGCTACGACTTCAGCTTCTCTGGTTTGAAGACCGCCGTCGCGCGCTGGGTTGAGAAGGCACAGGATGCCGGCGAAGAGGTGCCCGTCGCCGACGTCGCGGCGAGTTTCCGCGAGGCCGTCGTTGACGTGCTGCTCGGCAAAGCGATCGCGGCCTGCGCCGACCACGGCGTGCCCCGACTGCTGCTCGGTGGTGGCGTCGTGGCAAACGCGCGGGTGCGCGAGCTCGCGGCGGAACGGTGCGCCGCGGCCGGGATCGAACTGCGCATTCCCCCGCTCAGCCTCTGCACCGACAACGGCGCGATGATCGCCGCCCTCGGGGCGCAGCTGATCATGGCGGGCAATGAGCCGAGCTCGCTGGACTTCGGTGCCGACTCCACTCTGCCCGTGACCGACATCCAGGTGCACTGAGCTCCAGGGCCACAGAAGTTCCCCGCCGGCCGAGCCCCGGGCGAGCAGGATGCGCCGCGCACTGGCTGGGAACTCTGCGGGACGGGAATCTTCGGCGATAGGCTTGCTAGTGCATCGTCAGGTGCGGTTGGATACCGAGGGCCGCGCTGCGCGATGCGAGCAAGTGCCACGGTGACCGTGAGGCTGCACAAGGCCCGCACCGCTGACCAGAAGGGCTCCACCATGACCGACCAGAACCAGCCCCCAGTCCCGCCGAACGAGCCGACACCGCCCGTGAACCCGGACTTCACCGCCCCCGAAGCTCCCGCTGCCCCGCCGGTCCCGCCTGCCCCGAACTACGGTGCGCCCCAGGCCCCGCCTGCCCCGCCGTATGGCGCCCCCGCGGTGCCCCCGGCCCCGCAGTACGCCGCCCCGGCAGCGCCGCAGTACGGTGCACCGCAGTACGGCGCTCCCGCCAACTACGGCCAGCCGGGCGGCGCACCGAAGACGAACACGTTCGCGATCGTGTCGCTGGTGGCATCCGTCGTCGGATTCTTCACCGGTATCACGTTCCTGGTCGGCATCATCTTCGGCCACATCGCGCTCAGCCAGATCAAGAAGTCCGGCGAGAACGGCCGCGGCATGGCGATCGCCGGCCTCGTCATCGGCTACATCGGTCTGGTCCTCGGCATCATCCTCACGATCGCGTTGATCGCGATCTTTACGACGGTTGCCGTGAACAGCCCGGGGTACTCCTACTAAGAGCCTCACGGCGTCGATACCGCACGCACTCTGGCGTGCGGTATCGCGGCGGGCTCAGACGCGCTCGACCAGCAGAGTGACGTGTTTGCCCGCGGCGCGGGTCAGCACGATCGTGGCCGAGCCGCTGCCCTTCAGCTTCAGCCGGGTGCGCAGGCTGGCCGGGTCGACGTCGATGCCGCGCTTCTTGATCTCCAGCGTGCCGATGCCCCGGGTCGCCAGCGCCGCCTTGAGCTTCTTCTCGTCGTTCGGCAGCTGCTCGAGCACGCGGAAGCACGTCGCGAACGGGGTCTCAGTCGCGGTATCCGCGGTCAGGTAGGCGATGCCGTCGCTCAGCATCCTCGCGTCGAGGGAGCGGGCCAGGTCGCCGATCAGGCGGGCCCGGATGACGGCCCCGTCCGGCTCGTACAGGTAGGCGCCGAGCGCGCCGACCTCTGCGTCGGCGCTGTCCGCCTCCGCGGTGAGCTCGTGGCTGCCGGCCCTGCCGAGAAGCAGCGCACTGCGCCGCACGCCGGGGCGGGCCAGCGCGCCGAACCACAGCCCCATCTCGACGAGGGCGCCGTCGACAGACACCCACTGCGCCTCGGCGTCGGTCGGGATCAGCTCACGGTCGAATCCGGGTCCGAGCTTCACGCCGGTCGGCATCCGCTGGCCGAGGCCGAAGGCGAAGTCCAACGACGGCGTGTAGTCCTCAGGCCGGGTCAGCCGGGAGGTGTTGGCATGCCCGGCGCTGCGCCGGGCCGGGTCCAGGTAAACGCCGTCGGCCGGACCGTCGGCCAAGCCGTCGAGGTCGACCTCCTCTGCCCTGGCGTGCAGCACGGTGGCCCGGGGGAACGGCGCCAGGTTGAAGGAGGCCAGCGTGGCCGTCACCTCGTCGGCGTCCGCGGCGGTCACCCGCAACTCGAGGGCGGCCATGGCAAGGGCGTCGCCGCCGATGCCGCAGCCGAGGTCGGCCACATGCTGCACCCCGGCGCCGGCGAAGCGGCCGGCGTGCAGGGCGGCGACCCTCAGCCGGGTCGCCTGCTCGAGGCCGGCCTCAGTGAAAAGCATGGTGCGGGCGAACTCGCCGAATTTGCCGGCCGCCTTGGCGCGGAGCTTCGCCTGGCTGAGCACTGCGGCGACGAGCTCCGGCGGGTGCCCCTCCTTGCGGAGCGCGGCGACGGTGCGCACGACATCCGCGGAGGAATCCCATTCCGGCAGCGAGTCGAGCAGCCGCAGCCCCTCGGGGGAGAGGAGGGCGACGAGCTCACTGCGTTCCATATGGCCACGCTAACACCGCAGCGGGCACGCGAATTCTGTGGCGGCCCGCCGAGCCCGGCATCCGCCGTCGTCGGCTGCACGCTGTTGGCGAACGCGCACGATTCCAGCGCAATTGTCTGGCACTCACGTTGCACGAGTGCCAGCCAAGCCCTAAACTCGACTTAGCACTCTCGGTGTGAGTGTGCTAATTCCTTAGTCTTTTCTAGAAAGAGGTCAACCGTGTCGGTCAGCATCAAGCCGCTCGAGGATCGCATTGTCATCAAGCAGGTTGAGGCAGAGCAGGTCACTGCCTCTGGCCTCGTCATCCCTGACACCGCCAAGGAGAAGCCCCAGGAGGGCGAGGTTGTGGCTGTGGGCCCCGGCCGCATCGACGACAACGGCAACCGCGTCCCGCTCGACGTTGCTGTCGGCGACAAGGTGCTCTACTCCAAGTACGGTGGAACCGAAGTGAAGTTCGGCGGCGAGGACTTCCTCGTGCTGTCGGCTCGCGACGTGCTCGCGGTGGTCGTGCGCTAAGCACCTCCCTCGCTGAATACCAGCGTTTCCCGAAAGACCCGGATGGCCTCGTGCCGTCCGGGTCTTTCGTCGTCGGGGCCCCGTGCACTCGGGTACGTGAGGGTCGCAGTGTGCACTGTATGCAGGCGTAGACTTCCGAGGTGCCAGCTCCCCACGAATCGCCGTCCGCCTCGACCGCGTCGGTGTCGGATGTCGCCAGCGGCAATGGCCGCGCCGGCCTGATCTACGCCGCATCCGCCTATCTTCTGTGGGGCTTCCTCCCGCTCTACTTCATCGCCCTGGCGCCGAGCGGGGCCTTCGAGGTCGTCGCCTGGCGCATCGTGTTCTCGCTTGTCTTCTGTGCGGTGCTGCTCGCCGTCACCCGCCGTTATCGGCCGTTCCTCGCCCTGCTCAAGCGGCCCCGGATCTCGCTCACCATGGCGCTCGCCGGTGCGCTGATCTACATCAACTGGCAGACCTACGTCTACAGCGCGCTGAGCGGCCAGGTCGTCGAGGCCGCACTGGGCTACTTCATCAACCCGATCGTCACCGTGTTCCTCGGCGTCTTCTTCCTGCGTGAGAAGCTGCGCCCGGCACAGTGGACGGCCGTCGGGATCAGTCTGGTGGCTGTGCTGGTGCTGGCGATCAGCGCCGGCAGCGTGCCCTGGATCGCCCTCACGCTGGCCTTCTCGTTCGGGTTCTACGGTTTCATCAAGAAGCGGGTCGGCCACGCCGTGGACGCAGTGGCGGGGCTCAGCATGGAGACGCTCTGGCTGCTGCCCGTTGCCGTCATCCAGCTCATCATCGTCGGCCTGACGACGGGCATCACGTTCGGCACCGTCAGCCCGGTGCACTCGCTGCTGCTCGTGGGCCTCGGAGTCATCACCGCCATCCCGCTGCTGTTCTTCGCCGCGGCCTCCCGGCGCCTGCCTTTGGTGGTCTTGGGCTTCATTCAGTACTTCGCGCCCGTCATCCAGTTCCTCGTCGGCGTGCTGATCTTGCACGAGACGATGTCGGACGCGCGCTGGATCGGCTTCTCGCTGGTCTGGTTGGCGCTCATCATCCTGATGGTCGATGGCATGGTCAGCACGCGCGCCACGCGCCGCAGCGTTCCCGAACTGGTCTGAACCGCCGCAGGCAGAGGCGCCTGCTCGCTCATTCCGGCACGCCCGGCAGATGTAACGATTTGACACCGCGCGCAACGATGTGGCCACAAAAACCTTGTATCGGTGCGCGACGGCCAATACTGTGACTCAACGGCAGTCGCTGAGGCTGCCTCAACAGTGTTCAATCGAGCCAAGGAGCACCATGAGTGTAATAGTGAAGGCCTCGGTCTCACGCTCTGTCCGGGCCATGCTGAGCGGGGTCGCCATCGTCGGCGTCAGCGCACTGGTGCTCACCGGATGCAGCAGCGGAGCCAGCCCCGAATCCTCCGCATCGCCCGGGGGGTCAGAGACTCCCAGCGCAGATGCCGGCGAGGCGCTGCCCATCAAGGCAGGTGACCGCGACCTCACTCTGAAGGTGGGGCAGCTGGTTCCGCAGAGCGGCTCACTCGCGTTCCTCGGCCCGCCCCAGATCGCTGCCGCGAAGCTCGCCGTCGATGACATCAATGCCGCCAACCTCGGCATCAAGCTCGACCTGATCGTGCGCGACGAGGGTGACACCACCGTCGACGTCGCAACGGGATCGGTCACCGACCTGCTCTCGCAGGGCGTTTCCGCGATCTCCGGCGCTGCGGCATCCGCCCAGACCCGCAACGTCTACGGGCAGGTCACCAGCGCCGGCGTCGTGCTGATGTCGCCGTCCAACACGGGCCTCGACCTTAGCAACATCGCCGACAACGGCCTGTACTGGCGTACGGCGCCGTCTGACGTGCTGCAGGGCGAGGTGCTCGGCAACCTCATCGCAGAGGACGGCAACAGCACCCTCGGCATCATCTACCAGAACGACGCGTATGGCACCGGCCTCGCTGACACCACGAAGAAGAACTTCGAGGCCAGCGGTGGCAAGGTTGTCGCCGAGTCGAGCTTCAACACGGGTGACACCAACTTCACGACGCAGATCAGCGACGTGACGGCTCAGAACCCGGATGCGATCGCCCTGATCACCTTCGACCAGAGCAAGATCATCATCCCCGAGCTGGTCGGTGGCGGTTTCCCCGGCGACAAGCTGTACCTGGTGGACGGCAACCTCGTCGACTACAGCGCCGACTTCGCGGCCGGTCTCATCACGGGGGCCAAGGGCACCAAGCCCGGCCTCGACCTCACCAAGCTCGGTGACTTCACCGACCGCCTGCTGACGGTTGACCCGACGCTGACCGACTTCACCTACGCGCCCGAGTCGTACGACAACATCGTGCTCTTCGCGCTGGCGGCCTATGCGGCCGACGACACGACGGGTAAGTCGATCGCCGACTACCTCCGCCAGATCTCTGGCGGCACGGGCGACGGCACGAAGGTGACCACCTTCGAGGAGGGCGTCGCCCTGCTCAAGGATGGCAAGCAGATCGACTACGACGGCTACTCCGGCCCGATCACCTTCGATGCGAACGGCGACCCGACCCAGGCGACGATCGGCATCTACCAGTACGACGCAAGCAACATGCCGTCGAAGCGACTCAACTAGTCCTCACCGACGACTCCTAGCAGGCGGAGGGCCCCGGCTTCGGCCGGGGCCCTCCGTGCTGTGTTGTGCGGGCGGCGCCGGGTATCGTGCACAGGTCCTTGACTCTCACACGGTGTGAGGGCAGATCGTGGAGACATCATGTACACCATCGGAGAATTCGCATCGATCGGTCGGGTGTCTGTGCGCATGCTCAGGCACTACGACGAGATCGGCCTGCTCGTGCCCGCCCGCGTGGACCCCTTCTCTGGCTACCGTTCCTACTCCGGCGCCCAGTTCGCCGAGCTCGGCCGTCTGGTCGCGGTGAAGGAGTTGGGCTTCAAGCTGGAGGATGTCGCCGCGATCGTGCACGGCACTGTCAGCGACGACGGCTATCGGGCGCTGCTCGTGGAGCGCCGTGCCGAGCTGGCACGGCAGATCGAGCTCGACATCGCACGACTGGGCCGGATCGAGGCGCGTCTCCGCACATCAGAAGGAGGAACAACCATGTCTGGAGCATCACAGGCGAACCAGGATGCCGGCCGCGCGGCCGTGGAACTACGCGCGCTGCCCGCCGTTCGCGTCGCGCTGGCGACCGCCGTTGCCCCCGGCTTCGGCCCCGAGAACATCAGCCCCGTCATCGGCCCGCTGTTTGACCGGCTACGCACCGCGCTCACCGCGGCGGGCAGCCCGCCGCGCGGTGAAGCGTTCGCGAGCTACGAGGCGATCGAGGACGCCCCGGACGGCGAGAGCGTCCGCGCCAGCGCCGCGTTCGCCGTGGACGGCGACGTCGCCGACGCCGACGCCGACGGCTTCAGCGTGCAGCAGCTGCCCGCGGTCGAGCTGGCCGCCACGCTCGTGCACTACGGCGAGATGGCACGGATCGGCGACACCTGGCAGGCCCTGGACGAGTGGATCGACGCCAACGGCTACGAGCTCGCCGGGGTGTGCCGTGAGCGCTACGTCGTCGCGCAGCCCGAGCCGGAGCAGAACTGGGTGACGGAGCTGCAGCAGCCCGTCGTGCGGCGCTAGACAGCACAACTCGCTGCGGTATCCGCCCGCGCCCGCTCAGCGCCACGGGATGCGCCCTGCGCCACATGATGTGGCGCAGGGCGCAGAAGGTGGGGGCAGGGCCCGCGCTACTCGTCGTCCTGGCCGAGGGTGCCGAGGTAGAGGCCGATCACCTTGGGGTCGTTCAGCAGCTCGCGGCCGGTGCCGGTGTAGGCGTCCTTGCCGTGGTCGAGCACGTAGCCGCGGTCGCAGATCTGCAGGCAGCGGCGGGCGTTCTGCTCGACCATGATCGTGGTGACGCCTGCCTTGTTGATCTCTTTGACCCGGAGGAAGGCCTCGTCCTGGCGCACGGGGGAGAGGCCGGCGCTCGGCTCGTCGAGCAGCAGCACGTGCGGGCCCATCATCAGCGCGCGCGACATGGCCACCATCTGGCGCTCGCCGCCGGAGAGCGAGCCGGCGCGCTGCCCGAGCCGCTTGCCCAGCTCCGGGAAGATCGCCGTGACAAACTCCAACCGCTCTGCCAGCCCCTTCGGCTTCTGGTAGATCCCCATCTCGAGGTTCTCCTGGATGGTCAGCGTCGGGAAGACGTTGTTCGTCTGCGGCACGAATCCGACGCCCTTGCCGACCAACTTGTTGGCCTTGAGGTTCGTGATCTCCTCGCCGTGCAGATAGATGCCGCCCTCGCGCACCTTGACCAGGCCGAAGATCGCTTTGAGCAGCGTGGACTTGCCCGCTCCGTTCGGCCCGATGATGCCGATCAGCTCGCCCTGGCGGGCGCTGAGGGAGCAGTCCGTGAGGATGTTGATGCCGGGCAGGTATCCGGCCGTCACGCCGCGCACGTCGACGACGAGCTCGCGGGTGTCGGGTTCCGGCTGCCCCGCCGGGATGGTGCCAGGGCTACTGTTCGTCATCGAGGAGCTCCTTAATGGCTTCGACGTGGCCGCTGTCGCTGCTGCCGAGGTCGCTGTCGTGGTGTTGGCCCAGATAGGCGTCGATCACGGCCGGGTTCTGCATCACCGTCTTCGGGTCGCCCTCTGCCACGACGCGGCCCTCTGCCATCACGATCACCCAGTCGGCGATGTGCCGCACCATGTGCATGTCGTGTTCGACGAAGAGCACCGTCATCCCCTGCTCCTTGAGACCGAGGATGTGGTCGAGCAGAGACTGGGTGAGCGCCGGGTTCACACCGGCCATCGGCTCATCGAGCATCACCAGGGTCGGGTCGCTCATCAGGGCCCTGGCCATCTCGAGCAGTTTGCGCTGGCCGCCGGAAAGGCTGGCGGCGTAGTCGGTCCGCTTCTCGTCGAGCTTGAACCGGGTGAGCAGCTCGAGCGCCTTCGCCTCAATCTGCTGATCCTGTTTGCGCCAGAGGAACGGGAACAGTGCGCGGAACATGTACTCGCCGATCTGGCCGGTCGCACCGAGCTTCATGTTGTCCATCACGCTGAGCAAGGCGAGCGATTTGGTGAGCTGGAAGGTGCGGATCAGTCCCATGCGCGCCACCCGGAAGGCGGGGACGTGCGCGAGCGGCTTGTCGTTGAACGTCCAGCTGCCGGCATCCGGCTTGTCAAAACCGGTGAGCAGGTTGAAGAACGTCGTCTTACCGGCCCCGTTCGGACCAATCAGCGCCGTGATCGCACCGCGCGGGATCTCGACGTGCTCGACGTCGACGGCGGTGAGGCCGCCGAAGGTGCGCCGCACGCCGTCCGCGATGAGGATGGGGTCGTTCTTGCGGCACCCGGGAACCGCGTCGCCGATGTGCAGGTCAACCGACTTGACCGGCCGGGAGCTGGGGGTCGAGTTACTTGACAAAAGCCAGCTCCTTCTTGTTGCCGAGCAGGCCCTGCGGCCTGAATATGACGATCAACATGATGGCGACGCCGACCAGGATGAAGCGCAGCTGGCCGCCCTGCACCTGGGAGATCGGCAGCCAGCCGGCGTCAACGGCGCGGGCGACGAAACCGGAGAAGAACGAGAGCAGCACCCAGAACAGCATCGACCCGACGATGGGTCCGAGGATCGTCGCGGCCCCGCCGAGCAGCAGGATCGCGTAGATGAAGAAGGTGAGCGACGTCGCATAGTGGGCGGGGATCACCGCGCGCGGCATGATGAAGATCATGCCGGCGAGGGTGCCGAACACACCACCGAGGATGAGGCTCTGCATCTTGTAGGAGTACACGTTCTTGCCGAGAGCGCGCACAGCATCCTCGTCTTCACGGATGCCCTTGAGCACGCGGCCCCACGGGCTGCGCATGAGCAGCCAGGTGAACACGCAGGCGAGCGCCACGACGCTCCACGCGGCGATGATCACCCACCAGTCATCGGCCGTGTGCTGCCACGGTCCGAAGCCGGCTATGCCCTCGAAGTGCAGTGGGTTCAGCGCGCGGAAGCTGTCCTTGTACTCGCTGAGCCCATTGGCCGAGCCGGTCACGGCGACGAACGTGTTCGTGGTGAACAGCAACCGCACGATCTCGGCCGCCGCGATCGTGACGATGGCGAGGTAGTCGGCTCGCAGTCGCAGCGTCGGCACACCCAGGATCAGCGCGAACACCACGGACGCCCCGATGCCGACCAGCACTGCTCCCCAGACCGGGAAGCCGAAGGTGAGGATTGAGATGGCGTAGCCGTAGGCACCGAGCGCCATGAACCCGGCCTGTCCGAAGTTCAGCAGGCCGGTGTAGCCGAAGTGGATGGCCAGGCCGAGCGCGGCCAGCGCGTAGGCGGCCGTGGTCGGGCTGATCAGCTCGACCGCCGCATTAGAGAAGATGAGTCCCCAGTCGATCATTGCGAGGCCCTCCTAGCCGATTCTCTCTTTGCGGCCCAGGATTCCCTGTGGCCGAATCAACAACACGACGATGAGCACGACGAGTGCCCCGACATACTTCATGTCCGGCGGGATCACGAGCGTGGACAGCTCGACGAACAGGCCGACGATGATCGAGCCGACGAGGGCTCCGAACGCGGTGCCGAGACCGCCGAGCACCACGGCCGCGAACACGAGCAGCAGGATCTGGAAGCCCATGTCCCAGCTGACCCCGGGGCGGAAGTACGCCCACAGGATGCCGCTCAGGCCGGCGAGGGTCGAGCCGAGCACCCAGACGATGCGGATGACGTGGTCGACGTCGATGCCGCTCGCCGAGGCCAGGCTCGGGTTGTCGGAGACGGCGCGGGTCGCCTTGCCGATCCGGGTGCGCAGCAGGAAGTAGGCGACGCCGAGCAGCACGACGACGCTGATGCCCATGCTGGTCAGGTCGATCCACGACAGCGAGAGCGGGCCGAGCTGCAGGTCGGTCGGTGAGGCCCCTGGCAGCTGCCTGGTTGACCCGCCATAGAAGAATTGGTAGGTGTAGCGCATCGCCAGGGCGAGGCCGATGCTCACGATCATGAGCTGGATGACGCCGACCCCGCGTTTGCGCAGCGGTTTCCAGAGGCCGGCATCCAAGACCCACCCGAGAGCCGCGCTCAGGACCAGCGCGATCAGGATGGCGAGCCACACCGGCAGGGCGAGCGTCACCGAGAACGTGAGCGTCATCAGCGCGCCGAAGGTGATCAGCTCCGCGTGGGCGAAGTTGCTGAGGCCCGTCGTGCCGTAGATGAGCGAGAGGCCGATCGCGGCGAGGGCCAGCAGCAGACCGAAGTTCAGGCCATTGACCACCCTGTTGATGAGCTGGTCAAACAGCGAGACGGTCGTGCGGGTGCCCTCGCCGAGGAAGAAGTTGACCGACTTCGTCTGGGTCAGCCCGAACTCGGCCGTCAACGGGTTGCCGCCCTTGGCGACAACCACGCCCTTGGGGAGGGTGTCCTCATCCAGTTTCACCGTGTAGGTGGCCTTCTCCGGGACGCCGACCCGCCACTTGCCGTCGGCACCGGTCTTCACCTCAGTGTTGGTGCCCGGTCCCGTCACGGTGATGAGGACGGCATCGAGCGGTTTGCCGTTGAACGTCACATTCCCCGCGAGGATGAAGTCGTACTTATCCGTGTCGACGTCATCGGCGTGTGCTGCTCCGCCGGTGAACAGCGTGAGCGCGAGCGCGGTGAGGAGCATCAAGGCCAGCGCCGCTAAGCGGACGGGCGACCTTTTATGAGCGGATTCACTGGAAATCACTGCACCTCCATGGGATGCCAGCGAGCGAACTCGCGCGGCTCCGGGCCTTTTCCATCGACAACGCCGTCGACGGTAGTGCTGATTATGTCGTAACTGCCCCGTCTCGTCGCGTATTCGGCATGCGATTGTGATGTGCGGAATGCTCGCCCAGCAAACTCGCTTAACATTGATGGATACGAGAGCCACGAGTTCTCGGCAGACAACGCGTCAGGCACCCGCCGGCGCAGACCAATAATTTCCTACACGCAAAGGGGAGAGATGGATCAGGCAGATCCGTTCGGATTCACTGGACTTACCTACGACGACGTTCTGCTTCTTCCCGGTCATACGGATGTGATCCCCAGCGAGGCCGACACGACATCGCGCCTGACGCGCCGCATCAACGTGGCCACACCGTTGCTGTCAGCGGCGATGGACACCGTGACCGAGACGCGCATGGCGGTTGCCATGGCCCGCCAGGGCGGCATCGGCATCCTGCACCGCAACCTGTCGATCGCCGACCAGGCTGACATGGTCGACCGGGTGAAGCGCAGCGAGTCCGGTATGGTCTCGAACCCCGTCACGACGACGCCGGAGGCCACGGTCGCTGAGGTCGACGCCGTGTGCGCCACCTACCGGGTGAGCGGCCTGCCGGTCATCGACGCGGAGGGCAAGCTCGTCGGAATCATCTCGAACCGCGACATGCGCTTCGTCATCGACGCGGACAAGGCCACCACCACGGTCGCCGAGGTCATGACCCGGATGCCGCTGATCACCGGCCACGTCGGGATGAACCCGGACGAGGCCCTCGCGATCTTCGCGAAGCACAAGGTGGAGAAGCTGCCCCTGGTCGACGACGAGGGACACCTCACCGGCCTCATCACCGTGAAGGACTTCGACAAGTCCGAGCAGTACCCGAACGCGACCAAGGACGCCGAGGGCCGCCTGCGGGTCGGCGCAGCCATGGGCTTCTTCGGTGACGCCTGGGAGCGTGCAGAGGCTCTGCGCGACGCCGGCGTTGACGTGCTCGTCGTCGACACCGCCAACGGCGAGAGCGCCGGCGTGCTCGACATCATCCGCCGGCTCAAGGCCGACCCGAGCTTCGCCCACATTGACGTCATCGGCGGCAACGTCGCGACCCGCGAGGGCGCCCAGGCGCTCGTCGACGCGGGCGCGGACGCGGTCAAGGTCGGCGTCGGACCGGGCTCCATCTGCACCACGCGCATCGTCGCCGGTGTCGGTGTGCCCCAGGTGACGGCCGTCTACGAGGCGTCCAAGGCCACCAAGCCGGCCGGCGTGCCGTTGATCGCCGACGGCGGCCTGCAGTACTCGGGCGACATCGGCAAGGCGCTCGTCGCCGGTGCCGACACCGTCATGCTCGGCTCGCTGCTCGCCGGCACCGCCGAGAGCCCCGGCGAGCTGGTCTTCCAGAACGGCAAGCAGTTCAAGGCCTACCGCGGAATGGGCTCGCTCGGCGCGCTGCAGACCCGCGGCCAGAAGACCTCGTACTCGAAGGACCGCTACTTCCAGGCCGACGTTCCCAACGACGACAAGCTGATTCCTGAGGGCATCGAAGGCCAGGTGCCGTTCCGCGGCCCGCTCGCCGCCGTCGCGTACCAGCTCATCGGCGGACTGCGCCAGACGATGTTCTACGTCGGTGCACGCACGATCGTGGAGCTGAAGAACAAGGGCAAGTTCGTGCGGATCACGCCGGCCGGCCTCAAAGAGTCGCACCCGCACGACGTGCAGATCGTGGTCGAGGCCCCGAACTACACGCGCTAGAGGTCAGCGCGGCGCGGCGAAGCCGCGACGCGCTTCCTCTAGCAAGGCGGCAGCCGTAGCCCGCAGACGCGCCAGCGTCGAGGGCGTGCCGCGGCAGCCTCTACAGCGCAACAAATTTGCGGGATCCCAGTGGTCCGCAGAAGGCCCGTCTCCTCACCGGAGGCGGGTCTTCTGCGTTCACGGGCACAATGGATCCATGAGTCGTTCAGCCATCGTCATCACGGGAGGCACCCGCGGCATCGGCGCGGCCATCGCACGGGAGCTGGCGGCATCCGGGCACGACCTCGTGCTCGCTTACCGCAGCGATACGCCCGCCGCGGCCCTGCTGCAGGCCGAGCTGCGCTCCGGCGGCGCGCGGTGCGAGATCGTGCAGGCCGACGTGACCGTCGAGGCCGACATCGTGCGGCTCTTCGACGCGGCGCTGGAGCGCTTCGGGCGGGTAGACGGCCTCGTCAACAACGCCGGCGCCACCATGCACATCGGCTCGCTCGCCGACACCCCGGCCGAGACCGTGCGGGCGGTCATCGATCTCAACCTGACGGCGGCCGTGCTGTGCGCCAGGCAGGCGGTGCGGCTGATGTCGACCCGGTTCGGCGGGGCGGGCGGCGTGATCGTCAACATCTCGTCCGGCGCGGCGACGCTCGGCTCACCGGGCGAGTACGTGCACTACGCCGCCGCGAAGGCCGGCGTCGACGCTTTGACGCTCGGGCTGGCGAAGGAGGTCGGGCCAGAGGGCATCCGTGTTGTCGGCGTTGCGCCGGGCACGATCCGCACCGACATCCACGCGGATGCCGGTGACGCCGGCCGCCCGGAACGGGTCGCCTCCCGGGTGCCGCTCGGCCGTGCCGGCGAGGTCGAGGACGTCGCGCCGCTGGTCGGCTGGCTGTTCGGGCCGGGCGCCGGCTTCATCACGGGCACCACCATCCGGGTGGCTGGCGGATCGTAGCGGCGGCTATTCCTCGCGGCGGCTAGCGGGCCGCCGCGATGCGCGCAACGGCCTCGTGCAGTACCTCGGGTGAGCAGGCGAAGTTCAACCGGGCATGCCCGCGCCCCGCCTCGGCGCCGAAGCTGATGCCGGGCGTGAGGGCCACCTTGGCAACCTCGAGCGCGCGTCCGGCCGGGTCGTCACCCCAACCGAGGCTCGAGAGGTCGAGCCAGGCGAGGAAGGTGGCATCCGGCACACGGTAGCGGGTGCCGGGCAGCTGCTCCTCGAGCAGGCTCGCGAGCAGCCGGCGGTTCTCGTCCAGGCTGCCGCGCACGCCGTCCAGCCAGTCGTCGCCCGCGCTGAACGCCGCAATCGCGGCGATCTGACCGAAGATGCTGGTGCGCCACTCCACCTCGTAGGGCATGGCCGCTCGCAGGGCGTCGCCGCGCTCACTCGCCGTGACGATGAGCGCGCACTTCAGCCCGGCCAGGTTGAATGCCTTGCTGGCGCTGGTGACCGCGACCCCGTGCTCGCGGGCGGCATCCGACACCGAGAGGAACGGCACGTACGGCACCTCGCCCAGGGTGAGGGCGCCGTGGATCTCGTCGCTGACGATCGTCGCATTGTGCCTGGCCGCGATCTCGGCGAGCTCCCGCAGCGTCTCGACCGGGTGGCAGAGCCCGACCGGGTTGTGCGGGTTGCAGAGCACCATGGCGCGGGCGCCGTCTGCGAAGGCCTGCTCGATGCCGGCGAGGTCGAGCGACCAGCCCTCGTCGATGCCGCCAGCCAACGGCACTTCCACGATGCGGGCCCCCGCCTCCGGCGCCAGATCGAAGAACGGCGGGTAGATCGGCGGAGTGATGATCACCCCATCGCCCGGCTGCACCGCCTGGCGGAGCGCCTCGACGATGCCCATCGACACGTCGGCCGTGCTGGTGACCCGGCCGGGGTCGACGGCCCAGTCGAAGCGCCGGGCGGCGAAGCCGGCGAACGCCTCGGCCTGCGGGCGGCTGCTGGCGGCGTAACCGGTGTCTGAGCGGCGGACCGCGTCGTGCAGGGCCGCCGCGATCGGCTCGGCGAGTGGGAAGTCCATCTCAGCGACGGGCAGCGGCAGCACGTCGGCGGGGAAGTGCGCCCACTTCGCGCTGGTGCGTGTGCGCAGGAGGTCCAGGGAATCGGCGGCAACATTCGACATGCCATCAGCATGGCGCGCGGATGCCGCGGGCGCCAGAGGCCGGCGCCGGCACGGGCTGCGCCGGACGCGGCTGGCGCGCGGCGGGCGCAACCCATATGCTGGTCGGCTGCCCAATCGGTGGCGTCGCACGCTGCGGCCACCGACCTGGAGTTCATCATGGGGTACATCGACGTCAACGGCGTCTCATTCAGTCTGCCGGACGGCCGCCCGCTGCTCGCCGACGTCGCCTTCCGCGTGGGGAGGGCACGACGACGGCGCTGATCGGCGCGAACGGCGCGGGCAAGTCGACGCTGCTGCGCATCATCCGGGGCGAGCTGCGCCCCGACGATGGCAGCATTGCCATCGACGGCGGCCTCGGCGTGATGGACCAGTTCATCGGGCACGGGGCGCTCGAGACCGGCACGGCCGTCGCCAGCCTGCTGGTCGCGGTCGCCCCCGCCAGGGTGCGAGCCGCCGCGCTGGAGCTGGAGGCATCCGAACTCGCCATCATGGAGAACGACGACACGGCCAGCCAGATGCGCTACGCCACCGCGCTCGCCGAGTACGCCGATGCGGGCGGCTACGAGCAGGAGACAGTCTGGGACCACTGCACCATGGCCGCACTCGGTCTGCCGTTCGAGCGGGCGCGCTGGCGCGAGCTCGACACGCTCTCCGGCGGCGAGCAGAAGCGCCTCGCGCTGGAGGCGCTGCTGCGCGGGCCGGAGCAGGTGCTGCTGCTCGACGAGCCGGACAATTACCTCGATGTGCCGGGCAAGCGCTGGCTTGAGCAGCAGCTGCGCGAGACGCAGAAGACGGTGCTGCTGGTCTCGCACGACCGCGAGCTGCTGGCGCGCGCCGCCGACCGCATCGTCACGATCGAGCTGGGCGCGGCCGGCAACACTGCCTGGGTGCACGGTGGAAGCTTCGAGGGCTACCACGAGGCGCGCGACGCCCGATTCGAGCGGCTCGACGAACTGCGCCGCCGATGGGACGAGCAGCGGCAGGCGTTGAGGACCCTGGTGCAGACGTTGAAGACCAAGGCGACTTACAACGACGGCTTGGCGTCGCGCTATCAGGCGGCACAGACCCGGCTGAGGCGCTTCGAGGATGCCGGCCCGCCGGAGGAGAGGCCGCCGGCGCAGGCGGTGAAGATGCAGCTGCGGGGTGCGCGCACCGGCAAGCGCGCGGTCGTGAACGAGCAGCTGGAACTGAGCGGCTTGATGAAGCCGTTCGACCTCGAGATTTGGTACGGCGACCGTGTTGCGGTGCTCGGCTCGAACGGGTCGGGCAAATCGCATTTCCTGCGCCTGCTCGCCCGCGGCGGGACCGAGCCAGATTCCACCCTCGGTCACGTGACGGCGATCGGCCAGACGCTCGCCCCCGTGCCGCACACCGGCAGGGCCGTGCTCGGCGCCCGCGTCGTGCCTGGCTGGTTCGCGCAGGTGCACGAGCACCCGGAGCTCACCGGGCGCACGTTGCTCGACATCCTGCACAAGGGCGACAGTCACCGCAACGGGATGCCGCGCGAGGCGGCCAGCGGGGCGCTGGACCGCTACGGGCTGGTCGCGGCGGCCGAGCAGAAGTTCGAGTCGCTCTCCGGCGGCCAGCAGGCCCGCCTGCAAATCCTGTTGCTGGAGCTCTCGGGCGCCACGCTGCTGCTGCTCGACGAGCCGACCGACAACCTGGACCTGGTGTCGGCGGAGGCCTTGGAGGACGCGCTCACCCGCTTCGACGGCACGGTGCTCGCCGTGACCCACGACCGCTGGTTCGCCAGGGGCTTCGACCGTTACCTGGTGTTCGGCTCCGACGGTGCCGTGTACGAGTCGGACGAGCCGGTGTGGACGGAGGCTCGAGTGGTGCGCTCGCGCTGAAGCGGGAGTCCGCTGGTCGAGCCTGTCGAGACCTCGAGCAGCGTTTGCGGCATCCGTGGTCGCCCGTCGGTGACGTTAGGTAGGCTGGACTCGTGAGCATGGAGATTGAAATCGGCCGGTCCAAGCGGGCACGTCGTGTGTACGCATTTGATGACATCGCGATTGTGCCCTCGCGGCGCACCCGCGACCCAGAGGACGTCTCGGTGAGCTGGGCGATCGACGCCTACCAGTTCGACATCCCGTTCCTCGCGGCGCCGATGGACTCCGTGGTCTCGCCGCAGACCGCCATCATGATGGGCCAGCTCGGCGGCCTCGGCGTGCTCGACCTCGAGGGCCTCTGGACCCGCTACGAGAACCCGGAGCCCCTGCTGGCTGAGATCCGCGGCCTGAGCGACGCCAAGGCGACCGCCCGGATGCAGGAGATCTACTCCGCCCCGATCAAGCCAGAGCTCATCACCGCCCGCATCGCCGAGGTGCGTGCCGCCGGTGTGCCCGTCGCCGCCGCCCTCTCGCCGCAGCGCACCCAGGAGTTTTACAGCACCGTCGTCGCCGCAGGCGTCGACCTCTTCGTCATCCGCGGCACGACCGTCTCGGCCGAGCACGTCTCCAAGAACCAGGAGCCGCTGAACCTGAAGAAGTTCATCTACGAGCTCGACGTGCCCGTCATCGTCGGCGGCGCGGCCACCTACACGGCGGCCCTGCACCTCATGCGCACCGGCGCGGCCGGCGTGCTCGTCGGCTTCGGCGGCGGCGCGGCCTCGACCACGCGCGCCTCGCTCGGCATCCACGCGCCGATGGCCACCGCCGTCTCTGACGTCGCCGGCGCTCGCCGCGACTACATGGACGAGTCCGGCGGCCGCTACGTGCACGTGATCGCCGACGGCGGCCTCGGCACCTCCGGCGACATCGTCAAGGCGATCGCCTGCGGCGCGGATGCCGTCATGCTCGGCGCCGCGCTGGCCCGTGCCACCGACGCACCCGGCGGCGGATACCACTGGGGTGCAGAGGCGCACCACGCCAAGCTTCCCCGCGGCAACCGCGTGCACGTCGGCACGGTCGCCCCGCTCGAGGAGATCCTTTACGGCCCGGCCCCCGTGGCCGAGGGCACGGCCAACCTCGTCGGCGCACTGCGTCGCTCGATGGCGACCACCGGATACTCCGACCTCAAGGAGTTCCAGCGGGTCGAGGTTGTTGTGGCCCCGTACCAGGGCAACTAGCCTCACAAGAGAGCACCACCAGCACGACCAGCACGACCAGCACCACCAGCAACTCCAGCTTCGGCAGTCCGTCAGTACCACGTACCTCGGGAGGCAATGATGGCCCAGCGCAACAGCGTGACGCGTTCGAGCAAGCTCGGACCGGAGGAGAGGGCGGCCGCCCTCGCCCGGCTCAAAGACAAAGAGCTGGACATCCTGGTGGTCGGGGGTGGCATCGTCGGGGCCGGGTCGGCGCTGGACGCCGTCACCCGAGGCCTCAGCGTCGGGATCTTGGAGGAGCGCGACTGGGCGTCGGGAACGTCCAGCCGCTCCTCGAAGCTGGTGCACGGCGGCATCCGGTACCTCGAGCAACTTGACTTCCGGTTGGTGCGGGAGGCGCTGATCGAGCGCGGGCTGCTGCTGCAGCGTATTGCCCCGCATCTGGTGAAGCCGGTGCGCTTCCTCTACCCGCTGAAGAAGCGGGTGATTGAGCGTGCCTATGTTGGCGCCGGCATGCTGCTCTACGACATCTTCAGCTACACGGGCGGCCGCCCGCCCGGGGTGCCGCACCACCGCCACCTGAGCAAGCGGCAGGTGGAGCGGCTCATCCCGTCTCTCTCGCACGACGCCCTGGTCGGCGGCATCACCTACTACGACGCTCAGGTCGACGACGCGCGCTACGTGTCGTCGCTGGTGCGCACCGCCTCCTTCTACGGCGCGCACGCGGCCTCCCGGGTGCGGGTCGAGGGCTTTATCAAGGTCGGCCAGCGGGTGGTCGGCGTGCAGGCGCACGACCTGCAGACCGGCGAGAAGTTCGAGGTGCGCGCCAAGCAGGTCGTCAACGCGACCGGCGTGTGGACGGATGACACCCAGCGCATGGTGGGGGAGCGGGGCACTTTCAAGGTGCGGGCCTCCAAGGGCATCCACCTCGTGGTTCCGCGCGACCGCTTCCAATCGGCGATGGGCCTGCTGCTGCGCACCGAGAAGAGCGTGCTGTTCGTGATCCCGTGGGGCAGGCACTGGCTGATCGGCACCACCGACACGGACTGGAACCTGGACAAGGCGCACCCGGCCGCGACCGCGGCCGACATCGACTACCTGCTCGAGCACGTCAACAAGGTGCTGTCGATCCAGCTCACCCGGGAGGACGTCGAGGGCGTCTACGCCGGTCTGCGGCCGCTGCTGGCCGGCGAGAGCGAGCAGACCTCCAAGCTCTCCCGTGAGCACCTTGTCGCGCACACCGTGCCGGGGCTCGTCGTGATTGCCGGCGGCAAGTGGACCACGTACCGGGTGATGGCCAAGGACGCCATCGACGCTGCGGTCGACGCGCTGGATGGCCGCATCCCACCGTCGACGACGCAGGACATCCCGTTGCTCGGCGCAGAGGGCTACCAGGCGGCGTGGAACAAGCGCGGCCGCATCGCGCAAGCCTTCGGCGTGCACAAGGTGCGCATCGAGCACCTGCTCAACCGTTACGGCACGCTGACAGATGAGCTGCTCGACCTGATCAAGTCGGATCCCTCCCTCGGCGAGCCCCTGCCGGGGGCCGACGACTACCTCGGTGCCGAGGTCGTCTACGCGGCCTCGCACGAGGGGGCGCTGCACCTGGAGGACGTGCTCGCCCGCCGCACCCGGATCTCGATCGAGGCCTGGGACCGCGGCGTCTCGGCCGCGCCCGTCGCTGCGAAGCTGATGGCCGGCGTGCTCGGTTGGGATGAGGAACTCGAACAGCTCGAGGTGGCGAACTACCTGAAGCGGGTGGCGGCCGAACGGGCCTCGCAGGAGCAACCAGACGACGCGTCCGCCGACCACGTGCGCCTGGAAGCCCCGGACATCATGGCGGTCGAGGGGAAGTAGTGGGCATGGCCCCGTCCACGGCCGAAAGGCTCGGCGTGGACGGGGTGTACCGACCGGTGTAGTGGGGCTGCCGAGTGCGATAGAGTCCGGACAGGCAGACGGTAACGGAGCGTTCCTCGGAACCACGGGGAAGGCGAGCATGCGAGACAACGGAGTCGACCACGATGAGCGCGCGGCCGAACGAGAGCTCGCACAGGGCCTGATCGCAGCGGGGAACAGCGGCACCCTGCTGGTCACCGGGCTGAGTGGCATGGGCAAATCGCAGCTGCTGCGCGCAATTCTTCCGGTCGACAGCGGCTGGAAGGCGTTCTACTTCAAGGCGGACGCCTACGAGGCCGGGATGCCCTTCGCGGCAGCCGAGCGGCTGCTCCGGCAACTCAGCCAGCGCAGGCCCATCGAGCAGGAGCCGGATGTCGCGGCGAACCCGCAGCGGATGGGCGCCCTGCTCCTGGACGCACTCGATCGGGTGCGCACGCCGGTCTTCCTGGCCATCGACGACGCACAATGGATCGACCCGCAGTCGGCGATCGCCCTGCGCTTTGCGGTGCAACGGCTGATCGAGGGACGCTTCTTCGTGGCTGTCGCCAGCCGCCCCATGGGGGAGCCCAACGCCCTCGTCGACCTGGTGGGCGGTTTCGTCGGCCGGTCAGACCAGCACGCAGAGCTGCGCCTGGAACCCCTCAGCACCGAGCAGGTGCGCGCCGTGGCTGCCCGGCAGGTGCATCGCGGCGTCTCCCAGCGCAGTGCCAGGGCCCTGCGCGAGGCAACGGGCGGTTCCCCGCGTTGTTGAACGCCGCTTTGGCGCTCGGCCGCGAGTCGGGGGCCGTGAACGCCGAGGCCGACATTTGGGAAGCACCCATCCCGGTCATTGACGCCGCTCGCAACCCTTTTGCCCGCGTGGCGGCCGCCGCGCCCGTCGCGGCCAGCAACTTCGGGCGGATCTGTGCGGTGCTCCGCGACCCGGTTGAGGAGCGCGTCGTGCTCGAGATCGCGTGTTCGCTCGGACTGGAGGCCGACCCGGACGCGGCGGAGGCCGCCGGCTTGGTGACGCACTCCCGGTGGCATGGCGAGCTCTGGGTGCAGCCCAGGCACGAACTCCTCGGGCACGCCGTGGCGAAACGGCTGAGCGCCGACGAGACCCTGGCGATCCACCGGGCGGCCGGCGAGGTGTTGGGTGGTCGGCGCGGGCTGCGGCACAGCCTGGCCGCGGCATCCGCCGTCGACGACGCGCTGCTCGCCCGGGTGCAGGACATTGCCCGCGCCGTCGCCAGCCCCGCCCAGGCCGACGAGGCGATCGGCTACCTGCGCAGCATCCTCGGCCTGTACGACGAGGGCCGAGAGCACGATGAGGTCCTGATCGAGATTGCCCTGCTGGCGATGCGCTTCCGGCGGCAACAGCTCATCCTCGATCTGATGCCGCAGACCGAGGCGCTGCCGGCCGGCGCGCTGACGACGGCGATCGCCGTGGAGATGCTGGCCGTCGCCGGCCGGATCCCGGACGCCCTGGCCGCTGCGGAGGACGCGCTCGGCCAGGCGGACGTGCCGGGCACGGCCCAGGGGCGCATCCTGGCCGCCCACATCGCCGGCATCCAGGCCCAGTTCCAATTGATGACCGGCGACACCGAGCCGATCCCTGCCCTCGTTCGACGAGCCAGGGAACTGGTGGACGCGGTGCTCCCCGGTGATACGGATGCCGCCAGTGCGCGCCTGCGCTGGATGTACACGGGCGACGGGCAGCGTATGCGTCTGCTCGGCTGGGCGATGACGGCTGCGGCGCGGGCCGGCGACATGGAGGCGTTCCGTGCGGCCTTCGGCGAGCTCAGCATGCTGATCGCGCAGGCGGAGGCGTCCCCGGAGCTCGTCGACGCGCTCGTCACCCGGGCCGGCGTGCAGATGCAGTCCGGCGATGTCCCCGCTGTGCACGCAGACATGCTCGCCGCCTCGGCCGTTCTGGTGCGCGCCCCGCACGCCTGGACGGCCGGGCACGTGCGCGTCATCCTGAGCCACGTGGAGTACCTGCTCGGCAATTGGGCGGCCTCAGAGGCCGGAGCGGAGTCGGCGCTCAGCCTGGCCATGGACGTGACGGCGTTCACGGTGCGCCCGGTCACCCACTTCACGGCCGCGTTGGTCGCCGCCTCCCGTGGCGGTGCGGCCACGGTCGGCGCGCTGCTGGAGGCGGGCGAGCGGGCCACGATCAGTCGGCACGAGAGCTACGAATCGTCGATGGCGGCCGTGGCGGCCGCCGAGCTGGCCCGGGCGGCGGGCAATCCAGTCGAGCAACTGCGAGCCTGCTCCGATCCCGCGCTGCGCAGCATGGTCTCCACGACGCACGGCTGGAAGACGTACAAGGTCGAGGCGCTGGCAGCGTTGGGGCGCGTCGACGAGGCGCGCACCGCGCTCGCCGACCTCCGCGCCACCGCGCGCTGGCAGCCGCACTATGGCTCGGCGCTCTGGCTGGAGGCTCGGATCGAGGACGCCGCGGACAGACAGAAGCGCGCCAAAGCCCTGTACGAGCAGGCCGTTGCCGATCCGGCGGCCGGGCTCTTCCCGTTCCCGATGGCCAGGGCGCGCGCCGACTTCGGGCGTTTCCTGCTCCGGGTGGGCGACGCGGACGGGGCCGCGGCGCAGCTGTCCCAGGCCGCGGAGGTCTTCACCCGGCTGGGTGCGTCCCCGGACCTCGAGCGCACGCTGGCGCTGCTGGAGCGGGCGGGAGGCAATGGCTCCGCCGTGCCGACAGACCCCTTCGCTGCGCTCACTGCCCGCGAACGCCAGATCGCCCAGCATGCCTCTCGCGGCCACACGAATCGTGAGATCGCCGAGGCTCTCTTCCTCTCTGTGACGACAGTGAACTTCCATATGCGCAATATCTTGCCCAAGCTGGGCCTGAGCTCACGCAGAGAGCTGCGCATCCTCGCCCCGACCGCCTGAACTCGGCGAACGTTGCTCGAGGCACCGTCGGCCGCAAGGTGATGAGCATTGCTCGAATGGGTGAAACTCCCGTCAACTCTTGACGGTTTAATCGACGGACGCTGACGCCGCGTCGGCATCGCTCGTAGCGTTGTGAACCTGCGCGCCGTGTCGACTTACCCCGGCCCGGCGCGCGCAGTCGCGGGCCCCTTCTTACCCAAGGGGCCCAGCGCGGCCGCTTACCCCGGCCGATGCGACGCGTCTCTTACCCAGACGTTGCGGCTGACATTGCCCGCTCCCGAAGGGAACCCGAATCCAATGGCACTTCGTGCTGCGCTCGCGCGCCCAAAAACGTCCACAATCCACGGCTCTCGCCCCGCACCCGCGCAGTCGCGGCTGCGGGTTCCCGCCGCCTTCGTCGCCCTGAGCCTCGCGGTCACCGGCATCACGGCGACCGGAACGCTGCTCGCGACAACGCCGGCGTTCGCCGCCGGTACGCCCGTCACCAAGATCGTCAGCAGTCCCGCCGGTGAGACCTGGACGGTCCCGGCCGGTGTGACCAGTGTCACGGCCACTGTAACCGGTGCCTCGGGTGGAAGCGGCGGAGGCGGCGCTGGCGCCGCCGGCGGTCTGGGCGCCAGCATCGTCGGCACATTCGCTGTGGCGCCCGGAGACGTGCTGAACATCTCGGGCTCGACAAAGGGTGGTGCAGGCGGCGGCAGCGCGGAGCCCGGTCTCGGCGGCAGCGGCGCATCCGCCGGTGGCAACGGTGGGGCTGGCTACGCCTACGACCGATGGAACCCCGCTGTCCCGGGCAAGTCCGCTGGTGGTGGTGGTGGCGGCGCCAGCAAGATCTCGAAGGCCGGAGGGGCAAGCTTGATAATCGCCGGCGGTGGCGGCGGCGGCGCCGGTGCCAGCGCGGGACTGACACCCTGCGCTCCGGGAACCGGCGGTGCAGCGGATGCCGCGGGCACTTCGGGCCGCAACTGCTTTGCGGGAGTCGGCGGTGGCACCGGCGGTGCTGCTGCGGGAAGCGCGACGGGCGCAGGCCTTGCCGGCGGTAACGGCGGGCAGGGAGCGCGAATCTCCAGCGGTGCAGGCGGTGGTGGCGCCGGACTTCTCGGCGGTAGCGGCGGCACGGCCGTGATTGGCGCGGGCGGTGCCGGCGGTGGCGGTGGCGGCGGCTCCTCCTTTGTCGACGCGGCCGCGGTCACCGTGGTGACGCGTGGACAGGCAGCGACTGGCGGCGGTTCAGTGACCCTCGTCTACACGCCGAGCTACACCACGACCACCACGCTCTCCCCGGCCACCTCGAGCGCCGTCATCGGTGCGCCGATCACCCTCACTGTGGCGGTGGGTGCCGCCGGTGCCCCCAGCACGCTCCCGGCCGGCTCGGTGCAGCTGCTCGACGCCGATGACAACGAGCTCGGCGCGGGTGCTCTTGCCAACGGCGTGGCGAGCTTCGGCGGAATCCGCCTGCCCATCGGCAGCCACACGGTCAGGGCGGTCTTCACCCCCTCAGCTGGCGAGTACCAGGAGTCCGTCGGTTCCGCCGTCATCACCGTCGCGCAGGGTTCCACCTCCACCGGTCTCACCGTCGCGCCGGCTCCGGCCGAGTTCGGCCAGAGCGTCACGGCCACCATCGCGGTCACCGCCGTTGCTCCCGCCAACGCTGTGCTCGACGGCACCGTCGAGCTGAGGACAGCCGACGGCACGCTGGTCGAGGACGCCTCTATCGACGCATCGGGCGTCGCCACCATGGACTTCACTCCGAGTGACCTCACGCCGACCGGCTTGGAGACGGTGCAGCTGACCGCTTTCTACCTCGGCAACGCCTCCTTCATGGCCTCACATTCGGTTGAAAGCGACCTGGACGTCATCAAGTCCGAGAGCCTGCTCGACCTCAGCCAGTCGATCGACACCTCGGTGTGGGGCGAGAGCGTCACCCTCACCGCAGACATCAGTGCTGCCCGCGACGCGGTCGCGCCGGCTCGCATGGCCGTTCCCGTCGTCGGCGCCGTGCCGACCGGCACGGTCACCTTCTACGCCGACGGCTCCCCGTTGGCCACGGCCGGCGTGACGGACGGTTCCGCCGCGATCGACGTCGACGATTTTGAGGTCGGCGAGCGCGAGCTGAGCGCGAGCTACTCCGGCGACACCTACTTCACCGAGTCCGACTCCGACACGCTGACCCACGAGGTCGGGCTCGCCGCGACCGAGACGACACTCGCCGCGATCAGCCCCGCCCCGCTCGTGGGGCAGCCAGTCACACTGAGCGCGAATGTCTCAGTGCTGCCGAACGGCGCTGGGACCCCGACGGGCTCCGTCGTGTTCACGGTCGACGGCGTGGCGCTTGCTGCCACCTCCGTCACTGACGGTGTGGCCACCCTGGACCGCGCCTTCTGGTCGCCCGGGAACCACACCGTGTCCGCTGACTTCTCAGACGGAACGCACTACGCCGCGTCATCCGACGCCATCGACGTCAACGTCGAGCAGGCTGCGACGGTCATCGCGCTCGGCAGCGACGTGAACCCGGCCGTGTTCGGCCAGGACGTCACCGTGAGCGCGACGCTCAGCGTGGTCGCCCCGGGTGCCGGTGTTCCGAGCGGTGAGATCGAGTTCGAGCTTGACGGAGCGCCGTTCGCAACCGTCCCCGTCTCGGCCGGAGCCGCAACGCTCCCGCTCGGCGCACTGGCCGTCGGCAGCTACGAGTTCAGCGCCCACTACGCCGGCGACGGTAGTTACGCCGGTACTGACGCGTCGATCACGATCACGGTGGAGCACGCAGCCACCGCTCTCGCACTCAGCGCAGACAAGGCCGAGACGAACTTCGGTGAGTCGCTCACGCTGCACGCCGCGCTCTCAGTTGAGGCACCGGGCGCTGGAACCCCCACCGGGTCCATCGCGTTCCTCGCAGACGGAGTCGAGATCGGCTCCGCCACGCTCGACGCCAGCGGCGCTGCCGCGAGCCTGACGGTGCCGAAGGCCCTCGCCGTCGGTGCACGGCAGATCACGGCGCAGTACGCCGGGGATGCGTCCTTCGACGCATCCACCTCTGAGGTGCTCGGGCACGCCGTGCTCGCCGCTCCCGTCGGCATCGCGCTTGACGTCTCAGGCGAGAGTGTCGCCGAACAGGACGCCGTCTTCAGCGCGACGGTGCAGCCGATAACGTCGACCGGGCACGTGCCGAGCGGGTTCGTGCAGTTCTTGGTCGATGGCGAGCCGCTCGGAGCTCCGGTGCCGGTGGGCACCACGGCGCCGAAGGGCACCGCCGCCCGTGCGGTGGTGGATGTCGTCAACGCTCGCCTCGCGACCGACACGCTGGCGGTCGGCGAGCACGTCATCACGGTCAGCTACCTCGGGGACGGCTCTTTCGCCGCTGCGAGTTCCGCAGCCACGCTGCACCTGGTCAAGCCGAAGGCGCCGATCGACCCGATCAAGCCGATCGACCCGCTGACGCCGGTCGTCCCGGTCACGCCGCCGGCGCCGAGTGCACCGGCAGCGAAGACCGCCGGCGGCCTGGCCTCGACCGGCGTGCAGGGAATCGACACCGGGATTGCCGCTGGCCTGCTGCTCTTGGCAGGGCTGGGCATGCTCGGAGTCGGAACGGTGCGTCTGCGCCGCCGCTCCGCTTAGACCGGGGGAACAACTGGGACCGGGGGGAACAAGAGGAGGAGGGGCCCGCGCACTGCGCGGGCCCCTCCGTGCTGCAGTCGGCGGAGGCCGGCCAACCGCGGGCGGCAGCGTGTCGCCGAGCCGAGTGCGCACCCTCTGCGACCATGAGTCCATGGGGATGACAACGACACGTGGCCGAACCGTCCGACTGGTCGCCGTTGCGCTGGCCGCTGGACTCGCACTGCTCATAGCCGGCTGCAGCGCGCCGCAGCCCCAGGCCGGGCAGCAGACTGCGCCGACCTCGACGAAGACGCCGCGGCCGACGCCGACCACGCATGTCGCGCCGGTGGAGCTTCCCTCCGTCGACGCGGAGTTGCTCGCCCACGTCAGCGGCTTCGTCATTCGGCCCGACGTGCTCGAGCTGCGCGACGATGACGGAGACGTCGTGACCGCGCTCAGTTACATGGCTGCGCCGGCGGAGGCGATCGCCGTGCTCAGCACCGTCTTCGGCGAAGCGCCCGCCGACGAAGAATACCCAGGCACGAATCACACTCCGCCCGGCGTCACCCATTCCTGGGGGAGTCTCGTGCTCGACGAACGCTTCTATGACGAACAACGCCGGATCGACGAGCAGCTCGACTACCTCGTCTGGCCCCGTTTCGCGGTCTATTTCGACGGCCCGGCCAGCGGAGAGATCCCGATGTCAACGATCCAAGGGATTCAGGCGGGGGACAGCTGGGACTTCGCGTCGAGCAGTCCGGGCTTCCAGAGCGAGCTCTATACCTGCATCGGCACGCCCGTTGACGTCATCGACGTTGCGCGGCCGGACGGAGGCGACGCCCAGTCCACGGTGATCGTGATTGAGTCCGACGACGCCACAGTGCGATGGGTCAGAGCGCCGGAGATGGTCACGGATGGCTGCGCCTGAGAGGAGGCGCTGACGCCGACGTAGCGTGCGCGGTGGGTGCGATGCCGAGGGCTGAGGATCCGCGCGGCAGAGTCCGCCCAGCAAAGCGCGATAGCCTCAAGGGTATCGATTGCCGAGCGCCGAACGCTCGCCAGAACGATACCTCGACAGTTCGCCGACAACCCGCAGGACACGATTCACCACATGCTCTCGATCATGCTGCGCCCGCGTTGGGTACTCGCTCTCTTCGGCGCGCTCGCCGTCGCCGCCATCTTTGCCCTGCTCGGCCAATGGCAGCTGGCCCGGGCCGTGGACGCCGGCCAGACCGTGGAACGCTCCACCGAGACCGTGCAGGCGCTCGCCGAGATCGCCGACCCGGACGAGCCCATCCGGCAGGTCGCCACCGGCCAGATGGTCACGGTCGACGGCCGCTTCATCGCCGGCGATGAGCAGATCATCAGCGGGCGCCTGAACGGAGGCACCGCCGGCTACTGGGTGGTCAGCCACTTCCAAGTCGATGCGCCGGGCGAGGCGGCGATCCCCGTCGCCCGCGGCTGGGCCGCGGATGCCGACACGGCCAAGTCCGTCGCCGCCAAGCTGGCCGCAGACGAGGCCTCCGGCGAGACCATCACCTTGGTCGGCCGGCTGCTGCCAACCGAGGGTCCCGAGATTCCAACCGACGGGGCCAGCGCACACGTGATGCGCGCCGTCGCGGTCTCGGCCCTGATCAACCTCTGGGCAGACTTCGACAACCACTCCGTCTACTCCGCGTACATCGTGCAGACCGAGGCGACGACCGCAGGCCTCGACGCCATCGATTCGCCGGAGCCCAGCCCCGAACTCGAGCTGAACTGGCTGAACATCTTCTACGCCGTCGAGTGGGCCGTGTTCGCCGGCTTCGCCGTGTTCCTCTGGTACCGCCTGGTGCGCGACACCTGGGAGCGGGAACGCGAGGAAGAGGCGGATGCCGCGGCGGCCGCGGCCGCTGGCGAATCGCTCAGCAACCGCGCGTAGACTAGTCTCATGCCCCTCGAGCCGAAACCCGCCGTATTCCCGCGCATTCGGAAGGCTGTTACTTTCTACAAGGTCACCTCGGTGATCACCGGTGTGATGTTGCTTCTGCTCTGCACCGAGATGGTTCTGAAGTACGTCTTCCACGTCGAACTGTATGGATTCGGCAACGCCGGCTTCCTGCACTTCGCCCCGATGATCGAGACGGTCTCCGGCTGGGAATCCACCGGCGACGGCGCGAACCTCTCCACCGGCATCCTGATCGCGCACGGCTGGTTCTACGTCGTCTACCTCTTCGCTTGCTTCCAGCTGTGGAGCCTGATGCGTTGGCAGTTCCCCAAGTTCTTGTTGCTCGCCCTCGGCGGCATCATCCCCCTGTTGTCCTTCTTCCTCGAGGTGCGCGTTGCACGCGAGGTGGAAACCTACCTGGCTCGCCGTGAAGCGGCGGCCACCGACCCCGTGGAGGCACACGCGTGACCGACCCCGTTCCCAACGCCGAAGCGCACACCGCGCAACGGCCCGTACTCGTTGTCGACTTCGGCGCCCAGTACGCGCAGCTGATCGCACGGCGCGTGCGCGAGGCATCCGTCTACTCGGAGATCGTGTCGCACGCGATCACCGCCGATGAGGTTGCGGCCAAGAATCCGATCGGCATTGTGCTCTCCGGTGGGCCGTCCTCGGTCTACGAAGAGGGCGCGCCGCAGTTCGACCCCGCCATCTTCGAGCTCGGCGTGCCCGTGCTCGGCATTTGCTACGGCTTCCAGGTGATGGCGACCGCCCTTGGCGGCGAGGTCGCGCAGACCGGCAACCGTGAGTACGGTGCCACCCCGGTGACGGTGACGGATGCCACGGGCAACGTGCTCCTTGCCGAGCAGCCGACCGAGCAGACGGTGTGGATGAGCCACGGTGACTCCGTGTCGAAGGCTCCGGAGGGCTTCACCGTCCTCGCCTCGACCGCCTCGACCCCGGTCGCCGCCTTCGCCAACGACGAGAAGCGCCTCTACGGCGTGCAGTGGCACCCCGAGGTCAAGCACTCCGAGCACGGCCAGCACGTGCTGGAGAGCTTCCTGCACCGCGCCGCCGGAATCGCGGCCGACTGGAACAGCGGCAACGTCATCGCCGAGCAGGTCGCCAAGATCCAGGCCCAGGTGGGCAACAGCCGCGTTCTCTGCGCTCTCTCCGGTGGAGTCGACTCCTCGGTCGCCGCAGCCATCGTGCACAAGGCCGTCGGCGACCAGCTGGTCTGCGTCTTCGTCGACCACGGTCTGCTGCGTGCGGGCGAGCGCGAGCAGGTCGAGATCGACTACGTCGCATCCACCGGTGTGCGCCTCGTCACCGTCGACGCCCGTGAGCAGTTCATGACTGCGCTGGCCGGAGTCACCGACCCCGAGACCAAGCGCAAGATCATCGGCCGCGAGTTCATCCGCAGCTTCGAGCAGGCCGAGCGCGACCTGGTCGCAGAGGCCGCGGCCGACGGCGAGCCGATCCGCTTCCTCGTGCAGGGCACCCTGTACCCGGATGTCGTCGAGTCCGGCGGCGGCAGCGGCACCGCGAACATCAAGAGCCACCACAACGTCGGCGGCCTGCCGGAGGACCTGCAGTTCGAGCTCGTCGAGCCGCTGCGCACCCTGTTCAAGGACGAGGTGCGCGCCATCGGCCGCGAGCTCGGCCTGCCCGAGGTCATCGTGGGGCGCCAGCCGTTCCCCGGCCCCGGCCTCGGCATCCGCATCGTCGGTGAGGTCACAGAGGAGCGCCTCGAGCTGCTGCGCAAGGCGGATTCCATCGCCCGCGCCGAGCTGACCGCAGCCGGCCTCGACAACGAGATCTGGCAGTGCCCGGTCGTGCTGCTGGCCGACGTTCGCTCGGTCGGCGTGCAGGGCGATGGCCGCACCTACGGTCACCCGATCGTGCTGCGCCCGGTCTCCTCCGAGGATGCGATGACCGCCGACTGGACCCGCCTGCCGTACGACGTGCTGGCAAAGATCTCGAACCGGATCACGAACGAGGTGGACGGTGTCAACCGCGTGGTGCTCGACGTCACGAGCAAGCCGCCGGGAACCATCGAGTGGGAGTAGGTCTGTAGCTGGCGCCGGGAGCGGATGTTCCGCTCCTCAGCTCAGACAATGAATGAAAGAAGCCGGGCCCTCCGGATTCGCAGACAGCTTGCGAGTTCTGAGAGGGGCCCGGCTTCTTTCATTCATAACGCGACACCCCGCGGAGCATTCGCTCCCGACTCCGCACCGCTGGTTGAGCTTGTCGAGACTCCCGCGCGGTTGGCTTCGGTCGCTGGCGCTCCCTCGAGCCAACGGGGTGGCGCGCCGCCCGCTGGTTGAGCTTGTCGAAACCTCGTGGGTGTTGGCTTCGGTCGCTGGCGCTCCCTCGAGCCAACGTGGGAGGGGCGGCGCGAGTTGGAGCTACGCGGCCGCTCTACACGGCGGCTCGAGGGGGCCGCGCCGCGACGAAGGAGCAGCGCAGCCCCCGAAGCCGCGAGCGACTACGAGAGGCTGCTGCGCCCCCCCTCGTGCAGAAAAGACAGGAGGGGAGCGGCGCGGGGCCCACCCACGGCGTCCGCGCTCGTCTGGTCCTGTCTTTGTGGTCGGCGCGGTTGGCTTCGGTCGCTGGCGCTCCCTCGAGCCAACGGGGGAGGGGCGGTGCGCCTCCTTCCACGTCGGCTAGAGGGGGCCGCGCCGCGACGAAGGAGCAGCGCAGCCCCCGAAGCCCCGGAGCCGGCGTGATCGAGTTGCCACGGTGCCCGCGGCGCGCACGCAGAAGGGGCCGCCTCGCGGCGGCCCCTTCTGTTCAAGCGTGTGTGACTAGTCGCGCGCGATGGCGAACATGCGCAGGATCTCGAGGTACAGCCAGATCACGGTGACCAGGATGCCGAAGACGCCAGACCAGGCGTACTTGCTCGGTGCGCCGTTCTTGACGCCGCGCTGGATGAAGTCGAAGTCGAGCACGAGCGAGTAGGCGCCCATGATGACGACGAGGACGCCGAGCACGAGGCCGAGCGGGATGCCGAAGATCTCGAACTCGCCGCGCAGGCCCCACGGGTTGCTGACCGCGCCGGTCATGCTGAGCACGAGGTTCAGAACGGAGAACACCAGGTAGCCGACCATGGCGATGAGGAAGACCTTGGTGGCCTTCTTGGAGGCACGGATCTTGCCGCTGGCGAAGAGGGCGAGCGTCACACCGACGACGGCGAGGGTGGCGAGCACCGCCTGGATGACGATGCCGTCGTATGCGGCCGCGTACGTGGCCGAAATCGCGCCGACGAAGATTCCCTGGAAGGCGGCGTAGGCGAGGACGAGGGCCGGTGACGGCTCCTTCTTGAAGATGTTGACCAGGGCGAGCACGAAACCGATGACGCCGGCGACCATCCAGATCGCGGGCATGGTGGCCGCGGTCACCCAGCCCAGCGAGGCGCCGACGAGCATCACGGCAAACGCGACGACGCTCTTGACGACGGTGTCCTCGACGGTCATGCGACCGGTCTGCGCGGCGCCGGCGGTGGGCCGGTTGTAGATGTCCTGCAGCTCCTCGACCGACACTGCGTTGGCGACGGAGCTGTTGCCGGTGAAGGCTGCGCTGCGGAATGCGGGGTTCTCGAGTGCCATGGGATCCTCTGGGGCTCGGGGGCGAAGCGCAGGCGACGAGTCCGTCGCTGCGGGTGCTATGTCTCTAAACTACCGGATGCTGCTGGGAGCGCGCGGGAAATTCCCCGCGCTGCCGCGGCTCCGGCCAGCACTCCGGCACCGCTGAGAGCGAACACCATCCAGTTCTGCTCGTAGCTCGTGAACGCGGCGCCGCAGGCCAGGCCGACGCCCACGGGGATGGCGAGCGTGAGCCACGCCAGTGGCGGCCGCTGCCGCACCAGCAGCCAGCCGGCGAGGAAGACCGCAGAGAACACGGCGAAGTCGGCCCCGGCGAGCATCAGCGACGACACCAGCAGGCAGGGCCCGATCGCGAGCAGGCGGCGCCATCCGCGTGCGGGCAGCAGGATCCAACCACCTGCCTGCAGCAGCGAGCCGACGGCGAGGAAGGGCAGGCTGTAACTGCTGGTGAACAGCACCGACGCGATGCCCAGCGCAATGGAGACGCCCCCGGCGATCAGGCGCCAGCGGTAGCTGCCCCAGCGCAGCGGCAACCCGCGCGTGGGTTCGACGAAGGGCCGCGGCGCTCGTGCGCCGCGCGGTGCGGGGGGTGCTGTGGTCCTGGGCATCACGTCGATTGTTGCAGCGCGAGGGGGCCTGCGCCCGTTACCCTTGTGCCATGTCGCTCGCCACCCCGCTCATCATCGGCCACCGTGGCGCCAGCGGTTACCGCCCAGAGCACACCGCTGCGGCGTACCGTCTGGCGTTCGCGCTCGGCGCCGATGCCGTCGAACCCGACATCGTGGCCACCCGTGACGGAGTGCTCGTGCTGCGGCACGAGAACGAGATCTCAGGCACGACGGATGTCGCGACGCGGCCGGAGTTCGCCGGCCTCCGCACCACGAAGACCGTCGACGGCGACGAGCTCACCGGCTGGTTCACCGAGGACTTCACCTGGGGGAGCTCAGCACCCTCCGTGCTCGGGAGCGACTGCCCAAGCTGCGTTCGGCGAACACCGCCTTCGACGGCCGTTTTCCCATCATCCGCCTGCGCGACCTGCTTGAGATCATCGAGGAGAGCACGGAGCGCCTCGGCCGGCGCCTCGGCATGGTCGCCGAGATCAAGCACGCCAGCTACTTCGAGTCGATCGGGCTGCCGCTGGACGAGCTGTTCGCCGCCGAGCTCGACGATGCGGGCTGGGGCGGAAGTGACGCCCCACTGATCATCGAGTCCTTCGAACTGGGCGTGCTCGGCAAACTCGCCGCACGCGACGTCGGCGGCAAGAAGGTGTTCCTCATCGAAGCGACGGGAACGCCGGAGGACCAGCGGCTGGCCCACGGCAATGCTGCCCGCAGCTACGCCGACTTCGTCACGGAGGCGGGGCTGTACGCACTCGGCGGCCTCGTTGACGGCATCAGCGTCAACCGCTCGATGATCGTGCAGCAGGATGTCGCCGGGATCCCGGAGACGAGCGACTTGGTCGACCTGGCCCACGCCGCCATGCTCGAGGTCTACACCTGGACACTGCGCCCCGAGAACCGCTTCCTGCTGCCCGCGCACCGCGGCGGCCGCGGGCAGGCGCAACACGGCGATTGGTGGAGCGAGTTCGAGCTGATCATGAGCACCGGCATCGACGGCGTGTTCGCCGACCACCCGGATCTCGCGGTCGCCGTGCGAGACGGGCTCCGCGGCGAAGCCTGAGCGCCTCGGCCTGTCAGCGGCCCCGCCTACACTGGGATCAGACATGAGCACTCTCTTTGACCCCGACGAACCGACCGACTCGCGACCGATGATCGTGCACGACGGACCGGGCGGATTCCCGGCGGTCAGCACTCCGTCGGGAACTCCCGCTGGCGGCCCCGGCTTGCCCGGCGGGCTGCCGGGCGGCGGCGCCTGGGCGGGCGGCGACAGCCTGCTCGACGGCCTGAACCCTGAACAGCGCGAAGCAGTCGAGTACCGCGGCCCCGCACTGCTCATCGTGGCCGGCGCCGGGTCGGGCAAGACCCGGGTGCTCACCCACCGCATCGCCGGGCTGATCGGCAGCCGCGAGGCCTGGCCCAGCCAGATCCTCGCCATCACGTTCACCAACAAGGCGGCCGCCGAGATGCGCGAGCGCGTCGGCGCACTGCTCGGCCAGGCCGCGACCGGCATGTGGATCTCGACCTTCCACTCCGCCTGCGTGCGCATTCTGCGCGCCGAGGCCGAGCGTGCGGGCCTCAGCAGCACATTCACCATCTACGACTCCGCCGACTCGCGCAACGTGCTCAAGCGCATCATCAAGGAGCTCTCGGCCGACACCCTCGGCTTCACCGCGGCCGGCGTCTCGAACAAGATCTCCAAGCTCAAGAACGAGCTGGCGGATGCCGACAGCTATGCGCGGAACGCCAACCTCAGCGACCCGCAAGAGCTCATGTTCATCGAGATCTTCCGGCAGTACACCCGTCGCCTGCGGGCTGCGCAGGCACTGGACTTCGACGACCTGCTGGCCGAGACGGTGTACCTGTTCCGCGCGTTCCCGGCGACCGCCGCGCTGTACCAGCGGCGCTTCCGGCACATCCTGGTCGACGAGTACCAGGACACCAACCACGCCCAGTACTCCTTCATCAAGGAGCTCACCCGGCCGATCGAGCCGCACATCGTTGCAGAGCTCGGCACGGCTGGCCACCACGTGCGGTCGCTGCAGGACGCCAGCGGCGCCATCCCCGGCGCCTCCCTGACAGTCGTCGGTGACTCCGACCAGTCCATCTACGCCTTCCGCGGTGCCGACATCCGCAACATCGTCGAGTTCGAGCGCGACTACCCGGGTGCCAAGGTGGTGTTGCTTGAGCAGAACTACCGTTCGACGCAGAACATCCTGAGCGCGGCCAACGCCGTTATCTCCAACAACTTCGACCGCAAAGACAAGAAGCTCTGGACGGCCGTCGGCGACGGTGCCAAGATCATCGGCTACACCGGGTATTCCGGCCATGACGAGGCCCAGTTCATCGCCGACGAGATCGAGAAGCTGCACGCGGAGGGCGTTGCCTACCGCGACATCGCCGTGTTCTACCGCACCAACGCGCAGACCCGTGCGCTGGAAGAGATCTTCGTGCGGGCAGCCCTGCCCTACCGGGTCGTCGGCGGCACCAAATTCTACGAGCGTGCCGAGATCAAGGACGCGATGGCGTACCTCATCGCCGTCGCGAACCCGGCCGACGAGCTCGCGCTCCGCCGCATCCTGAACACCCCCAAGCGCGGCATCGGCCCTGCCACCGAGACGCAGCTGGCGAGCTTCGCCGAGGCCAACGGCATCAGTTTCCGGCAGGCCATGCGCGATGCCGGCAGCCTCGGCATGGGGCCGAAGGTCACCGGCGCCATCCTGAAGCTGGCCAAGCTGCTCGACGAGGCGGCGCTCATGCTCGACCCGGAGAATCCAGCGGGCGTCTCCAGCGTCAGCGAGGTTCTCGGCTTCCTGCTGACCGAGAGCACGCTGCTCGAGGTGCTGAGGGGCAGCCGCGACCCGCAAGACGAGACCCGCGCCGAGAACGTCGAGGAGCTGCTCGCGCAGACCAAGGACTTCGTCAAGGAGAACCCGGATGCCGGCCTGATCGACTTCCTCACCCAGGTGTCGCTCGTGGCCGCCGCCGACGACCTCGACGACTCCAGTGGAACCGTCTCGCTGATGACGCTGCACACGGCCAAGGGCCTCGAGTACGACTCCGTGTTCCTCACCGGCATCGAGGAGGGGCTGCTGCCGCACCAGATGTCGGCGAGCGAGCCCGGCGGCCCGGCCGAGGAACGTCGCCTCTTCTACGTCGGCATCACCCGCGCCAGGAAGCGGCTCTACCTCTCATTGGCCATGACGCGCGCCCAGTTCGGCGAGACGAATGTGGCCATGCCGAGCCGCTACCTGCAGGAGATCCCCGGCGACCTCATCGAGTGGCGGCAGTCGCCGGGAATGGCAAACTCCCGCGGCGGCACCCAGCCGCGCGCGCTGAACGCCCGCCGCGACGGCTTCGGATCCCGCGGCGGTTCCGGCAGCGGCTCCGAGCGATTCGGCGGCGAGTTGCCACCAGCGCCCAAGCCGAAGACCGAGTGGGCGAACAGGGTCACCGCGCAGGTGCGCGACAACGGTGACCTCACTCTGGAGGCGGGCGACCGCATCCGGCACGTCGACTTCGGCGAGGGCCGGGTCAACCAGGTCACCGGCGAGGGCACCAAGCGCATCGCGCACGTACAGTTCGACACGGCGGGCGCGAAGAAGCTCCTGATTAAGATCGCTCCGATCGAGAAGATCTAGGGGCCGGGATTTGCTTTCCGTAGCATTCCTTGGACATGGGCTCCCGCCTTTCTTGACGCCGCGCGTCAAGCCCCTCGAGAAGCTGTAGCGGGCGCACGGTGACAGACAGCGCCCCCCAGTCCCTCCCGGCCCGCCTGCGGTCGCTGACGCCTCGCGATTTCGAGGTCGCGAGCCGGGCGGCGATCGCGGTGGCCGTTCCGTTGTTCCTCCTGCTCGCCCTCGACCGGCTAGACCTCGCCGCCTACGCCTCGTTCGGGGCGATGACGGCGCTGTATGGGCGCAGCGAACCCTATCGAGTGCGGCTGCGCAGTGCGGGGATCGCCGCGATCGGGCTTGTGCTCAGCGTCGCGCTCGGCACCATCCTGGCCGCCAGCGGAGCCGCGAACATCCTCGTCGCCGCTGCGCTCGTCGTCGTGATCGTGGGCGGCATCGTCGTCGCCGCCGTCTACGGGCTCTTCCCGCCGACCCCGCTGTTCTTCGTGTTCGGCCTGCTGGTGTGTGCTGCACTGCCGACCCCGCCAGAGCAGGTTCCGCTACGCATCGGCCTGGCCGCTGCCTCGGCCGCGTTCGCGCTCGCCATCACGATGTCCGGCTGGCTGCTGCGGAGGGCCGGACGTGAGCGAGACGACGGCTGGTTCCAGCAGCTGACCCGATCGCCACGAGTGCGGTGGGCCGCCGTTCGGGAGGCAGCTCTGTGGGTGGCGGTCGCCCAGAACGTGTTCGGCGCGCTGCTCGCCGGTGCCGTCGCGACGGCGATCGGCATCGGACACCCGTACTGGGCTGTGGTGAGCGTGGTGGCCGTCATCCCGCCACCGCACGCACGCCACTCGATCTCGCGCTCCGTGCACCGGATCGTCGGCACCGCGGTCGGCGTCTTGGTGACCGGCGCGCTGCTCTTCCCCGAGCCGCCGCCCTTCGCCATCGTCATCGGTGTCGTCATCGCCCAGTTCGGCGCCGAGATCCTCGTCGGCCGCCACTACGGTGCCGCGCTGGTCTTCGTAACCCCGCTGGCGCTCGGCGTCGCCCACCTGGCCAGTCCGCTGCCCGTCGGCACTCTGCTGATCGACCGGTTGCTGGAGACGGCGCTCGGCGCGGCCATCGGGCTGCTGCTGGTGCTCGCGGCTCGCTGGCTGACGGCGCGCAAGTCACAGCCCTAACGGCCGCGCTGGGAATTCTCCCCGAGTAGGGCGTCGTGCCCCTCCTGAGTTGCGTTCTGGACAAATGAGCGCGAATCACGAGGTATCGTATTCAAGTCGCGTGAAAGTTACTTTCGCGCGAACGCAACAGCTTGGATACTATTTTCAATACGCAATTACGGGCTCACGCCCATCAATGAGGAGACTTGCTATGAAAAAGCGTTACCTGCCGCTCGCCATTTTGGCAACGGCTGCACTGAGCCTGACGGCTTGTTCTTCCGGAGCCACCGGTGGAAGTGGCACTGACGCCACGGGTGAAACCCTCAACGTCTGGATCATGCAGGGTACGAACACCGAATCCGACGAGTTCTTCGAGCGCGTTGGTGACGAGTTCACAAAGGAGACCGGCGCGAAGCTCAACGTCGAGATGGTGCAGTGGGCAGACGCTCACGACCGTTTCGTCACTGCAATCGCCGGTGGCACCACCCCCGACATCGCCGAGACCGGCACGACCTGGACCGCGGAGTTCGCTGAATCCGGTGCACTCGCACCGCTCGACGACTACGTCACCAAGGCAGGCCTCGACGGCAAGCTCGTTGAGGGCCTGGTCGAGGCTGGAACGCTCGACGACACGCTCTACGGCATGCCGTGGTACGCCGGCGTTCGCTCGGTCATCTACCGCACCGACATCTTCGAGGCAGCCGGCATCGCCGTGCCGACCACCTGGGCAGAGTTCCAGGCGGCAATCGAGACGCTCAAGACGAGCAACCCCGACATCATCCCGTTCCCGGTTGCCGGCGACGCTGAGCAGCTCACCTACCCGTGGGTCTGGGGTGCCGGTGGCGAGGTAGCGACGAAGAAGGGCGACACCTGGACCTCGGGTCTGGACAGCGCGAAGTCGCAGGCCGGAATCAAGTTCTACACCGACCTCGCACTTCAGCACGGCTCGTCCACCTCCGGTGCAACCACCTGGAAGGAGACCGACGTCCTCGACAACTTCGCCCAGGGCAAGGTCGGCATGGCGGTCATGGGTTCGTGGACCCCCGCGACGATCCTCGACAAGAACCCGGAGCTGGAAGGCAAGATCGGCTCGTTCCCGATCCCCGGCCAGACCTCGGGCATCAGCCCGTCGATGCTCGGTGGTTCGCACCTCAGCATGTTCGAGTCCAGCAAGAACAAGGACCTCGCCTGGACCTTCATGAGCATGATGACCACCGGTGACTTTGCCACCGAGTGGGCCAGCCAGAGTGGTTACTTCCCGGGCGAGACCACGGCACTCGACGCCACCGTCGCAAACGCCGATGAGATCACCAAGGCGTTCGCGACGCAGATGGTTGACGGCGGCGCTTCGCTCCCCGTCACGCCGAAGTTCGGTGCCGTGCAGGCCAAGAAGACCACCAACACGATGATCCAGTCGATCCTCTCCGGTGAGAAGACGGTTGAGCAGGCCTCTGCCGACGCCGCTGCCGAGATGACCGACATCCTCAACAAGAAGTAAGAAGACAGAGTCGATGACCACCACGATTCAGTCGCCGGCCGCCGTGGGAACCTCGGGTTCCCCGGCGGCCGGAGGCCCCGGCCCCCGGCGGCGCAAGGCGATCACGATCGCCGCCGCACGGCCGTGGCTCCTGCTCGCGCCGGCACTGATCGTGCTGGCCGTCCTGCTCCTTTGGCCCCTCGTTCGCGTTCTGATCTTCTCCTTCCAGGACTACGGACTGCGCGAGATCGTCAGCGGAGACACCAACTTCATCGGCGTAGACAACTACGTCGCGGCGCTCACCGATCCGCAGCTGTGGTCGGTCGTTCTGCCCAACACCGTGCTCTTCGCCATCGCCGCCGTGCTGTGCACCGTGGCGCTCGGCACCCTCGTCGCCATCCTGATGACCAACCTCTCGAGGTTCTGGCGCACCGTCGTCGGCAGCGCCATCATGGTCGCCTGGGCAATGCCCGCCGTGACCGGCACCTACGTCTGGGTATGGATCTTCGACGCGGACAACGGCATCGTCAACCAGCTCCTCATGGGGGCCGGACTGATGGACGAACCGTTCAACTGGTTCACCAACCGGTGGACCTTCTACCTGATCGTGCTCATCAACGTCGTGCACCACGGGTTCCCCTTCGTGGCCATCACGGTGATGGCCGGCCTGCTCGGCGTCTCCAAGGAGATGCTGGAGGCCGCCCAGATGGATGGCGCCGGACCGATTCGCCGGTTCTTCCAGATCACCTTTCCCTCGCTCAAGCAGGTCTTCACGGTGGTCATCATCCTGTCGACGATCTGGGACTTCAAAGTGTTCGGGCAGGTCTACCTGATGCCGGGAGGCTCAGGCACCAACCGCAGTGTGCTCAACCTGGGTGTCTGGTCGTACGTCGAGTCGTTCGGTCAGAACCAGTACGGATTCGGTTCTGCAATCGCCGTGCTGCTCACGCTGGTGCTGCTGGTGATCACCATCATTTACATTCGGGTGCTTATGAAGGAGGACGAGCTGTGAGCCGGAACATCACCCCCGCACGCGTTCGCCGCAATGTGATCGTCGGCGCCCTTGTAACGCTGCTCCTGGTCTTCACCCTCTTTCCCGCCTACTGGATGATGTCCAGCGCGTTTGATGCCAACGCGGCGAGCGGATCGACGGGGTTGTTCCCCTCTGAGCTCACCCTCGACAACTTCATCTACGTGCTCAACGACGGTGGTTTTGCCGTCTTCCTGCGCAACTCGCTGATCGTCGCCGTCGCCGTTGTGGTGTGCAGCGCGGTGCTCTCGCTGCTGGCCTCGGTCGCAGTGGCGCGATTCCGCTTCAAGTTCCGCACCTCGATGCTGCTCATGATCCTCATCGTGCAGATGGTGCCGATGGAAGCCCTCGTGATCCCGCTGTTCGTGCAGGTGCGAGACCTCCAGCTGCTCAACACGCTTCTCGGCCTCATCATCGTGTACATCACCATCTCGCTGCCGTTCGGCATCTGGATGCTGCGCGGCTTCGTCGCCGCGGTGCCGGTGGAACTCGAAGAGGCGGCATTCCTCGACGGCGCGAGCTGGTGGCGGATGTTCCGCTCCGTCATGCTCCCGCTCGTCATGCCGGGCCTCGTCGCCACAAGCGTATTCAGCTTCATCACCGCCTGGAACGAGTTCATCTTCGCGATGACGATGCTGGGCGGTGCCAGCGACAAATACACGGTTGCCATCGGCCTGAAGCAGTTCTTCGGTGAGAACTCGAACGACTGGGGCAGCGTCATGGCGGCGTCCACCCTGATCACCCTGCCCGTGATGATCTTCTTCATCATCGTTCAGGGCAAGCTCTCCTCCGGCCTCGTCGCGGGAGCGGTCAAGGGATGAGCGACGCTGTGCGCACGACGGATCGGGACGTCCTCGAAGCCGTCAACGGGGTCATCGTTCCCGGCTTTTTCGGCACGGAGCTGCCGCAGTGGCTTGCCGATGCGCTCGATGAGGGTGTTGCCGGCGTCGTCTACTTCGGTCAGAACATCTCTGAGCGGACCGAGGCGCTCTCCGCCTCCATTCGCGCACACCGCGCGAACGCGCTCATCGCGACGGACGAAGAGGGCGGCACCGTCACCCGGCTGGAATCCGCACACGGATCCACCGTTCCGGGGCCGGCGCAGCTGGGCGTGGTGAACGACCCGGAGCTCAGCGCCGCGGTGGGCGCAGCACTCGCCGCCCGATCCCACGCCGTCGGAATCAACCTGGTGTTCGGCCCCGTCGCCGATGTGAACACCAATCCGGCGAATCCCGTCATCGGCGTGCGCTCGTTCGGAGCCGACGCTCCGACCGTCGCCGCCCACGTCGCGGCGACCGTGCGCGGCATCCAGGCCTCCGGCGCCGTCGCGGCGTGCGCCAAGCACTTCCCCGGCCACGGCGACACCCACTCCGACTCGCACCTCGCCCTGCCCGAGCTGGGCATCGCGGTCAACGAGATCGAAGACGTGCACTTTGAGCCTTTCCGGGCGGCAATCGCCGCCGGCGTGCGCACCATCATGACCGCGCACATCCGCGTTCCGGCGTGGGGTGAGGCCCCGGCCACGCTCAACCCGCTCATTCTCGGCAAGCTCCGCGCCCTCGGCTTCGACGGCGTGATCGTGACCGATGCGCTCGACATGGCTGCCATCCGCGAAAGCGTGGGGGCCGGCCCCGGCGCCGTTGCGGCGATCCAGGCCGGTGCCGACCTTCTGTGCATCGGCAACCCTCGCACCAACCTCGGTGGCTCGGGCGAGCCCGACGCCGACCGACACGACTACCTCGAGGTACGCGACGCGCTGCTGGCGGCCGTGCAGTCCGGAGAGCTCGACCTCGAACAGCTGCGCCGCGCCGCCGACCGGGTTCGCGAGCTGGCGACCGAGCTGGAGCACGCGCGAAACGTCGCGCAGCCCGAGACAGCCGAGCCGGAATGGGCACCTGCCATCGCAGCCGCGATCGGCGTGCACGGCGACGTTGCGCGTTCCCAGCCGACGCTCGCCCTGCTCGATCTGCGCGCCCGCGCGACCCTGGCCGTCGCCAGCGAGTCCGACGCGTTCCGGCTCGCGTTCGCCGCGCACCGTGACATCCAGAGCCCGGCGCGGCTGGCGGGGCAGGCCGCGAGTGCCGCCGAACATCTCGACGGGGCACTCCGCGACATCCCCGCCGACACAGATCTCGTGGTGCTCGTTGACCGCATCGGTGTGCCGGGGGCTCAGCGCGACGCACTCGCACACCTGGCAACAGCCCGGCCCGACGCCGTCGTCGTCAACGTCGGTGTGGTGCCGGAACACGAGTACCCGAGTACGCTCGACCGGATCGACGCCCGCGCCAGCTCTGCTCTGGCCGCCGGTCTCGTCGCCGATCTGATCTGTGCTGGAGGACCAGCGTGATCATCCTCTCGCTGCAGTCAGGCACCAGCGCAGACGGGATCGATGTTGCCGTGGTCGAGGCGACCACGAGCGGCGATCCGGCCACACCCGAACTCACGCTCGCCTCGCGGTGGACCCGTACGCTCGACTGGGAACCAGCGCTGCGCGCTCGGATCCTGGCGTACGCTGACGGCGAGTCCCTCGACGCCGGCGCGCACACCGCGCTCACCACGGCAATAGGGCAGGGCTTCGCCGACGCGGCAGCCAGCGCGATTGCCGAGTGCGGTCTCGCTCCAGATCTCGTCGTCTCACACGGCCAGACCGTGTTCCACTGGGTCGAGGACGGGCGCGCCCGCGGCACGCTCCAGCTCGGCGAACCGGCCTGGATCGCCGAGGCGACCGGTGCGCCGGTGCTCGCCAACCTGCGCGCCGCCGACATCGCGGCCGGCGGCCAGGGCGCGCCGCTGATGGGGCTGTTCGACGCAGCCTTCTTCGGGCCTGCCGTCGACGTTGCCTCACTGAACCTGGGCGGCATTGCGAACCTGCAGGTCCTGGGCGCCGACGGCTCTGCCCTCGCATTCGATACGGGCCCCGCGAACGTGCTCATCGACGCGAGCGTCGCCGAGCACACCGGCGGTGTGCTCGGCTTCGACCGCGACGGCGAACTCGCCGCTTCGGGCACCGTGAACGACGCCGTGCTCGCGGCACTGCTCGCGCATCCGTACCTCGAGCAGGCGGCGCCCAAGAGCACCGGCCGCGAGACGTTCACCCTGGAGGTCGTGCGGAACGCCGAGGCCTCGGCCGGCGTGCGCCTCGAACTCCCCGCGCTGATCGCGACCCTCACCCGATACACGGCGATCACCGTGGCGGATGCGTTGCGCCGCACCGGCCCAGAGGTCCGCACCGTCGTCGCCTCCGGCGGCGGGGTGCTGAACCCCAGCCTGGTTCGAGAGCTCGCCGCCGCCCTGGCCCGTGACAGCGTGAGCCTGCGCACGAGTGATGAGCTCGGCATCGACCCCGAGTTCAAGGAATCCCTGCTCTTCGCGTTCCTCGGCTTCTGCTCTTGGCACCGCATCCCGGTGAGCCTCGTGCGGGGGATCGCCAGAATCGCCGGTGCCATCAGCCCGGCACCGCATGGTTTCACCCTGCCGGCACCACTCGACGGGATCTCCCGGCTGCGTCTGGTGGCCGCGACGAACCCGGGCGGAGGGCACGGCGATGACTGAGCCGCGTTACCTGGCGGTCGACCTCGGAAAGACATCCTGCCGTGTCAGGTTGTTCGACGCCGACGGCGTCATTGCCGAGGAGAAAGGCCCTGGTGCCCCCGGCATCGCCGATCTCGACGGGGTTGCGCTGTCTGCGCAGGCAATCCGGGCGCTGTTCCTCCGACTTCCCGCCAGCGATCTGGCCGGCCTGGCCGGTGTCGGCATCGGCGCGGCCGGTGTTGAGGCGGCCGGGATCGTCGCCCGGGATCTCGTCGCGGAGGTGCGCGAGTTCACCGGCGCCCCGGTGGCGCTGATCAACGACGCCCTCGCAGCCCACGCCGGCGCCTTCGGCGGCAGCGGGGGAGTCATCCTGATCATCGGCACCGGCGCGATTGCCTACGCGGTCGACGGCGACGGCACCACCCGACAGATTGACGGCTGGGGACCGTGGCTCGGCGACGAGGGGAGCGGGCGCTGGATCGGCCAGGAGGGCCTCGCCGCCGCCCTGCGCGACGTCGACGGCCGCGGCCCCGCCACCGCACTGACCGCCCGCGCCAGGGCACTGGTCGGCGACCTCGCCGCAATGCCGGCCTGGGTGAGCGCCGAGGGCAACCCGGCCCGTCGCCTGGGTCGTTTCACGCCCGATGTGCTCGACGCCGCCGGTGACGGCGATGCGGTCGCCATAGACATCGTCGCGCGGGCCTGCGCCGCTCTGGTCGGGACCGCGCGCGCCGCGGGATCCGCCGAGATCGCAGTCTGGGGCGGCGTCGCCGACCACCCATATTTTTCCGCCGAGCTGACAGCG